>DATLVC010000098.1:0-21589 GCA_035577685.1 Micropepsaceae bacterium | reverse complement strand
CGAGGCCGTCCAAATATTGGAACCCAGCCTCAACAGCGAAACCCCGCCCGAAAAGCACTAGAGTGTTGTTGTTTCAGTTTGAATCGCATCCCGCTGCGATGTCATTCCCGCGCACGCGGGAATCCAGGCTTTTTTCAATATTTGCTGGATGCCCGCCTTCGCGGGCATGACACTTGCTGCTTCAAGTCCAACAAATTGCGTACTAGGCGTCAGCCCCCGTTGGGGACCGGCTGCCCTGGACGGATCGGCGCCAGGATGCGCGGGCCGTCCGCCGCATTGGCCGGCAGCGGAGGCGGAATGGTCCAATCCCGGTCGAGGTTGAACAGGATGGAATCCTGGAAGCGGGCCGCCTCGGGATTTTCGATGTCGCCCTTGGGCGTGATGATGCCTTCGAACATCAGGAGCCGGCCGCCGACCAGATAAAGCTCGGTGATCTTCTTGCCGCCGTCCTTGGTCAGGGTGGTAACCCGGCGGCCATATTTGGCGAATTTGGCGCCATTGTCGGTGCGCGCGGTCACGTCCGACACCAGCTTGCCATCCTGGGTCGCCAGGAACACGGCTTCCTCAAGCAGCACCGGCGTCTCGACCAGGCGGTTGGAGAAATCGACGATCTCGACCTGGTAAATGGTCCCTTCCAGCTCGGCGCCGATGATGGTGCTCGGCATGCGGCCGGCGATGACGCCGCGATATTCGCCCTTGGTCGTCTTGGGTTCGGCCGGGAAATCGACGCCGAAGCCATATTGCGGAAATTTGACCGCTTTCCACGCCGCCTGGGCCGGGACCGCCGCCAAAATAAGGGCCGCTACTGCGAATGCGAGTCGACGCATCGATTTTCTCCAATCCGAAAAATTCGCGCTGCCGCGGGTTTGCACCGGGCACGCCGCTTCCGGAAGATTTTCTACTCCAGGGGAAGAGCCGAAGCCATAGGTTTTGTGGCAGATGTTGCTTCGCAATTGCAGTATGGCGGCGGTCTTTACGATGCCGCCAAACCGGACCCAATGTCGCCTTGCGAGAAACGGAGAGCCGCCCTATATATTTTGCCATTCCGCATTGGTCTTTTCTGGGAGCGATCTTCGATGAAATTGAAAAGCTTTGGGCTTGCCCTTGCCACCGCGACCGCGCTCGTGGGGCCCGCATTGGCGCATCATTCCTTCTCGATGTTCGACCAGGAAAAGGTCGTCAACCTGACCGGCACCGTGAAGGAGCTGGAATGGACCAATCCGCATTGCTGGCTGCGCGTCAATGTAGAGGACGCCACCACCCATGAGACCAAGACGTGGTCGATCGAAATGGCCTCGACCGGTCAGCAGTCCCGCATCGGCTGGACGCCCACCATCGTGAAGCCTGGCGACAAGGTCGCCATCGAGATCAACCCGCTGAAGGACGGCACGCGCGGCGGCACCATGCTGTTGATCACGCTGCCCGACGGAACCAAGCTCGGTCACGGTGGCCAGCGCGGCAATCCGCGCGGGGCCGATTGATCTTCGGCTTTCACGGCCGACAGTTTCAACAGGGCGGTTCCGATGGAGCCGCCCTGTTTCGTTTGCGGCCTCTCTTGTGGGCGTCTGGAGCGCGGCCTTATAATCCGCGCGTCGCTTTTCGTTCATCCCCACGCGTTCGTTTGCGTCGTCATCCTCACGCCCGGTAGGAGACTTCGATGAACCTTAAGACAATCAGCCTTGCCGTCACTCTCGCCGCCATCGCAGCGCCCGCTTTCGCGCATCATTCCTTCGCCATGTTCGATGCGGACAAGACCATCACTGTGACGGGAACCGTCAAGGAGCTGGAATGGACCAATCCCCATGCCTGGCTGCGCGTGACCCTCACGGATCAGGCAACGGGCAAGCCCACGCAATGGGCCTTTGAGATGGGGCCGCCCGCCCAGCAGATTCGGCGCGGCTGGAAATCCGACAGCCTGAGGATGGGCGACAAGGTCACCCTCCGCATGCACCCCCTGAAAGACGGCAGCCGCGGCGGCCAGCTTGTCGATGCAACGCTTCCCGACGGCCGCACGGTCGGTGGCGCCGGAGCCCCCGCCATTCAGTAACAGCCCCGTAGGAGATTCGACCGATGAACGCAAAACGCATTGGTCTTGCCGCCCTGGTGCTGACCGGCATCGCTGCGCCCGCGGTTGCGCATCATTCCTTCGCCATGTTCGATCAGAGCAAGACCGTCACGCTGAAAGGCGTGGTGCGCGAATTGGAATGGACCAATCCCCATGTCTGGATTCGCGTGATGGTGCCGGATCAGGCCACGGGGAAGCCGCTGCAATACGCCTTCGAAATGGGTTCGGTCCCGCGCTCGACCTATGATGGCTGGAAGAAGGATACGGTAAAGCCGGGTGACGCCATCACCCTGACCATCCATCCCTTGAAGGACGGTTCGCGCGGGGGAATGTATCTCGCCGCCCAACTCGCCGACGGAACGAAACTCGGCCGCACCGGCCCCGCGGTCGGACGGCCCACCGCGCGTCTGCCGGGCCAGACCGGCGGACCGCCGCTGGAGTGATCGGCAACGCAACGCGATGAATGGGGGGATTGGTCTCCCGGTCGGCGCTTGGGGCGCAATTTTGTTGGGCGTGAAGCAGCAAGTGTCATGCCCGCGAAGGCGGGCATCCAGAAAATATTGAAAAAAGCCTGGATTCCCGCATGCGCGGGAATGACATCTCTGCCAGATGCGATTCAAACTGAAGCAATAATGCTCTAAGGGGGATGTATGCGGTTCAAACTGATCGTCAGCCCGATGCGCATGAACCTTCCCGAAGCAGAGATTACCTACCACGCGAAGTTCGAAGACGCGCTCGACCAAGCCTGCACATGCCTCGCAATGGGAGACGCGATGCCATTCGTCCGTATAGAGACGGAAGACGGCAGCGGCATCGAAGGGGCCGATCTTGAGCCCTATTGCCGAGGCCGAAAAAACCTTCACGACTTTCTGCGAGCGAAAGACCGAACAAGGTAAATGGCGGGGCGCTTCTGGCCGTTAGGACCTTTGGGCACGCGAACCCCAGAGCACGTACACGCAAGTTGCGCCAACGAACGCGCCTTGTGGAAACCAACCCCAATGCTGCCATACAGCGGTCATATCCAGAAATAGGCCGGTAATCAGCAGCCACCGAAGCCATGACGGCGGTAGAGGAGTCTGGCCTTGGGGTCCTTTTGGCATCCTATTCTTCTCCGCGACGGTTTCGCAGTGCGCCTACCCCGACGTGTA
This sequence comes from Micropepsaceae bacterium, assembly GCA_035577685.1. Classification (GTDB taxonomy): domain Bacteria; phylum Pseudomonadota; class Alphaproteobacteria; order Micropepsales; family Micropepsaceae; genus CAIYRG01. Next base: position 18,376 of record DATLVC010000098.1, on the reverse strand, counting down.
CGCCCGCCAGCGCCGCACCAAGAACAATCGTTCCAACCAGAGGAACGATGCCAAAATCAACGGAAAGAGCGTTTGAAAAACCGCCGGCAAGATAAATCGTTCCCGCCGCTACAATGGTCCATCCCGCCACAGTCGCGATTAGTTGAGCCCCGGGGTTTTTCCAATAAAACATAGTCTCAATATGGCATAAGCCTAGCCAGAAAGGGAGGCCGCGATACCGGCTATGCGCCCCGGATTGTTACCCCGGACAAACTCAAACTGTAACAGTGCCAAATCTTGCCCTTTCTTGCAGGCATGCCGGGGCCTGCCGTATAGTGCAAGAAATTCCGAAAACAGCGATGGCCACTCAGGTCGATTGGGAGACGCCTCGATGAACATCAAAGCCTTCAGCCTTCTTGCCGTTGCAGCTTTGGCGCTTGCGGCCCCGGCCTCCGCGCATCATTCCTTCGCCATGTTCGATTCCGCCAAGACCGTCACCCTCACCGGCACGGTCAAGGAATTCGAATGGACCAATCCCCATGCCTGGCTGCGCGTGATGGTCGACGATCAGACGACCGGCAAGCCGATGCAATGGGCGCTCGAAATGGGTTCGCCCGGACAGCAGGCGCAGCGCGGCTGGAAGCCGGACAGCGTCAAGCCGGGCGACAAGGTGGTCATCACCCTGCATCCGCTGAAGGACGGTTCGCGCGGCGGACAGCTTCTGTCGGCGCAGCTTCCCGGCGGTCAGCAATTGACCAATGGCGGCAACCGCAACAACCCCGTCGCGGAATAAGCGCTATCGCTGCGCATTGAAGCGCATCCCTTTCAATGTCATTCCCGCGCAGGCGGGAATCCAGACATTTTCAATATTTTCTGGATGACCGCTTTCGCGGGCATGACATCCGATGAATTCTTCAGCTACCAATTCGCGGTCAGCGAAAATCCCAGCGGCGTTTCGCCAAAGCCGGGCGAGGCGTTGATGTTGACGTTCCGATAGCGGACGGTCGTGATCTCGCTGGCGCCCCAGCCGAGCACGGCACCGGCCAGCACATCGCCCCAATGATGTTTTTTTGCCTCGACACGGGAATAGCCGACAAACCCGGCGAGCGCATAGGCCGGCAACCCATAGCTCCAGCCATAGCGAATCTGCATGTAACTCGCCGCAGAAAACGAGACCGCCGCGGAATCGGAAGGAAAGGATTTGTAATCGGACTTGTCCGGGCGCTGCTCGTGGACGAAGTGCTGCAAGACCAACGACGCGCCTTCCGAAAACACTTCGGAAACGCCCAATTGCAGGACGCCGTCATAATCTTCCTTGTAGAGCGAGAATCCACCTGCCGCGACGGGCAAAGCGATCCGCAATATCTCGCCGGCCGTTTTCACACCGTCGGCAGAAGCAGGCGCCGCGGCAACACTGAGCCCTGCGCCGCACGCCGCGGCGAACCATAAAATCCGTATACGCATGAAATCCCTTCAGTGAAGCGTTTTGCCGAGCCAGTCTGCGATCACTGCGGCGATCTGGAGGTTGTTCTTTTCCAGCATCATCATGTGGCCATTGCCGTGGATGCCGCGATCCGCCAGACGGATATGCTCGTTCTTCACGCCCGCCTGCTCCAGATATTGCGCCGTACAATGATCATAAGGCGCATGATAGGACGCTTCCGAAGAAATAATTACAACGGGAATATTGTGGAGATTCTTTAATTGATGCGCCGGTTCCTTCTGGCGCCAGCATTTGACAAGATCGGGACCATCCGCCTTTTCCTGTTCGACGAATTCTAACTGAGACGCATTCGCGATTCCGTCATAGGTGAGCGGCACCGCCGTGATGCCATAAGGTTTGGTCAGCGGGCCCTGGCTGAAATAATCGGGCGCGCCCTTGTAGACGACATCGTAGACCGGCGGACCATTGGGCTCGACCGCGACGATGGCCTTCACCAGATTGGGCCGCGCATCGGCAATCGGCCACACGAACGCGCCGGATTGAGAATGGATCAGCACGATGGCAGGGCCGATTTTATCCAGCAGCGCAACCTCCGCATCGCGATTCAATTCCTGCTGCTTGGGAAAATCGGCGATGACCTGCAATTGCTCGGCATAGAATTGATCGAAGGCCGGATCGCCCGCCACGCCCGTACCGGGCCATTGGGTGTGCAATTTTGCCTGCGGCCACATCTTGGCGCGTTCGGGCGCGGTGAAGCGCTGTTCGATCGTCGCCACCGAGGAGATCGCCGTCTTTCCGTACACGGACGACAGCGTGGAGCGCCCGCGCCCCGGCTGGTCCACGACATAGACCGCATAGCCCTGCCGCAGCATATATTGCGCCCAGCCCTCGCGGCCGTCCGGCGTGCCGGTGAAATTGGAGCCGCTCTGCCCGCCCCCCTCGATCATCACGATGGGAAAAGGATGCGTGCGGTTCTTCGGGATCTGATATTCGACATAGGCCTGTCCGGCCATGGTCTTGCCGTCCGGCCCTTCGGCATATTTGCCGCCGGCGAAGAGATAGCCCTGGGACGCGATCTCCAGCGCGGGCGCATCGGCCGCGACGGCCGGATGCGCCAACATCGCGAGCAATGCCGTACAGCCCATCGCCACTCGAATTTTCATGATTGTCTCCCGCAAACCCCTTCCTGCGAAACTAGCACGCCGTCAGCGCTCCGCCATGGCCGGACCGGTCCGCTTGCGCGCCTGCGCCCCGACCCAGAGCGCGATGTCCGCCCAGCGCGGGCCGCCATCGAGATCGCGCAGCAGCATATGATAGCCATTGGGATAGCGCTTCACCGTCGCATTGGGACCGAGCTCGGACAGCACGTGCTCGGTCGGTCCTTTCGGAATGATCTGATCGTTGCCGCCGTAAACCAGCATCAGCGGCACCTTGTTGAGGTGCGACGGCGATTCATAGGCTTCGTCCATCAGCGAGACGAGGCCGTAAATCTCATCCGCCCGCGTGCGCTTCTGGAACAAAGGATCGCGCCCGATGGCGATCAGCATCGGGATATTGTCGCTCGGCATGATTTTCAGCCCCGATCCCGACAGCGCCCACCAGCGGAACGTATGGGCTGTCGTCCACAGCGCCACCCGGTAGTACAAAGGCATGGTCCTCTGGCTCCACACCGCCGGGGCGACCAGGATGAGCCCATCGGCCTTGGGCGGCGTATCGGAGGCAAAGGCCGTCATTGCCACCGCGCCGCCCATGCTTTCACCCAGCACATAGACCGGCAGCCCCGGATGGCGCGTCTTCACCGCGTCCACGAAATCGGCCAGGTCGCGGCGCAGCATCGTATTGCCGGGCCAGACACCGGGTCCGGGCGAGCGCCCGAAGCTGCGCTGGTCATAGGCATAGGTGGTGATGCCATGTTCGGCCCAGAACGGCGCGGGGATGGCAAAGGCGTTGGAATAATCGCTCATGCCGTGGAGCGCCACGATCACCGCGAAGGGTCCTTGCGCATCCCAATGGGTGAGGCCGAGGCGAAGACCGTCGCGGGTGACATAGCGGTCGGTGTCGACGCCCGTCCCCTGCCCGCGCTCGATCGAAGGCAAGCGCATTTCCGGCCCCTCGGCCGCGATACGCGGCGCGCAGGCCGTCGTCAGCACCGCGAAGGCGACCATCAGCGCGCGCAAGACAGAATATCCGCGACGCGGCTGCGAAGATCGGGAAGAAGCTCGGATTCGAACCACGGATTCTTTTTCAACCATCCATTGTTGCGCCACGACGGATGCGGCAGCGGTATCACCGGACCATATTCGCGCCAAGCCTGCACCGTCTCCGTCATCGTTTTCCGGGCGCCCGCCCTTAAATGATAGGCTTGCGCATAGGTTCCAATGGCAAGCACCAGTTGGAATTTCGGCGCGGCGGCAAACAGCCGGTCGTGCCACAGGCGTACGCATTCCGCACGCGGCGGCCGGTCGCCGCCCGCCGCATCATAGCCGGGGAAGCAGAACCCCATCGGCACGATGGCAACGCGGCTTTCATCATAGAACGCGTCGGGGCCGATGCCGAGCCAGGCACGCAAACGTGTTCCGGACGGATCGTTGTAGGGGATGCCGCTGTTGTGGACGCGGATGCCCGGCGCCTGCCCGGCGATGCACAGCCGCGCGGTCCGGCTGATGCGCAGAACGGGCCGCACGCCATGTTCGAGATCGCCCGCGCAGACGCGGCAGGCGCGAATCTCGGTGAGCAATTTGGGAAGACTGTCCTTGGCAGGCATTTTCCATGGATGACCACAAACGGCAGGCCTAGATCAAGCTCCAACATAGCCAACATTGCCGTCAGGCTGGGGGCGTGTCGAACGCCGCCACGAGAGAAATATCGTCGATGTTCCCCGTCGCCGGCACGCCCAAGGAGGTTTGATAGGCCTTTACGGCATCCGTCGTGTGCCGGCCGGCTATGCCGTCGATTCCCTGCGGCGAGAATCCCTTGTAGGTCAGGAGCACCTGGACCGCACGCACACGCAAATCCGGCATCGGCCCGGCCGAAAACGCCGCAAATGCGTCCCGGAGCTTGCCGTCATAATTGTTCGCGGCGAAACCGGGTCCGTTATAGGCGCTGGCGAAACCCGCCCAATCGCGAGTGCGCAAGGCCTTCGCCATGGCATTCGCGTTGACGAAATTGGCCATGGCTTTGACCTGAGCATCTTCCGACGCGACCATCGCCGTCACCATGTCGCGCACATTGTCAAAGCCGGCGGCCTGGTAATTCATGCCCATGATCTGCGCCAACCCCCAGGAGGCACTTTTCAAGGCGGCGTCCTCGTCCAACCGGCGGGCGACCTGAAGGCGTTCATATTGGTGCGCGCCGCCTGGCCCATAATCGTCGGTCTTGGGACCGCTGACATCGGGCGCGACCGAGTCGAACGTTCCACCCGTCAGGCGCCGGAAGATATGCCGCTCGAACAGAATCTTCGGCCGGCGGTCGGGAAGAAAACCGCAACCCGACGTTTCAACAGAGAGCACGGCCCAAAGGGCCGCATCGTCGACGGCCATGGCATCTCTGGCGGCATCGAAGCCACTTTGCGACAGAGGCAATCCCCTGCTTGTGAAATCTGCCATGTCCCAAGCCCCCGTCGTCCTGCCGCGCGGAAATCGCGCCTGCGCAGTTTAACCCATTTCCCGGAGGCGAGAGTTCTTTGGGGGGGAAGATGATCCCGCAACAATCAGGGCAGGATTCCCACCACCGCGCCCGTCATGCCCGACGCGATGGTGCCGGCGACGAGTGCCTTTAGCGCCAACTCCACCACTTCCTGGCGGCGTTCCGGCACCATGCCGGAAATCCCGGCGATCATGATTCCGACTGACCCCAGATTGGCGAAGCCGCACATCGCGTAAAGCATGATCAGCCGCGAACGCGGGCTGAGCACGCCATTGGGCAAGGCCGCCAGCTTCAGATAGGCGATGAATTCGTTGAGGATCGTCTTGGTGCCGAGCAATGCGGCGGCATCCGAAGCTTCCGCTGCCGGCACACCATAGAGCCAGACCAGCGGCCAGAACAGCCAGCCGAAGATGCGCTCCACCGTCAGCGGGGCGCCGCCCACCGGCGGCAGCACGCCGATGACGATGTCGGCCAGCGCCACCAGCGCCACCATTACGATCAGCATAGCGACGATCCCGAGATAGAGCTTCAGCCCGTCCTCGGTGCCGCGCGCGATGGCATCCATGCTGGAGCGGTAGACAATCGCGGAATGGGCTTCGGCAGGCGTGGTGCTTTCGCCCGGCACCATCAGGCGCGCGACCAGGATGGCCGCCGGCAGGGAGATGAACGACGCCACCAGGATGTGTCCGAGCGCGCCCGGCACTGCGGGCTCCAGCACGCTGGCATAGAGCACCATCACCGTACCGGCCACGGTGGACATTCCCACCGTGAACAGCATGAACAGCTCCGCGCGCGTCAGCTTCGCGAGATAGGGGCGGATGAGCAGCGGCGCCTCGATCATGCCGAGAAAAACCGTCGAGGCCGAACCGAGCCCCACCGCGCCGCCGATTGCGAGCGTCTTCTGCAGCACATAAGCGAAACCTTTCACGATCACCGGCAGCACGCGCCAATGCCAGAGCAGCGCCGACAGCGCCGACATCACCAGCACCAGCGGCAAGGCCTGGAACGCGAGGCTGTTCAGGTTCTGCGCTTTGGTGACGTCAAAGGGCGGCGCGCCGCCGCCGACATAGCCGAACACGAACGCAGTGCCGGCGCCCGTCGCCGAAGAAAGCGCGTCCACGACATGGTTCAGCGAATAGAGTCCCGCCCGCGCGCCCGGCAGTTCCAGCAGCAGAAGCGCGATCCCGATCTGCAGCGCCAGCGCCGTGCCCACCAGCCGTAAGGAGAAGGCGGCGCGGCGATTCTCCGACAGCGCCCAGGCCACGAGCACAAGCACAATAAGTCCGAACGCGCTCTGCAATTGAAGCCAAGGCATGAAGGAGATTCGATGAGCCCCATCGATCTATACGTCGCGGGCGCGTATCGCGCAAAAGACGAAGCCTGTGCTAGCGTCCTCACATGGCGCGGCTTCCCATCTCCGGCTTCGATCATCTGTCGCTGACGTGCCGCAAACATGCGGCCACGCTGCGTTTCTACACGACGGTCCTGGGCTTCCGCATCGCGGCAAGAATGCCGCAATGGGGCATGACCGAGCTCATCTCCGGCGATGCGGCGCTGGTGCTGGTGAACGCGGCGAGCAAGAAAGGCGCATGGGCGCGTTCGGCCCGCGGCAACGGCGAGAATGTTCACCATTTCTGTTTGCGGCTGTTGCGATTCGACGATGCGGCGTTGCGCCGCCGGCTGAAGCGGGCACGCATTGCCATCGAGGAAGAGCATGACGAAGGGCCCGAGCGCGCCGTCTATATCCGCGATCCGGAAGGCAATCTGGTCGAGCTGAGAGGCAAGATTTAGACCGGTTTCACACGATCGGTTCGTCCACGAAGGCACGGCCCTCGCGGTCTTCGATCTCCACGATCCAGATATCGGGGTCGAAGCGGATTTGCCGCGCGAAATAGTCCGACGCGCGGGCCTCGTCTGTGGTTTCGCCCAGCGGCCGGGTCCAAACGCGTTCCTCGCCACGCCGCGCCGGGCTCAGCACCACGCAGGTGCCGTCCAGCCGGTTCAGCTTTACGAACACTGCGCCGGCTTCCTCGGCCCCGCGGCGCACCAGATAGGCGCCCGCCCCCGCCACTTCGGCGCGGCGGATCACGGCTTGGACATAGAGCGCGCTTTTGAGCCGGGGCATGGACGCGGATTCACAAGGTCTGCGAATCGCACCCTAGCCGATTTTCGTGGCGTGACTTACGCGACCGCTTGTACTTGTACCGCGTCGCGGTCCTCGGCGGACTGGACGGCGTTGGGCAGCATGATGCGCACACAGGTGCCTTCGCCGAGCGCCGATGAGAGCGTCATGGTGCCGCCATGGAGGTGCGTCAGCGCCCGCACGAGTGCGAGCCCGAGGCCGGTTCCTTCCTTGGAGCGCGTGTATTCGCTTTCCACCTGCTCGAAAGGCTGGCCGAGGCGCGCGAGGTCCGCCTCGCCAATACCCACGCCGGTATCGGAGACCGCAATTTGCAGGCCGCCCGCAATCAGCTCGGCGGTCACCGAAACATGCCCGCCTTGTTGGGTATATTTCACCCCGTTGGAGAGCAGGTTGATCAGGATCTGCAACACGGCGCGCTTGTCGGCGCGCACCTGCCGCACCGCCGGCGCGATGCTGTGCCGGAGCTCGATGCCGGCACGCTCGGCCTGAAGCGACACGAATCCGCGCGCCTGATTGACAATATCTTCCAGATCGAAAAGCTGCGGGACAACGGTGAAGCGGCCGGCTTCGATCTTGGACATATCCAGGATGGAATTGATCAGCCCCAGAAGGTGCGAGCCGCTTTCGTTGATCAGCCGCGTATATTCGAGATAACGCTGCGTGCCCAAGGGCCCGAACAATTGCTGCGTCATCACCTCGGAAAAGCCGATAATGGCATTGAGCGGCGTGCGCAGCTCGTGACTCATGTTGGCGAGGAAGCGCGATTTGGCGCGGCTCGCTTCTTCGGCCTGGTCGCGCGCTTCAATTAGCTGGCGCTCATGGGCTTTCCTTCGGGTGATGTCGCGCGTCACCGCGACAATCTCGCCGCGCACCGGCCGGCAGCGCAGCTCGCTCCAGACATAGGTGCCTTTTTTCGTTTTAAACCGCAGCTCGGCCGCGGCCGAGCGGCCCATGCGCGCTTCGGCAAAGGCGATCTCGACCGCGTGGCGGTCGTCGGGATGGGACAGCTCTGCCGGCGCCATCCCGGCCAGTTCGCCCGGCGCGTAGCCCAGCAAGCCCTGGGATGCAGGGCTGGCGAGGCGAATACTCCCGTCCATCGCGTGCAGCGTGATCATATCGAGCGCGCTTTCGGCGAGAAAACGATAGCGCGCCTCGCCCGCTTCGAGGGCCGCATCGGTCGCCTGACGGCGTTCCTGTGCCGCGATGGCCATGGCGGAGGCCTGTGCGATCGCCACCAGAAGGGCGGCGCCGATCAGCAAAACATGCGGCTCCGGCAGACGCGAGGCGGGGAGAAAGCCGGCAAATTGCACGGCGGCAACGCCGGCGAGCCCCGCAAAAGCAATGGCGCCGGCGAACACAACCGCGCCGCGGCGGCCGATCAGCGCCCCTTCGAACGGCACCAGCACCAGCCATACCAGGAACGGGGATGCCAGTCCGCCCGTGAAGAAAATCAGCAGCGACAACAGGGCCGCGACAATGCCGAGCGAGATGCCCTCAAGGGTTTCGAGCGCGATAGGCAAACGGCCTGCCAAGGCAAGGCCGAGCGGCGCGACCACCACCAGGAACACCATGGCTTCGCCGAGATCGGGTCCGCCCACCAGCGTGGCATAGAGCACACAGAGGACAAGCCCAAGGCATCCTTTGATGCTCTGTGTCCGGACGAAATTCCGGCGCGGCGACAGAGTGTTCTTGTCTATATCGAAGCGCTGCACGTGGATGTCCCGAAACCGCATTGCCGAGTCCTTACCCGGACCTGGCGTTGTTTTATCCTCGCAAAGGATGCTTAACGAATGCTGAAGGCCCGGCAGGTTTCGTACCGCCTTTGCCGCGAAATGCTGCGATTTTCGTAGGACATTTCTAAGCATGACGCGGCGAAAAATTGCTTTTCCCGGCGGAATGGCGAATTGGATCGCCTTTTAACGATTCACTTCAGGCTTGGGCAAAACAAGGCGTGTAGCATCCCTGCATAGACTTCGTTTTCCGATCCCAAGCGCGAGTGGTCCTCTCCCCCTCATGCTTGTCAGCAGCCCGCGCGACTTGCGGCCGTCCCTCGGCGGCTCTGGTTTCGCGGGCTGCGCCTTTTCTACGATTCTTCGGCGGCCCAGGCGCGCACGCCGGAGCCGGTGCCGACGACCGGCCCCATGCGGTAATGCCGCACCAACCGGTCGAGCGCGATCTGCAACACGATCTTCGCAGAACGCTGCGGCCAGCCCTTTTGCTTCTCGGCCGCTTCCAGCCCGGTGAGATGGCAGCACACGTCGATGAGCAGGTCCGAAAGGCCCGGCCCCACGAAGGCGATGGCACGGGCAAAACGCTGTTTGGCCGCGAGCACGGTCTCGGACAGCGTGTCCGATTTTGCCCCGCGCCGGCCGGCCACGACGGGTGCAGTCAGATCGACGCCGAGCCGCGGATTGAGCTGGGCCAAGGTGAAATCGGTGCGCAATCTTTCGCCGGCCTTGAATTGCCATTCCGTGATCAGCGGCCGCCCGTCCGGCCCTTTGCGGCGGAACAGCCAGCCAAGCGGCGATTCCCCGTCATTGACCGTAAGCGTGCGCGAAGTGCCGTCGGGTGCGGCGATGGCGCGCCGGGTTTCGATCCGATGCTGCGTGGCGAACGGATTCTCGTCGGCAAGCGCGCGCTTGACCCAACCCAAACCGGGGTCACTCAGCACGAACCATTGCGCGCGCTCCAGTGCCGGCGCGATCCAATCCCGGCGCAGGAACGCCTCCACCAGCACGGCTGACACGATTAACCGCTGCTTCACGCCCTCGCGTCCCGGCGCCATCAGCGCATAGCCTGCCCCGGCCGGGTTTGGCGCCAGCGCGGCGTCTCGTGCCATCAGTCTGCGCAGCACGCGGCGGGCTTCACGGGCGATCTCGCCTTCCGCCAGACCCGGCGCACTCATGGTGTGCCCCGATTCGCGCCGGCGCTGCGCAGCAGATCTTCAAGCTGGGTCATCTCATGGTCGAAACAGGGATCATCGCGCAGGTCCTCGATCCTGTGACAGGCCTGCGATGCCAAAGAGCGGTCACGGCCAAAGGACGCCGCGATCTGGGTCAGGCTGAAGCCGTAGACCACATGCATCAGGTACATCGCGGTCTGGCGGGCGAACATGACCCGTGGCCCGCCCCCCTTGCCTATGAGCTCCTCGAGCGAAACTTGGCAAAGTCGCGCAATCAAAGGTTGTATATCGGACAGGCTGTACGCATTGCGCTTCGGCCACGATTCTTCTTGTCTTTCAATATGTTCAAGCATCGCTCGCCCTCCTTTTGATCTACCACGAGACCGGGTGCAGGAATATTATCCTAACTTGGGAGGGTGAGAGGAACTTTTTCCAGATTTTCTTTTTGTAATCGCGAATCGCACAGAAGGCCGATCTGTGGCGGCCCCAAGAGGGATCGGTGCAAGAATGGGATTAGGCGGTTAACGGGCGCCCGGGCCGGTGCGGTCTGTCCGGCGGCGCATCATCTGGCCTTCGCGCCGGTCGCGCAGGGGCATGGCGGAGCCGTTGTCGTCGCGGCCGCCACGGCGGTCCCGTTCCCGGCGCCGGTCGGGTCCGAAGAACGCTTCGGTCTCGATGAAAGGCTTGGGCGCCGCGAGCAGGCTCTGCAATTTGCGCTCAACCGAACTCATGCTGAGCGGGCGGACGAGGAGATCGTTGATGCCGGCATCGCGCACCGCTTCCACCTGGGCGCGCTGCGGCCCGTCGGAGACCAGCACAATGGGCGTCCGGGGGTTGCGCACTTTGCCGTTGCGGCGAACCGCGAGGACGAAACCGGCCGCGTCGAGGGGGCCGACGGCTTCATCGCAGAAGATCGCCTGAAAACTGGCGGTCTCCATGATTTCGAGAGCGGCCGCGGTATCCTCCGCCAACATCACCTCGGAAATACCGAGCGCCGACAGGATGCCGCGCAGCAGCCGGGCGTTGCCGGCCTTGCCGTCGACGATCAGAATATGAAGATTGTGCAGAATCACCGGCTTCATATACGCAATGTGACCGACCCGCCGTAAATGACGGGTTAAGTGGCAGCGCCGATGACCGGCAAAACAATGCGCGCAGCAAAGCGAAAGAAACTCCGCATGCACTGTGTCGATATCATGACGGCGAACCCCCAGGCGGTGCGGGAGGACAGCACAATTGGAGAGGCCGCCCGCCAGATCTGCGAGCGCAACGTCATCGCGCTTCCCGTGGTGGATGCGGAAGGACGGCTGGCGGGTCTGTTCGGAATTTACGATCTTCTGGTGCTGCTCGTCCCGCGTGTCGCCGTGGTCGGAAGTCTGCTGCCCAATCTGCGCTTCCTGACCGATGACGAATCCGAACTGCACGACAAATTCGCGCGTCTGAAAGACAGCCCCGTTCGCCGCGCGATCAACCGCGAGGCCGTGCGCGTTTATCCCGACACGCCGGTGATCGAGGGCGTCCGTCTCTTCTGCCACAGCCATATGACGATCCCGGTGGTAGAACGCGGCACCGAGCGGCTGATCGGCATGATCTCCTATTGGGATGCCGCGCGGCACATCATCGGTGCCGAGCCCCGGACCCCGCGTTCGTGACGGGGACGTCCGCGTCCGGCACGAGCGCCATGCTGTTCCCAGTGGCGCTGTTCGTGGTGAGCTACGGCATCATCATGACCGAGCGCATCAATCGCGCGGTGGTGGTGATCCTGGCCGCCGGCATCGCAATCGCGTTCGGCTATCTCGCGCAGGCCGAAGCCATCGCGGCGATCGATTTCAACACGCTGGCGCTTTTGACCGGCACCATGATCATCGTGGGCATCACAAAGAAGAGCGGCATCTTCGGCTATATGGCGATCCGGGCGGCGCAGACGATGCGCGCTTCGCCCGCCGGCATCCTGGCGGCCCTGGCCATGGTGACGGCGGTGGTCTCGGCCTTTCTGCCCAATGCGGCCACGCTTCTGTTCATCGCGCCAGTGACATTCGTGATCGCCGGAGACCTCGGCCTGCCCGCCTACCCGTTCCTGCTCGCCGAAATTTTCGCCAGCAATATCGGCGGCACGGCGACCTTGATCGGCGATCCGCCGAACATCCTCATCGGCTCGGCGGCGCATTTGACTTTCGACGACTTTCTGCTCGCGCTCGGGCCGGCGGTGCTTGCGGTCTTCGTTGTGCAGACCCTGCTCATGCATCTGATCTGGGGCCGCACCCTGCACGCTTCCCGCGAACATCGCGCCCGCGTAATGGCGCTTGACGCCCGCGAGGCCATTGTAGACGCGCGGCTCATTGCCCCGTCGCTGGCAGTCATTGCGGGCTTGATCCTGGCGCTCGTCTTCGCCGAGCCGCTGCATCTCGAAGCCGGCACGATTGCGCTTCTCGCGGCCGGGCTTCTGATGCTGTTCGATCACGGGCCGCGCCCGCGCCACGAGCATTCCGAGACCGTCACCAGCGCGTTCGCGGAAGTGGATTGGGTAACGATCTTCTTCTTCGTCGGCCTCTTCGTGATGGTCGCCGCCATCGCCAAAGCCGGTGCGCTCGATTACCTCGGACGGCAATTGCTGGCCGCGACCGGCGGGGATCTGCGCGCGACCGCGCTGGTGCTGCTGTGGGGCGGAGCCATTCTCTCTGCGCTGATCGACAATATTCCGTTCGTCATCACGCTCATTCCCTTGATCAAGGGCATCGCGCCCGCCATGGGCGGCGATGCGGCGATCTTGCCGGTGTGGTGGTCGCTCGCGCTCGGCGCCTGCCTCGGCGGCAACGGCACGCTCATCGGTTCGGCCGCCAATCTGACTGTGGCGGGCATCGCCGAACGAAGCGGTGCGCCCATCGGGTTCTGGCGATTCAATCTCGCCGCCTTTCCCTTGATGCTGGTCAGCATTGTCCTATGTCATGTCTATGTCGTCTGGCGGTTCTTCTAAAATGCAGAGGCGTGTCTTGGCTGCAATTGTTGGCCTTGTACTGGCGGCCTGCGCCGGTGCTCCGGCCGACCAGGACTCCCCCGCCTACGAAGCCGGTTTTGCCGATGGCTGCGCGACCGCCAGCGCCGAAAGCACCTCCGTGCCCAGCACCCCGCAACGCGACGAAACGCTGTATGCGCAAGACTCCGGTTACCGCTCGGGTTGGAATTCGGGCCATACCACCTGCCGGATGACGAACGGCGGCGCCCGTTTGTGACGGTTTTCTTAAGGTTAAACGCCGATTTGTGACATCGCCGCCGCGGCGACCACACGGAAAATTGCTCCGTATTCGAACTTTTTTAACCTTCGCAGCTTATGCTGACGATGGTGACGTTCTTGCGCGTCCGTATAAGGAGCGTATACTCCGTACACGACGCAGTGCCTGCGTATAAGGAGCGATCCATGTTGTTGGCGCGTCTGGTTACCGGCCGGTATGGCTATGCGGAAGGCGAGGAATACGCCCATCCTGTCGTGGCTGTGGCCTCGAAGCAGGGTTGGATTGCCAAGGTTTTGGCGGTTTTTTTCGCGCGCAAACGGGGCTGATCCCGACGGCGGCGCGCGTTTTTGCCCGCCGCGCCAAGCTTAATCGCAGCGACTTTCCCAAGCCTTCTTGTCACGCTGCCGCTTTGGCTGTCGCAAAACGTACATAAAAGCTTTCCCCCGACGCCGCCATCTCGCGCAGCAATTTGCTGGGCTGGAAGCGCTTGCCATATTTGGCGGCCAGCGCCTCGCAGCGTTTGACGAATTCGGTCGCCCCCATGGTGTCGATCATCGAGATCGGCCCGCCGGTGTAAGGGGCAAATCCCCAGCCCAGGATCGCGCCGACATCGGCATCCCTGGGATCGGTGATCACGCCCTCTTCGAAGCAACGCGCGGCCTCCAGCGCCTGGATCGTCAGAAGCCGCTGCTTCAATTCCTCCACGTCGCCGTCGCTCTTCCACTTGCCCTTGCCGTATTCCAGAAGCCCCGGCCACAGCCGGGTGCGCTTGCCGCGCGCGTCGTACTCGTAGAAGCCCTTGCCGCCTTTGACCCCGGGGCGCCCGGCTTTCTCCACCATGAAAGCGAGGATTTCCTCCGCCGCGTCCGGCTTTTCGCTCTTGGTGACCTCTTTGCGCGTCTGGCGCGTGATCTTCAGGGCGGTGTCGATGCCCACTGAATCCAGCACCTCCAGCGGCCCCATCGGCATGCCCGTCATGCGGCCAACATTGTCGATCAAAGCGGGCGCGATCCGTTCGGCCATCATGGTCAGGCCTTCGAGCGTGTAGGTGCCGAAGCAGCGCGACGTGTAGAAGCCGCGTGAATCGTTCACCACGATCGGCGTCTTGCGGATCTTGCGGACATAGTCGATGGCGGTGGCCAGCGCGCGCGCGCTTGTTTTCTTGCCGACGATGATCTCGACCAGGCCCATCCGTTCGACCGGCGAGAAGAAATGGATGCCGATGAAATTGGCCGGCCGCGCGCTGGCTTCAGCCAGGCCGGTGATCGGCAGCGTGGAGGTGTTCGAGCCGAAGATTGCCGCTTCCGGGGTGACCGCATCGGTTTTCTTCGTGGCCTCGGCCTTCACCTTGCGGTCTTCAAACACCGCTTCGACGATGAGATCGGCATCCTTCAGCGGGCCGAAATCGCTTCCCGCATGGATGCGCCCGAGGATTTCCGCCTTCTTGTCCGGCGTCGAACGGCCGCGTGAGACTTCGTGGTCGAGCAGCTTGGCGACATGGTCCTTGCCCGCGGCGGCCTTCTCGTCGGTGGTGTCGATCAGCGTCACATCGATGCCGGCGACAGCGGAGACATAGGCGATGCCAGCCCCCATCACGCCCGCACCCAAGACGCCCAAGCGCTTCACATCGGCGGGCGACTCGTCTGCCGGGCGGCGCGCGCCCTTGCCCAGCTCCTGCATCGAATGGAACAGCGTGCGGATCATGTTGCGGCTCGCCGGATCCATCAGGATGCGGACGAAATAGCGGGCCTCTATCTTCAAAGCGGTGTCGATGTCGACGAGCAAGCCTTCATAGACCGCCGACATGATGAAGCGCTGCGCGGGGTAATTGTCATAGGTTTTCTGCCGCAGCATGGCATTGCCGACCGTGAAGACTTGCGCGCCCGAGGCCGAGAACGGCCCGCCGCCCGGAATGCGGAATTCCTTCTTGTCCCAGGGCTGCTGCGCGGACGGATTGGCCTTGATCCAAGCCTTCGCCGCCGAAATCAAATCGGCGGTGGGCACGATCTTCTGCACGATGCCCATGCCGGCGGCCGAGGCCGGATCGAGACGGCGCCCTTCCAGCATCAGCGGCAGCGCTGCCATCGCACCGATCATGCGCGGCAGGCGCTGCGTGCCGCCGCCGCCGGGAATGAGGCCGACTTGCGCTTCCGGCAAGCCAATGCGGGTGCGCGGATCGTCGGCGAGGATGCGGCAATGACAGGCCAGCGTGAACTCCAGGCCGCCGCCAAGCGCCGTGCCGTTGATCGCTGCCACCACCGGCTTGCCGCAGGTTTCGAGTTTGCGGAAGGTGCGATGCAGATTCATCATCGCGTCGAAAGCGGCCTTCGCCGCCTCCGGGCCGCTCTGGCCCGCATAGGCGCTCATTTCGTCCAGATCGGCGCCCGCGCTGAAACTGCCGGATTTGCCGCTGGCGATGACGACGCCTTTGATCGCCGCATCGGCCGCAACAGCAGCGGCCACCTGACCGAGTTCGGCGATGGCCGCCATGGAAAGCACATTCACCGAACGGTCGGGCGTGTCCCAGGAGAGCGTGACGATGCCGTCCTGATCCTGATCCCATTTGAAATTGACGAGGTTCATGTGGTCCTCAGATTCTCTCGATGATCGTTGCGGTGCCCATGCCGGCACCGATGCAGAGCGTGACGAGCGCGGTGGTGAGATTGCGCCGTTCCAATTCGTCCAGCACCGTGCCCAAGAGCATCGCGCCGGTGGCGCCGAGCGGATGGCCCATCGCGATGGCGCCGCCATTCACATTGACCTTGTTCGCCGACAGCTTCAGCTCGCGCATGAAGCGCAGCACGACGGAGGCAAACGCTTCGTTGATCTCGAAGAGGTCGATGTCCTTGACCGTCATGCCGGCGCGCGCGAGCACCTTGCGCGTGACCTCGGCCGGCGCCGTCAGCATGATGGCCGGCTCCGAACCGATGGAGGTGAAAGCCTTCACCTTCGCGCGCGGCTTCAGCCCCAGCGCCTTGCCTTTCTTGCGCGAACCCAGCAGCACCGCCGCCGCGCCATCCACGATGCCCGAAGAATTGCCGGCGTGGTGCACATGGTTCAGCGCCTCGACTTGCGGATAACGCTGAATCGCCACGGAATCGAAACCGACCGCGCCGAACTCCGCGAAGGCCGGCTTCAACGCGCCCAGCGATTGCATGGTGGTTTCAGGCCGCATGTGCTCGTCGCGGTCGAGGATCGTGAGGCCTTGCGTGTCTTTCACGGGGATGACGGAGTTCTTGAAATAGCCTTTGCTCCAGGCATTGGCGGCGCGCTTCTGACTCTCCACAGCGAGAGCATCGACATCGTCGCGCGAGAAACCGTCCAGCGTCGCGATCAGATCGGCCGAAATGCCCTGCGGCACGAAATAGGCCGGCAGCGCGATGGAAGGGTCTTCCGGCCAGGCGCCGCCCGAGGAGCCAATCGCAACCCGGCTCATCGCCTCCACACCGCCGCCGATGGCAAGCTCCGCCTGGCCGGACATGATTTGCCCGGCCGCGATGTTGCAGGCATCGAGGCCGCTCGCGCAGAAACGGTTGATCTGCATGCCGGGCACGGTCTCGGCGAAGCCCGCTTTCAACACGGCGGCGCGGGCAATATCGGCGCCCTGTTCGCCCACCGGATCGACGCAGCCCATGACCACATCGTCGAGCTCGGCGGTGTCGAGCGCATTGCGGTCGCGGACGGCTTTCAGCGATTGCGTGGCCAGTTCGAGGGCCGTCACCTCGTGCAGCGCGCCGTCCTTCTTGCCGCGCCCGCGCGGCGTGCGCACCGCGTCGAAAATGAAGCAATCTGCCATCCTGGCCCTTCCTCCCGTTAATTGCCCGATTTGCGCGTGAACATGCTTCTGAGGACGGGCACCTGTCCCAGTACCGCGACAAAGGAAAACGCCGCCAGCATGTAGAGCATGGTTCTTACGTTTTGGTTCTCTTCGTTCACGGCCAGATCGATCAATACTATCAAGGCGACGACAAAGATGGCGCAGGCAATAAGGCTGAGCGGGCGCGATTTCACGCCGACCTGGACATTGCGCCGGATCAGGGCGCTCACCTGATCCACCTGGTTCTCGTGCCGGTCGCGGCAGGCAAGACCGCCATCGCGCTCGGACGCGCAATCCGGACACAACCCCCGCTGGCAATGCTTGCACAGTCCGACGGCGTCGGTTTGGGGATGATAGAAGCACTTCATCGGGCGCGCGGCCCCCGCGAATCGGGAAATCAACCCTAGGTCACGGGGGGCGCGAACTCAACAAAGGGGACGGCTAGCGGCCCTTTTCGAAATTCTCGGCCGCGAAATCCCAATTGAGGAGCTTTTCGATCACGGCCTTGAGGAAGTCCGGCCGCCGGTTCTGGTAATCGAGATAATAAGCGTGCTCCCAGACATCGATGGTCAGCAGGCACTTCTTCCCCTTCGCCATGGGCGTCATGGCATTGGGAGTCTTCTCGATCGCCAATTTTTCGCCATCCGCGACCAGCCACACCCAACCGCTGCCGAATTGGCCGACGCCCTCTTTGGCGAATTGTTCCGCAAAACCGTCATAGCCCCCGAAATCGCGTCCGATGGCGGACTTGATCTTGCCCGTGGGCTTGCAGCCTTTGGGCGTCAGGCACGACCAGAAGAAGGTATGATTCCAGATTTGGCCGGCATTGTTGAAGATCGGTGTTTTTGACGAATCCGCGACAGTCGCCTTCACGATGTCTTCCAGCTTCATGTCCGCATATTCAGTCCCGGCCACCAATTCATTCAGCTTGTCGACATAGGCTTTGTGATGCTTGCCGTAATGGAAGCTCATCGTGTTCCCGGAGATCGTCGGTGCAAGCGCCGCTTCGTCATAGGGCAGCGGTGGAAGCACGAATGGTTTGGCTTTGGTCATGATATTCATTGCAACTCTCCAGGTTGATGGTGCGGCAGGGACACGAAGGGTGCACGTCCTCTGGCCGGTTAACGCGCCAAAAGCCATGCCTGTTCCCGCGGCTTGAGACTATGCGGCGTTTTGGCTTAGCCTTCGGTTGTGGCAGATCGGGGAGGGATCGACA
>DATLVC010000097.1:0-8183 GCA_035577685.1 Micropepsaceae bacterium | reverse complement strand
GAGAACATCGACCCCATGGGCGTGCACACCGGCGATTCCATCACGGTGGCGCCTGCGTTGACGCTGACGGACAAGGAATATCAGCGCATGCGCACCGCCTCGATTGCGGTGCTGCGCGAGATCGGCGTCGAAACCGGCGGATCGAATGTGCAATTTGCGCTAAATCCGGCCGACGGCCGCATGGTCGTGATCGAAATGAATCCGCGGGTTTCCCGATCGTCAGCCTTGGCGTCCAAGGCGACGGGATTTCCCATTGCCAAGGTCGCCGCCAAGCTTGCCGTCGGCTACACGCTGGACGAACTGACCAACGACATTACGCGCGTGACGCCGGCCGCCTTCGAACCGACCATCGACTATGTCGTGACGAAGATTCCGCGCTTCGCCTTCGAGAAATTTCCCGGCGCCGATCCGATCCTGACCACCTCGATGAAATCGGTGGGCGAGGTCATGGCCATTGGCCGCACCTTCGCCGAATCGCTGCAAAAGGCGCTGCGCTCGCTGGAGACGGGGCTTTCGGGCCTCGATGAAATCGTCATTCCCAATCTCGGCCAGGGCGACGACAGCAACGCCATCCGCGCGGCTTTGGGCCGTCCCACCCCGGACCGGCTGCGTGTCGCCGCACAGGCGCTGCGCCTTGGCACGCGCGAAGAAGAACTCACCCGCATCACCGGCTACGATCCGTGGTTCGTCAGCGAAATCGCCGAGATCGTGCGCACCGAAAATGCGATCCGCAAATCGGGCCTGCCGACAACCGTGGAAGGGCTGCGCCGGCTGAAAGCGATGGGATTTTCCGACGCGCGGCTTGCGATGCTGACAGGCATGAAGGAAAGCGCGGTGACGGCTGCACGCACGCATTTGCGCGTTCATCCCGTCTACAAACGCATCGACACCTGCGCAGCCGAATTCGCGGCGCTGACCTCTTATATGTATTCGACCTATGAATCGCCCGTGGGCGGCGAAGTCGAATGCGAAGCGCGCCCGAGCGAACGGCGTAAGGTGATCATTCTGGGCGGCGGTCCAAATCGCATCGGGCAGGGAATCGAATTCGATTATTGCTGCTGCCATGCCTGCTTCTCGCTCGCCGCGCAGGGCTATGAGACCATCATGGTCAATTGCAATCCGGAAACCGTCTCGACCGATTACGACACCTCCGACCGGCTCTATTTCGAGCCGCTCACGGCGGAAGATGTTCTGGAGATCATCCAGCTTGAGCAAAAGAAAGGTACGCTGGCGGGCGTGCTCGTGCAGTTCGGTGGTCAGACGCCGCTGAAGCTTGCGGGCGCCCTGGGGCAGGCAGGGATTCCCATTCTCGGCACCTCGGCGGACGCCATCGATCTGGCCGAAGACCGCCAGCGCTTTCTCGAACTGCTTCACAGGCTCGGCCTGAAGCAGCCCCAAAACGGCACCGCGCTCAACATCGACACCGCCGTCAATGTGGCGCACGAAATCGGTTATCCCGTCATCTTGCGTCCATCCTATGTGCTGGGCGGGCGCGGCATGATCATCGTCGCCGACGAGCCTGCGCTGAAAGCCGCGCTGCAATCGGGCGAGCTGTTCCGCATCTCGGGCGCGAATCCCGTGCTGATCGACGGCTTCCTGCAGCATGCGACGGAGGTCGATGTCGATGCCATCTGCGATGAGACGGGCGCGGTCTTCATCGCCGGCATCATGGAGCACATTGAGGAAGCGGGTATCCATTCGGGCGATTCGGCCTGCGCGCTGCCGCCCCATTCGCTCGACGCCGCAACAATCGCCGAGCTGGAACGGCAGACCATTGCGCTGGCGCGGGCACTCGAAGTCCGCGGTCTGATGAACGTGCAATATGCCATTCAGAACGGCGAAATCTTCGTCCTGGAAGTGAACCCGCGGGCTTCGCGCACGGTGCCCTTCGTCGCCAAGGCGATTGGCCTCCCCGTCGCCGGAATCGCCGCGCGCGTAATGGCGGGCGAGCATCTCTCCGCTTTCACCCTGACGGGCGCGAGGAAATCGCATATCGCCGTCAAGGAAGCCGTCCTTCCCTTTGCGCGTTTCCCCGGCGTAGACACCATCCTCGGGCCGGAGATGAAATCCACCGGTGAAGTCATGGGGCTGGACACCGATTTCGGCCGCGCCTTTGCCAAGAGCCAGATCGGCAGCGGCGCAAAACTACCGCTTTCAGGCACCGTGTTCATCTCCGTGAGAGATAGCGACAAGGAAATCGCCCCGGGACCGGCGGCGCAGCTGATTGCCATGGGCTTCGATATCGTGGCGACACGCGGAACCGCGAAATATCTTCAGGCGTCCGGCCTTCCGGTCCGAATCATCAACAAGGTAATGGAAGGCCGGCCGCACATCGTGGACGAGATGAAGAACGGGGAGATTTCGCTCGTCTTCAACACCACGGACGGCGCTCAGGCGCTCGCGGATTCGGCCTCCATCCGCAAGACCGCGCTGCAGATGAAAATCCCCTATTGCACCACCATGGCCGCGGCCGCGGCCGTGACCCTGGCGATCCATTCCCTCAAATCCGGCTCCCTTGAAGTCGCCCCCCTCCAGTCATATGCTTAAAAACTGGTCTTGAGCCTTAGAGCCGCCGGCAACGGTGACCAATCTCAAGCGTTGTGTACGGCCGTTCTGGCTTGACCGTTCGACGAGGACGGACCTGCCTGAGCCAATAATTCTGTCGATTCAAGGTGAAAGAGGATGGAACGTATTCCGATGACCGCCGCGGGCTACAAGGCCCTGGAGGATGAGATCCAGCATCTGAAGCTGGAGGAGCGGCCTGCTGTCATCAAGATGATTACCGAAGCGCGCGCCCATGGCGACCTTTCGGAGAACGCCGAATATCATGCCGCCAAGGAACGCCAGGCCTTCATCGAAGGGCGGGTGATGGATTTGGAGGACAAGCTCTCGCGTGCCGATGTGATCGACGTGTCGAAGCTGTCCGGCAAGACCGTGAAATTCGGCGCCACCGTCACGCTGGCCGACGAGGACAGCGATGCCAAGGTGAAATATCAGATCGTGGGTGACCTCGAAGCCGATGCCAAGCACGGCCGGATCTCGATCTCCTCGCCGATTGCCCGCGCGCTTATCGGCAAGACCGCTGGCGACACGGTCGAGGTTGCCGCGCCCGGCGGCGCGCGGTCCTATGAAATTCTCAAGGTCCAGTTCGCCTGAACATCGAGATAGGGGAAACGATGTCCAAAAGGCTTATGTTTGCCGGCGTCATCGCCGCGATGCCGGTCCTAATGGGGCCCGCAAGCGCGGTGGAGATCAACGTCTATTCCGCCGGCGCGGTGCAGGAGGCCGAACGCACCCTGGCCGCGGGTTTCACGCAGATGACCGGGAACAAGGTGAATTTCACCGTTGGAACGGTCGGGCAGATTCAGGAGAAGCTGAAATCGGGCGCTCCGGCGGATGTCATCGTGGTCTCGACGCCCGCGCTGGAGCAGCTGGAAAAGGCCGGCGACGTCAGGGCCAAGAGCGGCGTCCCGCTGGGGCGGATCGGCATCGGCGTAGGCGCCAAGGACGGCACAGACAGCCCCGACCTTTCCACGCCCGAGAAATTCAAGGAAACCATGCTGAAGGCGAAGTCCGTGACCTATATGGACCCGGCCCAAGGCGCCTCCTCCGGTATTGCCACGGCCAAGATCATGAAGGATCTGGGCATCGCCGAGGAAATGGAGAAAAAGACCAAGCTGACTCAGACCGGCTATTCCGCCGACCGCGTCGCGTCGGGCGAGGTGGAATTCGCCATCCAGAATGTGAGCGAAATCGTGCCGGTGAAGGGCGTGAAGCTCGCGGGCATGCTGCCGGCACCGCTTCAAGTCTATACGCCCTATTCCGCCGGGGTCGCGACTAAGAGCGTCGCGCCCAAGGAAGCGACCGATTTCATCCGCTACCTGACCCGGGCCGAAGCCGCCGGCGATTGGAAGGAAGCGGGCATCGAACCGGCGCATTGAGCGCTTCCCCTCGCCCCCTATGGGCGAAAGAGTGGGGTAAAGGGGAGATGTCAGAGGGCTTGCCGACCATCCCTGTTCCCTAGGGAGAGGATACCCCTGCGCTTTTCCGGCCCCTGCCCTATATTAAAGACCGCAACAAAGGTGTCTTTCCATGGCGACCATCGCCCTCGTTGACGACGACAAGAATATCCTGGCCTCCGTGACCATGCTCCTGGAGCAGGAAGGCTACCATGTCCGCAGCTATACGGACGGCGCCTCGGCCTTGACTGCGCTCACGGCCAATCCGCCCGACCTCGCCATTCTGGACATCAAAATGCCGCGGATGGACGGCATGGAGGTGCTGAGGCGGCTCCGCCAGGCCATGGAGATCCCGGTGATCTTCCTGACGTCCAAGGACGAGGAAATCGATGAGCTGATGGGGCTGAACGCCGGGGCCGACGACTATATCCGCAAACCCTTTTCCCAGCGGCTGCTGCTGGAACGAGTCAAAGCGGTGCTGCGCCGTGCCGAAGGCAAAGGGGGCGGTGCGCAACCAGCCGCCACCGAGGGCAAACAGATCATGGTCCGCGGAAAGATGACCCTCGATCCCTTG
The DNA here is from genome assembly GCA_035577685.1 of Micropepsaceae bacterium. Lineage (GTDB taxonomy): Bacteria > Pseudomonadota > Alphaproteobacteria > Micropepsales > Micropepsaceae > CAIYRG01. The sequence goes on along the minus strand of DATLVC010000097.1, from coordinate 3,650 downwards.
CGCCACGAATGCACCTGGGACAACAAGCCGGTGCGCCTGACCGTCACCGAGTTCCTGATCCTGCAATCGCTGGCGCTGCGCCCCGGCTTCGTGAAGAGCCGCGACAATCTGATGGACGCGGCCTATGACGACCAGGTCTATGTCGACGACCGCACGATCGACTCGCACATCAAGCGCCTGCGCAAGAAATTCAAAGCGGTCGATGACGATTTCGACTCGATCGAAACGCTCTATGGAGTCGGCTATCGCTACAAGGAGACTTGAGGAGCGGCTGGCTTGAAATGAGGACTTTGCTCTGAATCTGAGTCCGCAATTCCAGACAAAAAACGAGCGCGCATCGCCCCGGCCGATGAGCGCTGATCTTCCCTACCGTCCGCGCCGGCGATTTTCCGCGCTGACGCGGCGGATTCTGTTCTTCAACGTCATCGCGCTGCTCATTCTGATAAGCGGCGTGCTGTGGGTGCAATCGAACCGCATCGGTCTCGTCGAGGAGCGCATCGCGGGGATTCGCGACCAGGCGCTCATCGTCGCGGGCGCGCTTGCCGAATATGCCGCCGATCCCGACCGGCGCTCGATCCAGCCGAATCAGGCCGAGCCTCTGTTGCGCCAGCTTATTTCGCCCACGCATCTGCGGGCCCGCGTCTATTCCACGATCGGCCGCTTGCAACTCGATACGCGCAACCTTCTCGCGCGCAATGTGGTGACCACCGAAGAACTGCCGCCACCCGAACCGACCAATCGGGTCGTGGCTTTTTTCTATCGCTCCGTTGGGGCTGTCGAGCGCCTTTATGACGGGCTGATGGGCGTGCGGCCTCTTGCTTCTCTGGAGCCCTATTTCGAGGCCGGCCAGAACGGCCGCGTCTATGACGAGGTCAATCGCGCGCTGATGGGCGAGACCGGCAGCAGCGTACGCGTCAATGAGCAGGACAAGCTGGTCCTCTCGGTCGCGGTGCCGATCCGCCGCTTCGCCACTTTGTATGGCGTGCTGATGCTGACCACGGAATCGGGCGACATCGACAACATCCTGAAGGCCGAACGGACGGCGCTGGTGGAAGTGTTCGCGGTCGCCTTTGTGGCGCTCTTGTTTTCAGCGGTCTATCTCGCCGGTTTCATTGCGGCACCGATTCTGAAGCTTGCCGGGGCCGCAGAGCGCGTGCGACGGGGCCGGGCGGGACGCGATGCGATCCCCACCTTGGACGGCCGCGATGACGAAATTGGGGAACTTGCCGATTCGCTCTCCGCCATGACCCGCGCGCTCTATGAGCGCATCGACGCCATCGAAAGTTTCGCGGCCGATGTCGCGCATGAATTGAAGAACCCTCTCACCTCGCTGAAAAGCGCGATCGAGATGTTCGAACGCACCAAGGATACTGAAAACCGCGAGCGGCTGGTCCAGGTGATCCGCAACGATGTGAAGCGCATCGACCGGCTGATCACCGATATTTCGGATGCTTCGCGCCTGGATGCCGAACTGTCGCGCGGCCATTCCGAGCCGATCGATCTTTCGAAACTGCTGGACACCATTGTCGATATCTATAGCGGCATGGATGTGCCGCGCGGCGTGCAAATCCGTTTCACGGACGATTCGGACAAATCCACCACGGTGCAGGGAATCGGCACGCGGCTCGGGCAAGTCTTCCGGAATCTGATCGACAACGCGATTTCCTTCAGTCCGGATGGCGGCACGGTCACGGTTTCCGCGCACATCGTCAACCGCAACGTGCGCGCCATTGTCGAAGACCAGGGGCCGGGCATCCCGGAAGACGATCTCGAACGCGTCTTCGGCCGCTTTTACACCGAACGTCCGGCAGAGCATGGTTTCGGAAAGAATTCGGGCCTCGGTCTGGCCATCGCCCGGCAGATCGTGGCCAGCCATGGTGGGCGCATCTGGGCGGAAAACAAATTTCACAGCGATGGCAAGCGCGCGGGGGCGTGCTTCATCGTCGAACTGCCGCTGCAGCGGACGGCGGCATGACGCAACGCGTTCTGGTTCATGCGAGCTGCGTCGCCCTGGGCGAGGCATGCGCACCCTTCGGGTGTGCCGTCGAGGGCGCGGTCTTGCTGCTCGGCGCAAGCGGCGCGGGCAAATCGGACGTGGCGCTGCGACTCATCGCCATGGGCGCGCAGCTCATCTCGGATGACCAGACGATGTTGTTCGGCAATGACGGCCGCCTTTTCGCGGACGCTCATCCATCCGCCTACGGACAAATCGAAATCCGCGGCGTTGGCATCGTCGTCATGCCAACCGCACAGCCTGCGCCCGTCATCCTCGCAGTGCGCCTGGACGAAGAGGCGGACATCGCGCGGCTCCCCGAACCTGCCACCCACAAGCTTCCGCAGGGGCTGGAAGGCTGCGCCGAACCGCCCTTCCTGATTCTGCGACCCTTTGAAGCTTCGACGCCCGCAAAAATAGCCGCCTCGGCCGCGGCCCTGGCGCGTGGCGCTTTTGTCGCAGGCGCAATTTCGCCCCCATCCAGTCATTTTTTTTAACCGGAACGCTGCTATCTTGCAGCCCATCTTCACACACAAACGGAACATGATCGGAATCGTCATCGTCACCCATGGCCGGCTTGCGGCCGAACTTCTGTCTGCGGCCCAGCACATCCAAGGGCCGCAGTCTCATGTGAAAACCGTCTGCATCGGCCCCAATGACGACATTGAGGAACGCCGGGACGAGATCACGGCGGCAATCCGTGCAGTGGATTTGGGAAGCGGCGTCGTCTTGGTCACCGATATGTTCGGCGGCACGCCGTGCAACCTCGCTCTCACCCATCTGCAGAAGGGCAAGGTCGAGGTTCTGGCCGGCGCCAATCTGCCCAGCCTCATCAAGCTCATCAGTGTACGGATTACACTGCCGCTGGAGCGGGCCGTCTGCGAAGCCATCGAATCGGGCCGCAAATATATGCGTGCAGGGTCGGCCGAGCTGGCGGGCAGCGCGACAGGAAAATGAGCGGCGCCCCGTCCGTTCGGAAAATCGTGACCATCGTGAATAAGAGAGGCCTGCATGCCAGGGCCTCGGCGAAATTCGTTGAAACCGCGGCCAAGTTTCAATCCGAAGTCACGGTGACCAAAGGCGATGCCAGCGTTTCGGGCCGTTCCATCATGGGGCTGATGATGCTCGCGGCATCGCTCGGCACCACGGTCGAACTCGCCGCCGACGGCCCGGACGCGCAAGGCGCGGTGGACGCGCTGGCGACGCTGATTGCCGCCAAATTTTACGAAAATGCGTGAAGGCGTCGGCGCCGCTCCGTGCTAAATTGCTCCTCCTAAGGGAGAAAACCATGAGGGGACCGGGGAAGCTGGCCTCGCGCCTTGCGAGAATCGCCTGCGCCGCTCTGATGCTGGCGCCGACCGTCTCTGTTGCCCAAGCGGCCGCCCCCCACCCTGCCCTCTGGCGCGTGCAGCAGGGCACGAGCACCGTCTATCTGTTCGGTTCTCTGCATGTGTTGCCGGCGGGCTACGCCTGGACCACGCCGGAGATCGACGCCGCGAAGGCGGCCGCCGATTCTTTCATTTTCGAGGTGCCCGTGGATGAAGCGGCGCTGAAAGACGAGAAGCAATTCATCGTCGAGAAAGGAATTCTCGCGAAGGGACAAACCCTGCGCGGGGTTCTCGAGGGGAGCGAGTTCCAAACCTATTCGGCGGTGCTT
>DATLVC010000096.1:0-2881 GCA_035577685.1 Micropepsaceae bacterium | reverse complement strand
GAGACGGTGCTGGAGCAAGCACTGGCAAATGAAGTGCTACTGGATGCGGCGATCGCCGAGTCGGAGGCACAGCGAGCGGCGATCTGGCGGCTGCGCGAGGAACACTCCGAGGCGCAGAAACGTGCGGGTGCCAGCGTGAAGAACGATGTGTCCGTGCCGGTGTCGAAAGTGCCGGAGTTCATCCGCCGTGCCACTGTCGCTTGCGAAGCGCTGATCCCCGGCATCCGGGTCATGCCGTTCGGGCACATGGGCGACGGCAACATCCACTTCAACCTGGTGCAGCCGATTGGCGCCGACAGTGCGGCGTTCCTCGCCCGGGATCACGCGCTTATGGATACGGTGAACGAGGTGGTGCGCGCGCTCGACGGCAGCTTCTCGGCGGAACACGGCATTGGCCGGCTGAAGCCCTACATGATGCCGGATTGGCGCGGCGGCGCCGAGCTGGCGATGATGCGCCGCATCAAGGATGCGTTGGATCCGCTGGGCATCATGAACCCTGGCAAGGTGCTGCCTTAGGCCGAACGTCCTCGCGTCACAGCGTGCCGCCCTTGAAGCATTGCAGTGATTTGCTTTGAGAGGCTGTCTCTACAGGCGATGAATCATTATTTCTGACTGCATCGCTAAATTATAGATGTGCTCAAGCGCGTGACTCACGTTCTTCCAACGGCTTGGCATTACACGACTGAAGGAAGATCATCCTGAAATACCGACTCTCGCCCCCGTCATGGCCGGGTGAAGGCCTCGGCCACATGTGGCCGGGCTTGACCCGGCCATCGTCTACCCGCACCAATTTGCGAACGATGCAATTCCACTCAGCAACCATCCGATGCAGATGGCCGGGTCAAGTGTACAGCCCGGGGACATAGCCGACGGTTGTCCGGAGACAAGACCGACGGTTTCGTTTCGCCTCTGACGGCGCTTTGGATTGTGCTTCGGCCGCGGACGGCGCGGTCAAGCCCCGCGCCCTGAGGGGCGCGCCCCTCCGGGGCTTCGGGGCGCTGACCGCGCCGCCGCGTCCGAAGGCGTGGCATTGGTGCCGTCGACGACGTTCTGTGTCTTCGTCCGAACCGTCCCCCCGGGATGGCCGACACCGCATGATGGGATGGATCAACAGCCCGGGAGGCGATCCATGCCATGGCAAGAGGTGTCGGTCATGGACCAAAGGGAAGCATTCGTGCGTCTGGCGTCGTTGGAAGGGGCCAACCGGCGGGCGTTGTGCCGTCGTTTCGGCATCCATCCGGACACCGGCTACAAATGGTTGCGCCGTCGGGCGGCGGGCGAGACAGAACTCACCGATCATTCGCGCCGGCCGCATCGCAGTCCCCATCAAACCGACGCGGCGTTGGAAGCGAAGGTGCTGGCGGTCCGCGACGCGCATCCGGCGTGGGGCGCGCGCAAGCTCGCCGCTCGCCTGAAGCGCGAGAACATTGCCCCTCCGGCGGCCTCGACGGTGCACGCGATCCTGCGCCGCAACGATCGCGTGACGGAGACGGCGGGCCAGGGTGCGCCGTCGATCCGTTTCGAGAAGGCGGCGCCGAACCTGCTGTGGCAGATGGATTTCAAAGGCTGGGTGAAGCTGACCAACGGGACGCGCTGTCATCCGCTGAGCGTGGTCGACGATCATTCGCGCTATCTGGTGAACCTGACGGCCTGCGCGAACCAGACCGAGGAGACGGTGCGCGGTCACCTGGAGACGGCGTTTCGTCACCACGGCCTGCCGGAAGCGATGTTCGTGGACAACGGCTCGCCGTGGGGCGGCGGTCCGGGGGAGCGTTGGACGCATTTTGGCGTCTGGCTGTTGAAACTCGGCGTGCGGGTGCTGCACAGCCGGCCGTATCATCCTCAGAGTCGGGGCAAGAACGAACGGTTTCATCGCACGCTGAACAAGGAAGTGCTGTCGTTGACGTGCTTTCACGGGCTGAACGAGGCGCAGCGCGCGTTCGACACGTGGCTGCCCATTTATAATGATGAACGACCGCACGAGGCTCTGGGCATGGCGGTGCCGGCGGATCGCTATCGGCCGAGCCCGCGGCCGATGCCGGCGCGACTGATGGAGCCGGCGTATGATGAAGGCGACATCGTGCGAAAGGTTGGCACGACGAAGGCCTACGTTCAGTTCAAGGGTCGGGCGTGGCCGGTCGGTCAGGCCTTCTTTGGCGAACGGGTCGCCATCCGGCCGCGTGGAGCGGATGGGCGATATGGGATTTTCTTTGGCGCGCACCGGATCGGAGACATCGACCTGGCAATGAAGTGAGGTGTCGGTTATGTCTCCGAACAGGTGTCGGTCATGTTCCCGAACTGAACATCAAGCCCGGCCATGACGGGTTGGGAAGCAGGCTGGGGAGTCGAGCGTAACGGCCCTTGGTACAGTTTCGACAATCCGCCGCGTTGCCTACGAGCGAAATCCCCGCGAGTTGCTTACGCCATCGCCTGTTCGAATACCGGTGTGTAGCCGAACAGGCCGACGGCGCCGCCGGTGTGCAGGAACACGACCGTCTCGTTCTTGTGGATTTCGCCCTTGCGGATCAGGTCGATCAGCCCAGCCATGGCCTTGCCGGAATAGACCGGATCGAGCAGCAGGCCTTCCTGCCGCGCGACCATGAGGACCGCCTCGATCATGCCTGGGGTCGGCTGGCCGTAGCCTGGGCCGACATAGTCGCAGTTGGCGGCGACCGCGGAGCGCGCGATGCCGCCGCGGACACCGACATAGTCGGCGGTGGCCTCGGCGAGGCGATGCACGTTGGCCTCCTGGCGGTCCTTCGGCAGGCGGACGCCGATGCCGAGCACCGGGATGTTGGCGTTCATTCCCTCCAACCCAACGACCAGCCCGGCTTGCGTGCCGGCACTGCCGGTGGCGGTCACCATGCGGTCGATGCGCAGG
>DATLVC010000095.1:0-3157 GCA_035577685.1 Micropepsaceae bacterium | reverse complement strand
CTCCCTGGGCGGCTTGAAACTTGGCGAAGGCGGCCGGATCGTTGACCAGCTCAGGCGTCGCCTGGATGGCACCGACTTTGGCACGGGCCTCGGTCACCCCCAGGAGCACCGAACTTTCCTGCTGGGCGTAGCCTTTCACCGTGTTGACCAGGCTGGGGATGAGATCGGCGCGGCGTTGATATTGATTCAGGACCTCCGACCACGCGGACTTGATAGACTCGTCCTGACTTTGCATCGTGTTGTAACCGCAGCCCGACAACAGCAAACCGGCGAACGCGGCCAATATCAAAGCGAAATTGCGCATGGGTCCCCTCCTACCCCGTGGTGGGGCTTGGGGCACAGTCTATCACCGTCGAAAAAAAGCCCCGAGTAAGCACTCGGGGCTTGAGAGGCGGACTTCAATGAAGGGAAGTAAAGCCCGCTAGGGGATCTGACTGGTTGAGGCTAGTGCAAATGGTCCCATTGCAATACTTGAATATCGCTTTCCTCGAGATCGAAGCTGCGGGCCAGCATCCGCGCGATGGCGCGATCGCCTTCAACTTTACCCGCGCGATCGACGAGTTCGACCACGCCGCGATATTCGTTGTACTCGGCTGCCCCTTCCGATTGCGCGATAAAGTGGGTGTAATATTTAGCGCTCATGGGTATGCAGCTTAAGATTCGCCGCCCGCGCAATCTGTGAACCGCGGCTCAGTCATTTGCGACCGGTTCAGAACTTGGTTCACGTCCTGGAACGTCTATACTTTGATGCACCGTGTCAAGATACCGTCCGCCCACCCCGCCCGGCTCCAAATACATCACCCCGGAAGGCGCCAAGCGCCTCAAGGATGAACTCGATCAGCTGTGGCATGAGGAGCGTCCGCGGGTGACGCTCGCGGTGGCCGAAGCCGCAGCGCAGGGCGATCGCTCCGAAAATGCCGAATACACCTACGGCAAGAAACGCCTGCACGAAATCGATCGGCGGGTGCGCTTTCTGCGCAAGCGTCTCGAGGGCATGACCATCGTCGATCACGCGACCGACGGCGGCCGCCGCGATCCTGAGCGCGTCTACTTCGGCGCCTGGGTACAAGTTGAAAGCGATTGCGGCGGCCGCCGCGCCGAGCATTGGTATCGCCTGGTCGGACCCGACGAATTCGACATGGCCGAGAACTACATCAGCATGGATTCGCCCTTGGGACGCGCCCTGCTCGGCAAGCGTCTCGATGATGAATTCAGCGTGGCGCTGCCCGCCGGCACCACGCTGTTTGCGATTTTGGCGATCCGCTACGGACCGAAGCCGGGCCCCCGGGAGCCGGGCTCCTAGAGCACCCGAACGTTCTTGAACTGCCACGGATCCGCGGCGTCGATGTCCTCGGCAAACAATTCGCCTCGCTGGTACAGGGGCGTCCAATCCGTGTACTCGCCGACCACCGTCCCCAAATAGGGCATGCAGATCTCGAGCGGGCGCTGATAGTCCATTTCGTCGGGTTCGACGACGCCGCGCGTGGGATTCTCCATGGCCCAGATCATCCCCGCCAATGCGGCCGAGGTGACTTGCAGACTGGTGGCGCTGTTGTAGGGCGCCAATTTACGCGCCTCCTCGATCGATAGCTGCGAGCCGTACCAATAGGCATTCTTCTTGTGTCCGGCGAGCAGCACCCCGAGCTCATCGATGCCGCCGGTGATTTCGTTCAGCATGATGCGTTTGTGATCCTGCACATGCCAGTTGTTGCCTGCAAACTCGTGCACCGACAACACCGCATTGTCGCTGGGGTGATAGGCATAGTGGCTGGTCGGCCGGTATGCCACGCGCTCCCCGTCCATCACCGTGTAGTAGTCGGCGAAGGAGATGGCCTCGGAATGCGTGATCAGAAATGCGTGGAAATGTCCCGCCTTGGGGGTCCAGGTGCGCACCCGGGTGCCGGCGCCGGGACGATTCAAGTAGATTGCGCAGCCCGATCCCACGGTGTGACGCCCGCCGTCGGCCGGGAAGTGCTTCTCGTGACTCCCCCAGCCGAGTTCGGCGGGCTGAGCCCCCTCGCTGACGAAGCCGTCCACCGACCAGGTATTGACGAATTCGTTGGCCTGTTTCGGCACGTTGGTCACCTGCGTGTCGCGTTCGGCGACGTGAATGACCTTGATACCGAGCGTCTGCGCGAGCTTCGCCCACGCCTCGCGGCTGGCGGGCTTGCCCGCGTCCACCCCGGTGTCCTTGGCGATGTTGAGCAGCGCCTGCTTGACCATGTGCGACACCAGGCCCGGGTTGGCGCCATGCGTGAGCACCGCGGTCGGCGCGTTCTTGGCCCCCTGCCGGAGCGCCAGCGCCTCGAGGCGCATGGTGTAGTTGCTGCGCGAATCCACGCTGGCATGCGAATCGGTGTAGCCGCCGGCCCACGGCTCGATGCAGGTGTCGAGATACAGCACGCCGCGTTCGCGCGCCAGCTTGACCAGCGCGACGCTCGACACGTCCACCGACAGGTTCAGCAGGAAATCGCCCTTGGCCAGCAGCGGCTCCAGCACCTGCCGGTAGTTGTCGCGCGTCAGCGCGGTCTTGACGAATTTCACGCCGAATTGTTCGGCTTCGCTGCGCCCCTTGTCTTCCGCGGTGACGATGGTGATGCGCTCGTGCGCGATGCCGATGTGACGCAAGATCAGTGGCAAGACACCCTGTCCGATGCTGCCGAAACCCACAAACACGATCTTGCCCGCAAATGTCACATGCACCATTTTTGTTTGTCCCTTGTTTGACGCCCGGGGGGCGGACCGCCAGCCTACCTGGCGGCGGCCGAAATTTCAGCTTTCGCGCCAATGAGGCGGGTAGGTGCGTTCGTAGCCGGGCAGCGCCTCGATGCGATGAATCCAGCGCGCCAGGGCCGGGTAATTGCGCTCCATGGGCAGGAAGCGCGCACCCAACTCGGCGGCGGCGCTTCGATCCAAGGCGCGGCGCAGCACCTGGATCCACGGAAAGATCACCATGTCGGTGGCGGAATAATTGGCGCCGACGATCCACAGTTCCTTGCTCAGGCGTCCCTCGATGGTGCGCGCTTCGCGCGCCACGATGTGCATGGCGTCCGTGAGCTCATCAATGTGATCCGCCACGTCGTTGCTGAAAATCGCCCCGGTGATCTTGAGCAGCGACGGCTCGGCGTAGGTCATGAATTCGCAGATGACGCGCATG
>DATLVC010000094.1:0-3422 GCA_035577685.1 Micropepsaceae bacterium | reverse complement strand
GAAGGGCGCACCGGCACGCCGCAGGACCGGCTAGGGCGGTTCGTCGACACAATCCTTTCCTCCACCACCGATGTCTGGAGCGCCGAATTCCAGAAAATGGGCCGCGCCTATCAGCCGCCGAATCCGCTCGTGCTGTACGATCAGGCGACAGGCACGCAATGCGGCACCGGCGAATCCGCCATGGGGCCGTTTTATTGCCCGCGCGATTCGCGGGTCTATCTCGACCTCACCTTCTTCGACGAATTGTCGATGCGCTTCGGCGCACCGGGGGATTTTGCCCAAGCCTATGTGATCGCCCATGAGGTCGGCCATCACGTGCAGAACCTGCTCGGCGTGAGCGACAGGGTGGAACGGGCCGAAGCCCGCGCCTCCAGCCGCGCCAATGCCAATCGCTATTCGGTGGCATTGGAGCTGCAAGCCGATTGCTATGCCGGCGTGTGGGCGGCGCATGCGGCCGAGGTTTCCGGCGGCAAGGTCGCGCTTGAGTCCGGCGATTTGCAGGAGGGCTTGCGCGCGGCGGCGGCCGTCGGCGACGACACGCTACAAAAGGAAACGCAAGGACGCGTGGTGCCGGACAGTTTCACGCATGGCTCGGCAGCGGAGCGCCAGCATTGGCTGGAGGAAGGCTATTCCACCGGCGATCCGAAAGCCTGCAATACGTTTGCGGGCCTGCGCTGATTATTCCGGCGCGAGCGTCACCTTGATGCCGTCCGTCGTGGCGTTGATGGGGATCTGACACGACAGCCGCGAATTGGGCTCCACCGCGAGTGCCATATCCAGCATGTCGGTTTCTTCCGGCGAGGGCGGTTTCAGTTTTTCGTACCAGCCATCCTCGACATAGACATGGCAGGTGGCGCAGGCACACGCCCCGCCGCATTCCGCAGTGATGGGCAGGCCCGCATCGCGCAGCGCCTCCATCACCGTCCAGCCTTCATTGCCTTCGATGACGTGCTCCACGCCTTTGCGGTCACGCGCGATGATCTTCATGGGGTTCGACTTACGCTACGCCGAGTTTCTTTTGCAAGGACGAGGATGAGGTCGTGTACTGGAAACGCAGCTTCTCGGTCGGACGGCAGATGTGGAACGCCGCCTGCGCCATCAGCGCCGCCTCGTGGAAGCCCGACAGAATCAGCTTCAGCTTGCCGGGATAGGTGTTGATATCACCGATGGCGAAAATGCCGGGCGTGCTGCTTTCGAATTTCGCCGTATCCACCGGCACGAGATTCTCGTGCAGGTTCAGCCCGAATTCCGCAATCGGCCCGAGCTTGATGGTGAGGCCGAAGAAGGGCAGCAGCGCATTCGCCTCCTGGCGCCATTCCTTCTTGTCGGCGCCCGCGAGCGTCACTGCTTCCAGATGACCGTCGGCACCATGCAACGCCTTCACGCTCGCCACGTGGAATTGGATTTTCTTTTCCTGCACCAGCTCGCGCATCCGGTTGACGCTGTGCTGCGCGGCGCGGAAACCGTCGCGGTGGTGCACCAACGTCAGACTCTTGGCGATCGGCGCAAGATTAAGCGTCCAATCGAGCGCGGAATCGCCGCCCCCCGCAATCAGCACGTCACGCCCGCGGAACTGTTCCATCTTGCGCACGGCATAGAAGACGGACGTCCCCTCATAGGCCTCGATACCGGGAACCGGGGGACGCTTGGGCACGAAGCTGCCGCCGCCGGCCGCGATCACGATCACGGGCGCGGTCAGCACCGTTCCGGCATCGGTGGTGAGCTGCCAGCGCCCATCGGGAAGTTTTGAGAGCGCGGAGGCCATTTCGCCGAAATGGAAATTTGCGTGAAACGGTTTGATCTGCTCCAGCAGCCGCTCGGTCAATTCCTGCCCGGTGACGATAGGGATAGCGGGAATGTCGTAGATCGGCTTTTCGGGATAGAGCTCGGTGCACTGGCCGCCGGGCCGGTCGAGGATATCGACCAGATGACATTTCAAATCCAGCAACCCCAGTTCGAACACGGCAAACAAACCGATGGGCCCGGCGCCAACGATGATGACGTCAGTTTCGATGGACCCGATTTCCGTGGTGGGCGTAGCGCTCATATCGTTCATTTCACATACTTTTTGTGTGTGAATTTCTAAAGTGACGCATGTATATGTAAAAATGCCCCCGCCCGCAATCCGATTGTGGACGATTTCGGCCCCCAAGCTCAGGCCGGCGTGTGCAAAAACTCTGCGATGAAACGGCGCACGGTGTCGGCTTCCCGCTTCAATTTTGCAAGCTCGGCTTTGGCGTTGGCCGGAAGCGCCGTTTCGGCTTCGGCGGCCGCATCGCCGAGATCGAACGCGCCTATGCCGCGCGCCGCGCCTTTCAAAGTGTGGATGATCTCAAGCCAGGTTTCCGTGCCGCAACCGCCCGCGCCCAGCCCTTCGAGCTTCGACAGGCTCTGGCGGCATTGATCGTCGAACAGCTGCAGGATCTCTTCATTGGTGGCGCGGTCCCCACCCGTATAGCGGTCAAGATGATGCAGATCGACCGGTTGGTCCGCGCGCGCCATAAGGGATTCCTCGCTTTGCCCCCGATCATGAGATGAGGCCCTTCAAGGGCGGGTTAATACAGCCATGTCACACGCTTTTCGGTTGCTTAACGCCATAGAACTCCTGTTCAATCCGCCTCGAATCGAGGTTGGCGCGAAAATGCGCAAGGGGGCTGTCCTCTAGGGCTTCATTCCCTCCAATTCCGGCGGGGGCGCGCGACGTGCGGCCGACGCAGCAGGGTCAGGATATGGTCAGTTTACGAGCCCAGGTCTCCGGGGAACCGCAGGAATCCGTGCCGGCAAAGGACGCGCCTGCGCAACGTGAAGTCCACCACATCGAAGCCCCCCGCGAGAACGGTGCTCCAGAAGTCCTGAAACCGCCACGGCGCGGGTTCGGTATCATTGCCTTCGGTTGTGTGTTGGGTGCGTTTTGGGCGGGCACGGCCAGCGCCTATTTGTGGGGCTATTTCGCCGGGCAGGCGCTGACCCATGTCGACCCGCAGCTTCTGGCCTTTGCCGCGACCGTGATTCTTCTTCCGGCGCTGCTTTTTATCTCCGCGGCCTTCGCGTTCGCGCGGGCGCTCACCCTTTCCGATACCGCGCGACAACTCGCAGGGGTTGCCAACCGGCTGACCGCCGCCGATGAAACTGCGGTGCAGGACGCACAGCGGCTCGGCCGCGCCGTGCGGCGCGAGCTCGATGCGCTTTCCGTCGGTCTCGATGGCGCGTTCGGCCGGTTCCGGGCGCTGGAGAATGCGCTGGAAGAACGCGTGGCCCAATTGGAAGACGCAGGCGCCCGGGCCGGCGTGCGCGCGGATGCCATCGCCCAGCGCCTTCATGGCGAGCGGGACAGAATCGAGGACCTCGCAACCCGCCTCGATGAGGCCGCGACCCACGCCGCCGCGACCCTGGCCGGGCGGACCGCGCAGCTCACAACCATC
>DATLVC010000093.1:0-7369 GCA_035577685.1 Micropepsaceae bacterium | reverse complement strand
ACCCCGACCTTGCCCCCAACCGCTCCATCCCCAGACGGAAGAGCTATTGACGAAGCCGTCGACAGGTTGCCCGAGGTCAGCGAGACATCGCCCGTGCCCGCGTTGACCTGGGCCGCGCTGGTCAATTGCGCGGCGCTTTGCGTATCGAGCAAATTGACCGAAAGCGAGCCTGCTACACCGACATTCGTGCCGGCCGCACCCGACACCGCCTTCGTGGAGAAGGCATTGTCTGCAGCGGTCCCATCCATCGTCGCACTGGCGGTAAGGCCGTTGCTCTGCACGCCTTGCGCGACGGTTGCGTTGTCGGAGACATGCGAGATTCCGAGGCTCAGCGCAGCTCCGACGCCCACGGTGCCGGTTGCAGCACTGCCGTCGGCGAGAACATTGGAGGCATTCCGGCTGAGGCTCATCAGCGAAACCGCACCTCCGACAATCGCCGTGTTCGAAGAGGCGAGCGAGGTGAGCGTGGTCGACGTGAAGTCCGCGATCGAAAGCGCGCCTGCCACCCCGACCGCACCATCGCTGGTCTTTTCGTTGGCCGCATATTTCGCGCCGGGCGCGCCGGCACTCGTGTTGTTGAGATATTGGCCTTCGGTACTGTTGGGATCGGATTGTGTTGCGCCTTGTGCCGCAGCCTTGGCGGTGGTTGTTGCCGCGACATTCGAAGTTGCCGACAGGCTTAACGAGCCGGCGCTGATTTGAGCCGCACCATCGATCACGCCGCTGGCGGTGGCGTTCACCACATTGACCGCAACGCTTGCTCCGGCTGCATTTGCACCCGAGCCGCTCGCGTCGGCGGTCGCTGTGGACGTGACAATGTTTGTCGCCTGCAAGGACAGGCTTGTGGTCGCATTGAAGCTGGCGGTTCCGCCGATATGGGTACGTGCCGTCGAAACCGCGGAAATGACGGCGGCTGAGGCATCCCCCGCCAGCGAAAACGATGAGGGCGGCGCGCCCGTCGCCGAGGTGGTCAGCGTCGCACTTGTGGTGAGGCTCGCAAGACCGGTGGATGAAAGCTGCGCACCATCCAGCACATCGATGGCCGCAAGCACATCGCCCGTCGCGACGGCGACGGGAAGATTGCTGTTCGCAACCCCGGTTGCCGTGGCGCTCCAAATGAGCACGCCGCCTGACGCTACAGTCGCGTGCTGAACACTGATGCTCGCGTGCGCGGTTCCAGTGCCCGGTGCGGACGTGACGGTGAATCGCAAATCCCGACCGCGGACGATGGCGTTGTTGCCGGACAGATCGCCAATGGCGATGGCGGCGATGCCCGTGTCGACGGGCGCTGTGGCGGTAAGGGTGATGTCACCCGCAGCCCCGCCGCCAACCGCATTGGCAAGCAATTGCGAGCCGCCAAGCAAAGCAATCGAAGGCGCGGTCAGCGAAATATTGCCCGAACCGCTCGCGGACGTGGTGTCGATCTTGCCGTCGGCGGCGATGGTGATCGACTGGCTGGCCTGCAGGGAGACGCTACCGCCATTGGTGGTGAGACTGGGCGAAAAACTCGCATTGACGGCAATAGTGGGCGTGCCGGGACCGCCGATCACCAGATCGGTGGGATCAAGCAGCAAACTGCCCGCTTTGCCATGGCTCGCGCCCAGGTCGATGTTCAAAACGCCGAGCGTCTCGGTCTTATCGGCGCTCAACTCGACCGTGCCAGCGTCCCCGGTGGCACCGCCATGGGCGGCGAAGCGGGCGCCGTCGGCAACCGTCAGATTGCCACCGGCCTTGACCTTGATGGCGCCGCCATTGGAATTGGCACCAATACCCGACGCGCTGATCGAGGCGGTCTTGGCGATATTGATATCGCCGCCCGAAACGACGGAAATGCTGCCTGCCGCTTGGCCGGCCTTCCCGTCTGCGGAAACCTTGCCGGCCAGGCTGACCGAAACATCCCCCGAAAGATTGATGGTGGCCGGCTCGGGGAGCGTTGATTTCCCGGAGGATGCGATTTCCGCCGGTCCAGCAACGATCTCTGCGGTGGGCGCGACGGTAAGATTGCCTCCGGCCTCGACCGAAATAGCCCCGCCCGCCGCGGCGGTGCCGCCGGCGCTGAGTTCACCTTCGACCGCCACATCATGGGACGCAATGATCGTCAGCTTGCCATTGCGCACCATGATGGAGCCGGTTTTCCAGCCCTTGACGTTCACACTGGCGGCGAAATTGGCCTTTTGCCGGGCGGCGCGCTCGGCGGCCTCCAGCGACCCGGCGATCCGTACATCGGCAGCGGTGATGACGACATAATTCTGGGCATTGATGTGCCCCTCAATCACCACAGAGCCATCGGGCGACAAAGCAACTTTGCCTTCCAAGGCAGCGCCCACCAGATTGTCGTCGACCCGACCGTTTTTATCGATCAGTCCCTCGATCACCTCCTTGCTGGGCGTCACGACGGAAAGTCCGCCGACATTGATGCTACCGGACGCCCCGACAATCATTCCGTAGGAGTCGGCGAAAACGACGTTTCCGCCGATGTGACCGTCCTTATAGGCGTTGACGGTGCCCTGAACATTGACCGGTCCGTTGCGGACAATGTTGACGAGCTTGTTGGCCTGCGTGGGGACCTGCAGATTGACGACGTTGCTTTCGCCGGCCACGAAGGTCGAAAACGAATTGTACGCGTTACCGCCGCTCAGCGTATTCGTGGTGATGTTCGTCGTTCGGCCGCTCACCGTAACGCTGGTCGCGGTACGCCCGTCGGGGACGATGGAATTCCCTGGCGCTTGAGCAACATTGACTGCTTGAGCGTAAAGCGGTGCGCTGTGCCCAACCAAGGCAATTGCCAATGGCACCACCGCCGCTGAGCGCATCAGCGCCCTTCGGCGTGACTCACCTCTTGGACAATACTCGGACCACCGCATAACAACATTCCGAAAAAGAAATTCCAAATTTCAAAATTGATTCAAATCCGCGGTTCTATTTTTTAGTCGGTCATTCGGTCGGCGCTCATACGCAAATAACGATGGAATGGCATTTCGCAGTTACACGACGGCAGTTTAGATACAGCCGCTTTCTGGGCGCCATGCGGCACGAGCGCCTCTGCAAGCGGATCAGACGCCTGCACCGCGCAGCACCGAACCATTAACCATTCATTCGAATGGCAGCCCCCGCTTCACCCCATCAGCAGTCTTTACGCCTTATGCGTTTCTCAGGCTGATTTCGTCGCCCCTTTGGATTTTCTGCGCTCATCCACATAGCGGCGCAATCTTTCGATGCCGGCCAGACTGGCAAAATGCGCATAGATCGCGGGAAGAAACCTGTCCTTGCGCAATTTGAGGAAGTCCTTGTCGGGTAAGGCGTCGAACTTCGCCACATCGATCGTCAGCAACCCATTCACCGATGCCGAATCGCCAGATTCAAACTGGGCATCTATGGTTACCGATCGCAGCAATTGCAGTTCATTTATCCGCTTGGCAAACTCGTCGTTACGCTTGGCTGCGACAAAATATTCGCTCATCAAACGGATGCGTTCCTCAAGCAACGCGGTTTCCGTTCCGTCGGCGTTGAACAAACGCTCGCCCTTGGTCGCCTTCGCATTGACATAGGCTTCGTCGATGCAAGTGACGGGATCGCGTCCTTCGACTTCGCCGAACATGAATGGATATCGCCGCACGAACGCCGGCACATAGTCTCCAACCCACGCACCTTGTTCGTTTACCATCGCGTTCTGGTTGGTATGCAATCCTACCAGGAACACGGGAACGGGGAATTTTGGTCCGGGCAAAAACATAATGGGCAAATGTGGGCCGCCGGCGACCATTTCATCAACCACGGCCGGAATGACATGCGAGCCGCGCGCGAAGCCAAACCGATCCGGTCCGATGTTCAAACGAACGTCCCGATGCCGCTCCCGATTGAGCGGGACGATTTCCCCGTAGAACAGAACATTGCTACTCACGTCGACCTCTACACAGCGGCGCACATGCGACTCTCAAGCCGCGGGCGGACGCTACCAATTAACAGATGTTTGCCCCCGAAAACCCTTAGCGTGGTTTCAAGGTAAAGAGCGAGTCATATTTGCATCGCGCCGGGATGGCTATGCCGGCCCTCGTCGTGGAGCGTTGTTCAACGTCACATTGATGTAAAAATCGGCCAATGTTGCGTCGCAAGACCGGTCTCGACTGTAAAGGTTCCTGACACTCGCAAAATTTTTATTGAAAGAATGTTGTTGCGCATTCCGAGGAACCGCACTGTTTCGTCCTCCCAGAATGCAAACCAGATTTGCGACGACGGAGTAGTGAATTCCGGCTATACAGGGAACGAATATTGGGAATCCTTGAAATTCAAGGACGAAGGCCACCGGTCCAGCGAAACCGGAGCTCTCGGGTTTGGAAAAAAGACAGTGAGGTTCGATAGCCCCATGGTCGAAATTCGTCGCAGAATTGTCGTCGCTGGGCTGCCCGTGGCGTTGGCGTTTGGCTGGTGCGGGGTAAGCTCGGCTCGGGCACAGACGGTGCTGCCGCTGCCGCCGCCCGGTCATGATGTCGTCGCCAGCCTGGCCCCGACCGGGCGTCTCAGAGCGGCAATCAACCTGGGAAATGCCGTCCTCGCGCAGCGCGATCCCAAGACCGGCCAAGTGAGCGGCGTCATCATGGATATTTCAAACGAGCTTGCCCGGCGTCTGGGCACGCCCGTGGATTTTATCTTCTACGACACGGGTGGGAAGATCGCGCCGGGACAAGCCGTCGATCATTGGGATATCGCTTTTCTCGGCACCGAGCAGTCGCGGGCCGCACAACTTGCGGTCACGACGCCCTATCTTTCGCTGGATGGCACATATCTGGTGCGGGAGGACGCGCCGTTCCAGGCCGTGGCGGACCTCGATCGTGACGGCGTGCGCATCGCGACGGCGCTGAACTCCGCCTACGACCTGGAATTGTCGCGGATGCTCAAACACGCCACCCTGGTGCGGGCCGCCACGTCCGCTGCCGCCATCGAACTGTTCGAGCATGAGGGGCTCAATGCCGCCGCTGGAGTACGTCAAGCACTGATGGAGGCCCAGAGAGCCCGCCCTGGCCTACGGGTGTTGCCCGACGCCTACACGCGGATCGACCAAGCCATGACAATACCGCGGGGCCGTGAACCGGGCTTCCGATATCTCGCGCAGTTCGTCGAGTATTTGAAGGCGACCGGTTTTGTGCGCAACGCCCTGGATCGAAGCGGGCAATCGGCGGAACTCGTGGCTTCCGGCAAGACGGCGCCGTGATGGGCTGACCAAGGGCTACGACAGTCTCAGCCTACCTGCCGACGCCGAGCATACTGTATGAAAATTGCTTGTTGGTGCTTTCGCGCTGGGCTTTCGCGCGTGCGGTAGCTTCTTTGGCCGCCTGCTCCTGAGCAGCTGCATCCCTTGCCGCTTGCGCCCGTTTGCCCGCTTCCTGGGCAAGAAGAAATGCCTGTGCGGCAGCGTCTATGCGTTCACGGACAGCCCGTTCTTCCGCGGCTTGTTCCTCTGCCGTCTTCTGGGCCGCCGCTTGCTGGGCAGGGTCGTTCGCCCCGGGCGGTTGCTGCACTTCAGTGGCCGAGCTCGGAGTTGAGTCGCTACTGGCCGCCACTTTGCCGGCTGCGTCGGCGCCCGCGCCGGCCTTATTTTCTACGACCTTGTTGTCTACGGCCTTGGGCGCCGCAGCTTGCTCGGTTGCTGGATTTTCGCGCGCAGGCTGAACGACCGCCTTGGTCGTGACATGGCTGGCAGCCGGAGCGTCTTTGTGCGCAAGGCGCGGTTGGGATGGAACCGCCGTATGGCTGAAAAGCGCGGGCGCCGGTATGGCGGCGGGCTTCAAACTTGCGGGCTGTGCGACAACAGGCGTTGCGACGGTAGACCGCGCGGTTGCGACATGCGGGGTGGTCTCAGGCTTGCCGCCCATAAAGCTGAAAGAGACCAGCGCGCCGATTGCGACGGACGCCGCCAAGGCGCCGGCGATACGAGGGCCCCATACACCCGTCCCCGCCGACCGCTCCTCAGCTGCGCGGAATTCCTTGACCGGAATAGCCGGCGCGCTTTCTTTCATGGCTGGCCGCGGTGCGGGCGCGGGCACCTTTACCCGCGTCTTGGTAGCGACCTCATGCAACAGCGCGATGGCGCGTTCATGCTGTTGATTAGCACTATTGTTTGCACCCGCGACGTCCGCGACATGCCCGTCGCTGATCTGGGTTGGCCGCTCATTTCCAACTCCTGAGCCAAGCTCGGTCTTCGCATCAGGTTCCGCGCCCTTATTCTCGAGCGCGATCTGCGTTCTCGGTTCATCAATGTCGGCGTGGTGATCGACGCCCTGAGATCCCGAGGCATTTGACACATGCTGGGCAGCGATTTGCGGCGCACCCTCCGAGGCCGCGGCCCAATACGCCAGATGTGCAATGGATCGCAGAAGCCGCGGCAGACCGCGCGAGCCATCGATGACGAGATCCAACGCCTCCGGCGTGAACAGATTTGTCCGGCCAATGCTGGTTGCTCTTTCGTGCAGGTAATTGCGTGCATCCGATAAGGACAGGGGCGTAAGCTCAATGGTGGCCCGCTCCACGTCCGAGAACCCGAGTTGGCCCACACACGTCGGCAGGCACATGAACACCATCGTGGTTGCGATGTTCCTGCCCTCGGCTGAAAGAAGCGTATGCAGGCTGGAATTCGACATCGAATCCGTCTGATCGATCAGCAACACATCGGATTTCGTGCCCAGCAGCGTCTGTACCTGATCGCTGCGTTCGATACGGCGCGCGGTCAATCCCATGTCCACGCAAGCGCGCACCGTCATGTCCACCAGCAAGGACTTTCCCGTCCCCGCGCTGCCGACAACTACGACGATCGGGGTCTGCTGGCCGACATGACGGATGACCTCGCCATAGGCTTTCTGGAGCGGACGGCCCATACGGGAGCCGTTGGCGCCGGCCACAAAAGGATTGCTTGAAATCTGCAAGGGAAGTGCTGTGCTTGGAGGCACCGCACGGAGAACGAACGGAATTGTATCGCCTTTAAGCTGCCTAGCTGCATCCATAGCGGCAATTCCCCAAACTGCTCTTGGGGGCGAACATTAGCCACGTTTTTCTCCATTTGAACGCACAGTTTGAAACTGCGGTTACCAATTTCACAACATCAACGAAACGTTTTTAAACGCGGCGATGCGTTTGCCGGTTTTCCGCCTCAAAAGCCAACAAAGTGCGTCCCAGGGAACGATTGATTTACCTGCGCGGAGAAAGAATGCGCCTAACCTTTAGACGCCTGTCTCAGGGTGCAAACGGAGTCGTGCGTAGTGGCACAGCGAGCAACCGGATCGAAAAAGTCGGCAAGGCTGAGGTCAACTCTCGTGGCTCGTGCGTCCGAGATGGACAGGACCAATGGCTGGCAAGACGCAGGAAATACCGAGCCGAA
>DATLVC010000092.1:0-7012 GCA_035577685.1 Micropepsaceae bacterium | reverse complement strand
GCGCCCGGCGTCAATGCCACCAGGGCAAGCGCCCCTGCCGAAATCGTACCCATCAGCGCCGGGCGGCTGAACCGCCTTGAACCCACAAGGTTGCCCATCGATAACTCCTCCCCAGAATTTGGCCAATCCTAGCGATTTTCCCCGAAAATTGCACCGGGCAAACATTCTTTGCTGGTCAAAGGCGCCAGCGTTGGATTTCATTGCCAGGAACATTTCAAGGAGACGCCGATGCGCAGAGTTTTGCCGCTGTTTTTATTGCTCGCCGGGTGCGCCAGGACACCTGACATCGAGGCCAGCAAGCTGGACCAGTTGCAGAACACGTATGAGCTGACACCGCGCGCGGGCTGGGTCAGCTTTTCCGGCAATGACGCCAAAACCACGGGCGCGCTGATGGCCAAGGCCACGGACATTTGCGGTTCCGGCAATGTCGCGATCCTGGACACCGGCCGGCCAAATTATATCAGCCTACCCATGACGCCGCGCGGCTATCTCCATTGCCGCTGATCTATTTGGCCGCCTGCGGGACGGGGCGCGCGGGCGCAACCCCAAAGAGCAAAGCAAGAAGAGCAAGCAAGGTCAGCGCGCTCAAAGACAGCGACCAGTGAATGCCGATCACGCCGCCGAGTATGCCGACGGTGACGCCGCTGAAGGCCCGGAGGCCGAGACCCGCCATGCTGTAAAGCCCGATCACCCGGCCCCGGATCGGCGGCGGCGCGTTGATCTGCACCAAGGCCTGTGCCATCGAATTGAATGACAGCTCTAAGAATCCAGCAGCGAACAAAATTGCAAGCGCAAGCGGATAAAAACTTGTCAGCGCGAAACCAGCGATCGCACAGCACCACAGCATGGCAAGCGCAAAGGCGGTACGCGGGTTGGGCGGCAGCCCGCGGCTTTCCAGCACAATGCCGCCGGTAAGCGCGCCCGCGGCGTCGGCGGCGAGAAGGGCGCTATACATGACGCCCGCATCGCCGTGACCGAGATCGCGGCCGAATTCCGGCATCTGTGCCTGATAGGCGTTGGCGACGATCAGAGACGCCGAGCCGGACAACAGGATCATCGACACGATGGTGCGCTGAGCGGAAATTGCGCGCGCGGTCGCGATGATATCCGATAGTCCCCGTATGGCGGCAGGCG
This sequence comes from Micropepsaceae bacterium, assembly GCA_035577685.1. Classification (GTDB taxonomy): domain Bacteria; phylum Pseudomonadota; class Alphaproteobacteria; order Micropepsales; family Micropepsaceae; genus CAIYRG01. The sequence continues at coordinate 5,878 of DATLVC010000092.1, read as the reverse complement.
GCGTCGTGCTGGGCGCACGGAAGCGCGGGCCGTAAGGCGCCTTCCACAGCCAGAGCATCAGCGGCAGATAAAGCGCGGCATTGACCATCAGCCCATGCGGTGCCCCCAAACCGAGCAGGAATATCGCGCCTACCGCCGGTCCTGCCAGCAGACCGAGATAGCGCGAGGTCGCCATCAACCGCACCGCGCTCGGAAGTTGCGTAGGTCCCACGATGTCGTGGATCAGAAGCTGACCGGGCGGCCCCCAGAACACGCCGGCGCAGCCATGGATCAGAAGAAGCACCGCCGCGTGCCACATCTGCAAACTGTCGGTGAGTATCAGCACGGACCAGGCGAGGGAGCAGAACATGAAAAGCCCCATCCCGATCTGCACCAGCCGGCGCGGATCGACCCGGTCGGCGAGGGCGCCCGACAGCGTCGAGAACAGAAGAAAGGGCAGCCAATGCGACACCACCGCAAAGCCGCCCAACGCCGGCGAATGGAATTTCTGGAACGCCACCCAATAGGTGATCACGTGCTCGACACTGTCGGCCATCATGGCGAGCGCGTTGCCCGTGAGATAGGCGCGAAAACCCGAGTGGCGCAGTGCCGCGAAGGATCGGGGCGGCGTGCCCGCGCCTTGAGGGGCGGTGGATGCTGTGCTCAAAACTCTATCCTGATGCGCGAGGGCGGCGGGAGCCGCCGCACGAAAGCTTCCGAAAAGAGCCTTATCGGCGCCAGTGGCGTTGGTCAACAATGGCCGTTTTCGTAGGCGGAACAGCCGGTCGGCCGGGGTTCCTCCGGTCGCGTCCGGCACGCGCTTCTCAAATCTGCTACTATTAAACGAAATTGCTGTGGGAGCGGGCAATGAACCTCATGCGGACGGCATCGTTTATTTTGTTGAGCGCGATTGTGTCTGTGGCTTTGCCTGTCGCTGCGTTCGCAACCGATTACAAGGTCGTTGATCGTATCAAGGTTCCGGATGGCGCCTTCGATTATGCAACGTTCGATGCCTCGACGAATCGAGTCTACATGCCACGCGGCGCGTTCACCACCGTGATCGACGTCAAGACCGGAAATGTTTCGCGCCTTGCAAGTGGCGCGAGCGATCACATTGCGCTTCCCATTCCCGGCACCAATCTCATCGTCCTGACACAGCGTCGCGGCATCATTCGCATTGCCGATACACAAACCGACACGGTGCTGGCCGATCTTCCTGGGGGAAAGAATCCCAATTCGGCGGCTTACGACCCGGTCACGAAGATGGTTTTCGTGATGAACAAGGATAGCGGCGATGCCGCCATCGTCGACCCCGCGCAGCGCAAAATTGTCGAGACGATTCCCATATCGCCGAATACGCTCGAATTCCCGGTAGCCGACGGAGCGGGACGGATTTTCGACAACATCGAAACCACGGCTGAAATCGCCGTGATCGATGCTAAAACGAGGAAGGTCACCGGAACCCACAAACTCGCGGGTTGCGAGGAACCCTCCGGGCTCGCTTATGTCGCCGCCTCGAAGCTGTTGATCTCGTCCTGCGGCAATGGCATCGCCAAGGTCACGCAGGCCGACACCGGCAAGGAAGTCGCCTCCCTTCCCATCGGGCATGGACCCGATGCGGTGATTTACGATGCTACCCGCAAGCTCGCCTTCATCCCATGCGGCCGCGATGGGGTGTTGGAAGTCATTTCATTCGCCGACCCCGCGCATATCTCGGTCATTCAGCACGTGCCGACCCAGGCAGGTTCGCGCACGGGAACGCTCGACCCGGCAACGGGTCGCCTCTACCTCATGGCCTCCAAGCCCGATCCCAATGCGGTCGTGCCGCCCGGTGGCCGGGGCGCGCCAAGGCTCGCGGGCTCGTGGGAAGTGCTGGTGGTGGCACCCTGAGCTGATAATCGCCACGGTCCCGACAATTGCCAAACGGGCTTGGCCGATTGCGCGTGACCTACCAGTAGGCTGGTAAACCACGCGCCCTTTCCCTAGGATTTGCCGATGGCGCTCGATGTTGCGGATGAAACGACGGCCGAACTGCCGGCAAGAAGAACGCGAAGCGGTAAAGAGCTGATTTACCGGCACACGCTGCTGGTGCGGCTTGCGCATTGGATCAATGTGCTTTGCGTGGTGCTTTTGCTGATGAGCGGCATGCAGATCTTCAACGCCCATCCGATGCTCCATTGGGGGATCAAGGGTGACGAAGCGGACCCGGCGCTGTTTTCCATTTATGCCGAAGACCAGCTGGAGGGCCCGCCCATCGGCTGGGTCCAGATCGGTGCCGCGAAATTCAACACCACCGGATGGCTCGGCGTCTTTCGCGACCGCGATGGATTCCCGTCGGGGCGCGCCTTTCCCTATTGGATCACCATTCCGGGCTATCAATCGCTGGCCGAAGGGCGGCGCTGGCATTTCTTTTTTGCCTGGCTGTTCGCGCTGAATGGGCTCGCCTATCTGATCTATGGTTTTGGGGTGCGCCATTTCCAACGCGATCTTACGCCCACACGCTACGACCTCAAGCATATCGGCCGTTCGATCCTGAATCATCTGAAGCTGAAACATCCGCGCGGCGAGGAAGCCAAGCGCTACAATGTGCTGCAGAAGCTGACCTACATCGCCGTAATCTTCATTCTGCTGCCGCTGATGATTATCAGCGGCCTTTCCATGTCGCCGGGCGTGGATTCCGCGGCGCCCTGGCTGCCGGATATTTTCGGCGGCCGGCAGTCGGCGCGCACCATCCATTTCATCACCGCGACTCTGCTTGTTCTTTTCATCCTTGTGCATGTGATCGAAGTGCTGCTCGCCGGAGTGTTCAACGAATTGCGCTCCATGATTACCGGCTGGTTCGCGGTGAAGCCGGAAAAAGCGGATGCGCCAAGGAGCAAGCCATGACACGCCAATTGATCACGCGCCGCTCCGCGCTCAGGGGCATCATCGGAACGGGGGGCTTGGTCCTCTCCGGTTGCGACCAGCTTTCCCAGAACCAGACGTTCCAGCGCATGCTTGCGGGGGCCGAGAAGCTCAATCTCGGCGGTCAGCGACTGGTACTCAATTCTTCCACGCCGCTGGCGCGCGAATATCAGAAATCCGACATTTCGCGCGTCTTCAAGGCGAACGGCACCATCCGTCCCGAGGGCGACGCGTATCGCAATCTCGCGCTGGCCCAATTCAGCGATTGGAAGCTGCAGATCGGTGGGTTGGTGAACAAGCCTCTGTCATTTTCACTCGGCGAACTTCGAAACATGCCGTCACGCACGCAGATCACGCGGCACGATTGCGTGGAAGGATGGAGCGCGATCGGCCAATGGACCGGCGTGCCATTATCCACGCTCCTCAAGCTGGCCGATCTGAAACCGAACGCGAAATATATCGTCTTCCGTTGCGCGGACGATCTCATCGGCTCGCGCGACGGCAGCGGGCTGTATTACGAAAGCATCGACCTTGTGGATGCGTTTCATCCGCAGACCATCATGGCCTATGCCATGAACGGACAGACGCTGCCGGTGGAGCATGGCGCGCCCTTGCGGCTGCGCGTCGAACGCCAGCTCGGCTACAAAATGGCCAAATACGTCATGCGCATAGAAGCAGTGGAGGAGTTCTCCAAGATCGGCATCGGCAAGGGCGGCTTCTGGGAAGACCGCGGCTATGAATGGTACGCCGGCATTTAGGGACCCCTTCGTGATATTCAATCGGCTATAATGCAGCCCATTATGGGGTTGTGATAGGGTTACCCGGTCCAAAAAAGCATTTCGCGAATCGGCGCGGGCTCGCGCACGGCTTCAGCACGGAGGCACCTCATGGCGGTCACACTCAAGGTCAATGGCAAGACGCATACGCTCGACATCGAGCCGGATATGCCGCTCCTCTGGGCCCTGCGCGATGAAATCGGCCTGACCGGCACGAAATTCGGCTGCGGCATTGCCCAATGCGGTGCCTGCACCGTTCATGTCGACGGCGTCGCGATGCGCTCCTGCTCAGTGACCGTCGCCACCGCCGCCAACAAGAACATCACGACCATCGAAGGACTCGCCAGTCCGGATGGCAAGCTGCACCCGGTGCAGGCGGCCTGGATCGCCGAAGACGTGCCGCAATGCGGTTACTGCCAGTCGGGCCAGATTATGGCTGCGGTGGCTCTCCTGAAGGAGAAACCCAATCCCACGGACGCCGACATCAACGGCATCACGAATATCTGCCGCTGCGGAACCTATATCCGCATCCGTCGCGCGATCCATCGCGCCGCCACAAGCAAAGCCTGATCAGCGGCAACCAAGGTTTGGAGAGAGACATGGGACACATTGAGCTCGCTCACAGCGAAGACGGTCTGTCACGCCGCAAATTCATTGTCAGCGGATTGTCCGCGGCCGGCGGTCTTGCGCTGGGCATCGCGTTTCCGAATTTGGCATCGGCGCGTCCGCTCGGCGGGGCGCCTTGGAGCAATGATGCGTCCGGAGCGGCCAATGAAGTCAACGCCTGGATCATGATCGATCCGGACGAGACCATCACCATCCGCATCCCGCATACGGAGATGGGGCAGGGTGCTGGCACCGCCAATCCGATGATCGTGGCTGAAGAGCTGGAATGCGACTGGGCCAAGATCAAAGGTGAATTCGCTTCTCCCAACCGCAATGTGCGCGAGAACAATGTCTATAAGGACCAGAACACGGTCGGCTCGCGCGGCGTCGCGACGTCGTGGCAATATTTGCAGCAGGCGGGTGCCAGCGCGCGTGTGCGGCTGGTACAGGCCGCCGCCACGCGCTGGAATGTTCCGGCCTCCGAATGCACAGCCGAGAACGGCGCGGTTCTGCATAAGGCTTCGAACCGCCGATTCACTTATGGGCAGCTCGCGGCCGACGCGGCAAAAATCAAGCTCGACAAGGAACCGGAGATCAAATCGCCCGATCAGTTCAAACTGATCGGCAAGCCGCTGCCGCGTCTCGACACGCCGGTGAAGGTGAACGGCGAAGCCAAGTTCGGCATCGATGCCAAAGTCCCGGACATGGTCTATGCCTCGGCAATGTCGTGCCCGGTGCCGGGCGGAACGCTGGCTTCGGTCGATGAAAGCGGGCTCAAGGGAAAACGCGGCATCATCAAAGTCGTGAAGATGAAAGACGCGGTCGCCGTGGTTGCCGACAACACCTGGCGCGCGATGCAAGGTCTGGAAGCGCTCAAGATCGAGTGGAATTACGGTCCCGGCGCCAATTCCGACAGCGACTCGATGAAGCAGATGTATCGCGAGACGCTGACCGAGCCGATGAATCAGGCCCGCAGCGATGGCGATGCCGCCGGCACGCTCGCCAATGCCAGCAAGGTCATCGAGGCCGTCTATCAGGTGCCGCATCTGGCGCACGCGCCGATGGAGCCGCTGAATGCGACAGTACATCTGCAACCCGACCGGCTCGATGTCTGGATGGGGACGCAATCGGCGCTGTCCACGTTGCAGCAAGGGTCGAAGGCCTCGGGGCTGAATCCGGAACAGGTCTACGTCCACAATGCGTTTGTCGGCGGCGGCTTCGGTCGCCGGTCGAACAGCGATGAGATGGTCCATGCGATTGCTGTTGCGAAAGAGATCGGCCGCCCGGTGAAGATGACTTGGAGCCGCGAACAGGATATCCGCGGCGACCGCTACCGCCCGCAGGCGGCGGCGAAATTCCGTGCGGTTCTCGGACCCGGTGGGATGCCGCAAGCCGTGGAAGCCAAGGTTGCCGTGGGTTCGATCAACCGTTCGCAAGGCCGGCCGGTGGAAAATGGCCTGGAAGGCCAGGCAGTCGATGGCATCGTCAACTCGCCGTACAAGATTCCGAATTTCTATGTCGGCGGCGTGATGAAGAACACGCATCTGCCGGTGAGCTTCTGGCGCTCGGTGGGCGGCTCGCAGAACTGCTTCTTCTACGAGAGCTTCATCGAC
>DATLVC010000091.1:0-3584 GCA_035577685.1 Micropepsaceae bacterium | reverse complement strand
CCCGTCAAAGCCAGCACGATGTCCTGCGTGGCTTTGTATTCGACCTCGATCCGGGCAAAGACCGCATTCGCCAAATCCTGATCCTCGACCATATCGGCATAGTGCCGCGCTATATCGAGATCGGTCTTGGCCAGCACCATTTCAAGGTTGGAAATCACGGTGCGAAAGAATCGCGACTGCGCATAGAGCGCGGTCAGTTCTTCGCCGCGGCCCATCTCTTTCATTTTCGCCGCGGCGGCGCCGAAGCCGTACCACCCCGGCAACATCGCGCGCGCCTGCGACCAGCTGAATACCCAGGGGATGGCGCGCAAATCTTCGATCCGCGTCGAGTTCTTGCGCGAGGCGGGGCGGCTGCCGATTTTCAGATCGGAAATTTCCGGCAGCGGCGTCGATTGGCGGAAATAGATTTCAAAGCCGGGCGTGCCGTATACCAGATCGCGATAGGCGCGATAGGCCTCCGCGCTGAACGCTTCAAACGTGTCGGTGAGCGCGGCATCGGCGCCGTCCGTTTCGGGGTCCATATCGGCCAGCAAAGTTGCGGCCATCATGCGTTCCAGCGTGCGCCTTCCGACATCGGGGTGGCCATATTTGCTCGCCACCACTTCACCCTGTTCGGTGACGCGGATGCCGCCCGCCACCGCGCCGGTGGGAAAGGCGCGTGTGGCTTCGAAGCTGGGGCCGCCGCCGCGCCCGACCGAGCCGCCGCGTCCATGGAAAAACCGCAGACGCAGGCCCCGCCCTTTGGCGAGTTCGATCAGCCGGACCAGCGCCGAACGGATTTCCCAATTCGACGTGACATAGCCGCCATCCTTGTTGCTGTCGGAATAGCCGATCATCACTTCCTGGGAATTGTCTTGCCCCGCGAGAATGGCGCGCGCCAGTGGCAGGTCGAAATAGGCTTCCATGATGCGCGCGCTGCCGCGCAGATCCTCGATGGTTTCGAACAGCGGAATGATGCGTAGCCCGCTTTGCGGCTTTGCCCCGGGCACGAAGAGCCCGGCTTCCTTCAGCATGATCGCGACTTCCAGAATGTCCGAAACGCTTTGCGCCATGGAGATGACGTAATTCTCCACCGCTGATTTGCCGAACAGCCCGCGCAATTGTGCGGCCATATCCACAATGGCGAGTTCTTTCGCCGTCTCTTCCGAATAGGTGCGATAGGGCGTGCGCAGCAGGCGCGGATTGCGCAATTCCTTCACCAACAGCGCGACGCGTTCGACCTCGGGCATCTCAGCATAATCGGCGGTGACGGCGGCTTCGCGCAGAAGCTCGGCGACCACGCGTTCATGCACCGCCGAATTCTGGCGCAAATCCATCACGGCCAAATGGAAGCCGAAACTCGCCACCGCCTCGCGCAATTCCGCCAGCCTGCCGTCGGCCAAATCGGCACTGCCATTGTGCACCAGCGAATCCGCGATGATGCTCAGATCGTTCGCCAATTCATCGGCGGATTTGTAGGGCTCCTCCTCGCGCCGCGCCGCGCGCGCCGGGCCTTTTCCCAGCAGCGCCTTGCGCGCCGCCGCCAGCCGCGCATAGGCATGGGTGAGCGCCTGCCGGTAGGGTTCGTCGGCCTTGTGCACCGAAGTGTGCGGCCCGTTCGCCGCGAGCGCCGTCAGCGCCTTGCTCACCGGCACCAGCTCGTCCGACAGCGACAGCTCCGCGCCCAGCCGGTACATCTGATCGAGATAATGATCGAAGATCATCGCCGCCAAATGGCGCACCGAATAATCCAGCGTCGCGGCGGTGACGAAGGGATTGCCGTCGCGGTCGCCGCCCACCCAGGAGCCGACGCGCAACGATGGCGGCAGCGGCCCCTGCAAGCCGAACACAGCCGAGACTTTGCGCTTCACCACCGGCAATTGCGGCATGAAGGTGCGCGCCATGATCGAGGCCGCGTAATTGATTTCGTCGGTGACGCGGATGCGTTCGGGCCGCAGCATGCGCGTCTGCCACAGCGTGCGGATTTCGCGCTTGATCTGCGTTTCGATTTCGGCGCGTTTGGATTTGTTGCCGGCGTAATGGTGATAGGCGGGCAACAAATCGGCGATGGCCGTTTCGCGATTGATCACGCTTTCGCGCCGCACTTCGGTCGGGTGCGCGGTGATCACCGGCACGATCTGCGCGGTGCGCAGATACGCGTAGATCTTGTCCGTCGTCATGCCGGGGTGGCTTTTCAGCGAATCCAGCGGGTCTTCGTCCTCGGCTTCGGCCTTGCAGCGCGCGATGTAATCGTCGGCGATGTTGGCGAGCTGCGAGAACACGGCGAAAGCGCGGATCAGGATGGTGAGATCGCGGTTCGGCAAATGGCTGAGCTGGCGGATCAGCGTGACCGCCGAGCGGCCCTGGCGGTGCTCGTTGACGACATGGCGGCGCAGCTCCTCCACCCGGTCGAAGGCGGCCTGGCCGTGCTGTTCGCGGATGACATCGCCAAGCTGGCGCCCGAGCAGGCGGACCGTTTCGCGGCTGTGCGCGCTGGGAGGAGCCACGGAAACGAGGGTGAGATGCCGTTCAGCCATAGGAGGTCCGCCTTTGGGGACGGATTACATTGCGCTGCAGCATTGAGTTCCGCAATGCACAATTCGCCTTTTTTGGCTCGCGGCAATGGAATCCATGCCGAAGCAACCCCGCGGCGGGCGGGCGCAGCGGGCGGCGAGGGGGATGGCGTGAGGCGTCCGTTCGGACGGACCACACGTGTTTGAAGAAGGTGCCCTTGCGGACCCCTCACGCCCGGCGGTTTTTGGCGAAGCGCGCCCGCATATCCTGTTCCGCGGCCGGTTTGCCCGTTTCGCGGCGGACGCCGGAGGAATGGCTACCCTCGCACGCCCGAGACAAGCGGCTCAGCGACCGGCCCGCGCCCACCTTGCTGAAGGACTCGCGCGGGGTTTGGGTGCGCTCTGCCTTCGCATCCGGCTTGGCCAAGGCTCCCGGGCCCCGGCCGCGCGCGTTTTTCCGGACCGCTCGTTACGCGGTCCTCATATGCGAACGCCGGCCGGATTTGCGTTGAAGACGGTCGACAACGTCCCCTCTCCAATTCCGGCAGGAGTTTATATGGGGATTGAATATAGGAATTAAAGCCTAATTACGTAGTTGACACCACTTTATGCCCATGAAAACAAAATTCGCCTATGTGCGCGGACTCTATTCATTTCACTTCGCTGGAAGGTGTTCGCGGTGATCGTGGCGTTGAAGAACTTGCGTGGCGGCTGTACGTCGCCTTTACTTACTTTGTGTCAGCAATTTGCTGGCTGAGATAAGCCGGATCGTTCACGGCCTCCGCCCCACTACAATGTGATGCGTTGAAGTCGGATATGTGGCAAAAAGTCGAAGCCTGACCGTTACGAACTCGCCGCGATTGTCTGCTGGGTGATCTTCGATAGAAATCTCGTGAGTCTCGCCACTAGTAGAGCCTACAGCATTTTCTACCGACCCTATGAAATGGGCTACATAGATCGGCCCTTTTCCCAAGATCATATCCAGTAAAAGCGGCGCAAAGGCATTTCGGCCTAATTTTTTGACCGCAAACGAATGGCCAATTTTTGCAAGCAGGCGAGCGAAGCGCGGCGGTGAAACACCATCTATGGTCA
>DATLVC010000090.1:0-11349 GCA_035577685.1 Micropepsaceae bacterium | reverse complement strand
CTATCTTGTCGGCACGCCCTTGCTCAGCGGTGGAACGGAAGGGTTGAACGGCTCGTTGGCTGTGACGGCAGCACTTCTGGCGGTGACCGCAGCGCTATATTTAGTTCCATCACAGGATCATTCCGCGGTTGCGGAGTCCGTCTCACGGTCGGAATAGCCGAACCTATTTGCTGACGATCTGGTACCAGGCGATCTGCGTGAGCCAATGCCGCGCTGAGGCCAGTCTTCCGAAGGTCTCCGGCCAATCTTGCGGAGCGGCTACCGAATCGTGCGCGTTCGGATCGAAGCCAAGTGCGAAGGGGCCTTGCCCCTTAACCATCACAAGGCCGACCGCACCTTGTTTGTTGGACCGTGCAGCGGTGGCCTCGTCGACGCAGAACGACATTGTGTAGATATTGCCGCCAAGATTGGGGGCCAGTTCCGGGTTGCGCGCGCGTGCCGCTTCGAACTCCGCGCGGTCGGCGATCAATTGCTGCATCTGACCATTGGGCTCCAGGCCCAATAAAGTGAAATCCGTCGTTGGCTCGTCGAGCCGCAAATTGACCGTGACACGCGCCTTGCGCAGGCCATCCTCACCGCAATAGCGAGGGTCATTTCCCAGCGTGAACAACCGTTGTTGCACGGCCAAAGACGGGCCTACCGGCGAAGCGGGCTCGCGGAATCGCCGGAAGGCGTTGAGCGCGCCGCAGGCTTGCGGCTGAACGGATGACACTGCTGCAGTGTCGAATGCGACCGGAACAGCGGCCGCCCGCTGGGCCCCCGCGGTTGCGGCCGCAACGTCTCGCGCCGCTCCCGAAACTTTGGCCTGCATTGTGCCGCCGTTTCGAACGAGCGAGTCCAGGCCGAGCCATGTGCAATCCGATTGGGCGAGCGTGGATGCGACGCGCTGGCGAACCTCTTCTTCAGAAGGCCCCTGCGGAAACAGGAAGGTGGCGGCGCCAGCTCCCGCGGCAACCACGATCCCGGCCGCAAGCAGCCACGGCACGAGCGAACGCTTGCGCGATTTCGGCGCAATCTCGTCGAGCGCGGCAAGAACCTCCGTCATGGAATGCAGGCGCTTCGCCGGATTGGGCGCCAGCATGTTGGACAGGATCGGCCATAGCTCTTTCGGCGCGGCGGAAATATCGGGAATACGCTTCCGTTTCTCGATCGCTTCTCCGAAGGTCGACCCCATGGCGGGGGCCTTGCCGGAGGCGAGAGCCAGAACGACGAGCGCCAGGCTGTATATATCGGTCCATGGCCCGATTTGGGCAGCCTCACCGGCGCCGCCTTCGTGGAACAGTTCGGGCGCGCAATAGCCGAGATTGCCTTTGAAGCCGCCGAAAATCGTGGCGTCGCCGGTCTCCAGATCCTTGGCGATACCGAAGTCGATGATCTTCGCCCGGGCCAGATCGCCACCGGAGATGAGGATGTTTCTCGGCGAGAGATCACGATGGACGAGCCCCTGCTTGTGCGCCACGGCAAGGGCCGACGCGACGAGGCGCATGAACTCCACGAGCTGCTGCAAATTGGGCTTCAACGTCGTCAGCGTCTCGGAAAGAGGCGGCCCGTCGATGAACTCCATGACGATAAAGGTTTCGCCGAGCACCGGGTCCTCGGCACAGACGCGATATTGGACGAGGGCAGAATGCGTCTTGGAAACGCGCACGAAGTTGCGGGCTTCGGAGAGAAACAATTCCTTGATCTGCGGATCGGCCGTCAGGCGCGGCAGAAGGAATTTGATGGCGACCGGTTCACCCGTATTGGTTTCGATGCCCTCATAGACTTCGCCCATGCCGCCGCGGGCAACCAGGCGGCGCACCTTCCAGATGTGGTTGAGAACAAGGCCGATTTTGCTTTGCTCGGCCGAGCGGCGAAATGCCGTCAGAGCTTCATTAGCGCCGCCGGTATTCTCTGTCCCTGCAAGGCGGGTCGCATCATCCGCCGGTGCACCGCGCGAACGCGTGATGTCCTCGGCCGTGCCGATGGAATCGCTCTTATCCGTGCCAGGCGCGCTACCGAAGCCCGATGTCAGCTGCGTGACGTCAACGCCTGATCCGCCGGAAAACGGCCCGGTTCCTTTCTCGTCAGCCATTGCTGGCATCTGCCCCTGCAAGGATGCACACAAGAAGCCTTCAGAAAAAACCGAACGGCTTGGCGCGCCCACTACTAAAGAAGCCTACGGGGAAGGCAAAACGCTGTCCACCTCGAGCACAAGAATGGATACAAGCCGGGGTGACAGAATTTTGTCCGTGCGAGCGCAAACGCGAGCTTGGCATAGAGATTGCTCTTTTTTTAATCAGCACTGCACGAAGGGCCTCTCCAAGGCTGATGTGCTCATAATTTAATCAAGGGAGCCTTTGATTTGCTCAGACTTTTGGAATGCATGGGGTGGGAGCGATGAATACCAACCCTGTGTCGGCCACTGCATCGCAGCTTTGGGTGGAAAATGTCCTGACCCAAACCCAAGAGCGCCATTTGGCAAACGAGGATGGTACGGCTGCGACCTATATCCCTGAGCTTGCCAGGACCGATCCCAACCTGTTCGGCATTGCGGTGGCCACGGTCGGCGGCAAGCTCTACCGGGCCGGAGATACGGAGCATCCCTTCACCATTCAGTCGGTTTCAAAAGCATTCGTCTATTGTCTGGCGCTTGAACTGATAGGCCGCGACGAAGTCCTGAGGCGCGTGGGCGTCGAGCCAAGCGGCGATGCATTCAATGCCATCGTTTTTGATCCCGCGACCAACCGCCCCTACAATCCGATGGTGAATGCCGGGGCGATCACGGTATGCGGCATCGTGCGCGATGTTGCCGGTTCGGGGGCGTTCGATCTTATTTTGGATCGCCTATCGGATGCCGCCGGCCGGCGCTTGGCGATCGACGAATCCGTCTATCGCTCCGAAGCCGAGACCGGTCATCGAAACCGCGCCATCGGGCATCTTCTGCGCAGCGTCGGTGCGCTCCAGGGAAATGTGGACGAAGTCGTCGATCTCTATTTTCGGCAATGTTCCATTCTTGTGACGGCCACCGATCTCGCCCGCATGGGTGCCACGCTCGCGCATATCGGAGAAAATCCGGCGACCGGCCAACAGGTGTTCACACTCACCGCGGTCCGCAACACGCTCGCCGTGATGTTCACCTGCGGGATGTACGATTATTCCGGCAATTGGGCCTATGACATCGGCGTTCCGGCCAAGAGCGGCGTCGGCGGAGGAATTGTGGGGGTCGTCAACCGCCAGCTCGGTATCGGGACGTTCTCGCCGCGCCTTGACGCCAAAGGCAATTCGGTGCGAGGTGTCGCCGCATTCAAAGATCTGGGCGACGAGTTTGGCATCCACGTTTTCGATTGCTCGAACGTGGGCTCTGCGTTTACCCGTTCCTTTATTGACTAAAGAGAATTCTGGTTCTCCAATAAAGCGTTGTTAAGGGGGACGCTGATGGAAATCGAAACTGTGCTGGTCGATAACATCGCCCGCATCAAGCTGCGCGGAAGGCTTGATACGCAGGGCGTCGATCAGATCGAAACGAAATTCACCGCCTCGGTGGTCCCTGCCCGAAGAAACGCCCTGGTCGATCTCTCCGAGGTCAGCTTTATCACGTCGATGGGCCTCAGAATGTTCATCGCTGTCGCAAAAGCGTTAGCCCGACACAAAGCGAAAATGGTGCTTTTCGCGCCGCAGTCGCAGGTGAGCGAGGTCTTCACGTCGGTGCGGCTCGCCGAGATCATCCCGATCGCGCGCGGCGAAGCCGAGGCCACCCAGCTGCTGACGCCCCAGGCCGGTTAAATGGTGGGCGCGTTCTTCGGGTGATGCATGCCGCAAGCTGACGACGATTCAGGCGAACACACGACCTTCATACGGCGGGAAGATACGCTTCGCGTTATCGAGGACGAATTCGGCCATTATCTCGTCGTTATCAGCGGGCCTTCCCTGGGGCAGCGGCTGCTTTTGGACACCAAAGGCGTGGTGATCGGCCGCGACAGCCAAACCGATCTGGTGCTGGCCAGTGCAGAGGTCTCCCGCCGTCATTGCCGCGTAGACCTCACCGGCAGCGAACTGATTGTCACCGATCTCAATTCCACCAACGGGACCTATGTCGACGGCAGGCGCATTCGTGCACCGGCCCCTTTGCCCGATGGCAGTATCCTGACCATTGGCCAACAGGTCATCAAACATGAGCGCCGCAGCCGGCGCGAAGTGCAGGAGGCCCAGGATCTCGACCGCGATCTCGAGAAGGCGCGCAATTACGTGCTTGCGCTGCTGCCGGCCCCGATAACCGAAGCCTCACCGCGGACCGAATGGCTGCTCGTGCCGTCCGCCAAGGTGGGGGGCGATGCCTTCGGTTATGGCGATCTCGATGGCGGCAAATTCATGATGTTCCTGTTCGACGTGTCGGGCCACGGGATCGGCGCGGCCATGCTGACGGTGTCGATCCTCAATGTGTTGCGCCAGCGGGCTTTGCTGTCTTGCGATTTTGGCAGCCCCGCTGAGGTGCTCTCCCGGCTGAACGTCATGTTTCAAATGGAAAATCACGACGGCATGTTCTTCACAATCTGGTACGGCGTTTACGACAAAGGCCAGCGGACATTGATCTATGCCTCGGCGGGGCATCATCCGGCCTATCTCGTTTCGGAAGACCGCAAGGATGTCGCGGCGCTCAAAACCGACTGCGTGATGATCGGCGCGTTGGAGAATCTTGCCCCCAAGGAGGCGAGCGTGCCGGTTCCGGACGGTGCCACCCTGCATCTCTTCAGCGACGGCGTGTTCGAGATCGAGGATTCCCATGGCGGGCAATTGGGTTTGGAAAATCTGCTACCCCTGCTGCGGCAGCCGCCGGCCGAGAAGCGCAGCGAGCCGCAACGGATCTATCGCATCGTCCGCGAATTCGCCCGTTCGGGACCGATGGACGACGACTTTTCCTATCTTACCGTAAAGTTCGCGTAGACGATTTCAAGTCATTCTAATTATGGCTCTTGTCCACGATGGTATTCGGCATTGACGTCAGCCTCACGCGTGCCGACACAGGAGAACCTGGTGTCAAACAAAGCTGCTGCCAGCCCGGCGGGCGACATTCACTGGGCGATTGCGATGCCCAACACGCTTGCCGGTCTGGAGAAGGGCATGACCGGATTGGCCGCGTGGCTGGAACGCCAGGGGACCGGGCCTGAAGCGGTCAATCGCGCCTCGCTGGTTTTCGAAGAGATCGTCACCAATGTCATCCGCTATGGATTTTCCGATGACCGGGCACATCTCATCCATGCCGTGGCCGAGCTCGGCGGCGATGTTCTGATCCTGCATTTCGACGATGATGGCAAGGCGTTCGATCCGACCACAGGACCTGAACACGCCCCCGCCAATTCGCTGGCGGAAGCCAGCATTGGCGGGCGCGGTCTGATGCTTATCCGCAAGGCGGCACGGCGGATGAAGTATGAGCGCACCAAAGAGGGACGCAACCGCCTGATGATTGCGCTTTCGAGGCAATAGGCAGCATGACCTTCCGCTCCGTAGCCCGCACGCATCCGGGAGCTGTTCGCGAACGCAATGAGGACGCCGTGCTGGAACGCGCGGGCGTCGGGATTTGGGCCGTGTCGGATGGCATGGGCGGCCACGACAGCGGCGAGGTGGCGAGCGCGTTTGTCATCGATTGCCTGATCGCCATCGCGCCGTCTGGGGGAAATCCTTTGACAATGGCGGCGGTGCGGGATGCGCTGGTGCGCTCAAACGATGAACTCTACCGCCACAGTTCCTCGCTTGCGCCGGATCGGATGATGGGCGCGACGCTTGCCGTGCTCGGGCTCGATGCGCAGCATTTCTTCTGTCTCTGGGCGGGGGATTCGCGGCTTTACCGCTACCGCGGCGGGCGGCTTACGCAGCTCAGCCGGGATCATAGCTATGTTCAAACCCTCATCGATTCCGGCCTGCTCGACGAGAAAGAGGCCGAAAACCATCCGCGCCGCAGCGTCATCACCCGCGCCTTCGGAGTAGGTCCGGAACTCGTGCTCGACCAGTGCCAAGGACCGGTCGAAGCCGGGGACATTTTTCTGCTTGTCACCGATGGCGTAACCCGGGTGTGCAAGGATGCCGATATCGCAAATATTCTCTCGCGATCCGGCCTCGATGAGGCGGCCGAGGCGATTGTGGCGCTCTGTCTTGAGCGCGGCGCCCCCGACAATTTGTCATTGGTGCTGGTCGCCGCGGGTTCCTGATTTTGGCTAGCCGGAATTGATGGCGCGCAGCTGGCAGGCGCCAAGTGCCTAATTGCCGTGCAACGTGACGGAATCATAAGCGGCTTTTGCCCGCCAAGCGGTCGCGCGCTCGCCGGATAAACGCAGGCGATTCCAACCCATTAACCAATTCTTAGAATCTGGTCCAATTCTTGAATGGAGAGAAATGTTTTTTCTTTTCAAGAACAGGCACGGTTTCGAGACCAACCCCAGCGGAGATGCTCATGGCACAAGACGCAATTCTGACCGGCGCCCAACCGGAGACAATGAAGGATCGTATCGACGGCATGTTTGCACAGGACAAAACCTGGGCCGTGTTGCTCGTGGTGGGCCTGTGGCTCACGGTGTTTTTCGTGATGTTTGCAATCCGTGGGTTCATTGCCGATCCCACGATCGAGCTCATCTGCTGGGCGGCCGCAGCACTCCTGCTGCTTTTCAACACCGCATCGATCTTCGCCATGCTTCGCCACTACGCGGCGGACAAGGAACACATCTATTCAGTCGACATCAAACATCTCGATGCCGGCCGTTAAACGCGCAGGTAGCAACCATGAAAGTCTATACGCCTCCAAAACAAAGCATCGCCGGCCAATTGTTTGACGTCGGATTTCTCTTGGCGCTGGTTTTCGGCGCCCTGTTCCTGCCCATCTGGCTCGGCATCGCAGTTCCCTCGCGCGTGGAAAAACTTCCCGAGGGCGTGAGCTACACCAAATCGGCTGACGGGATGACAAAAACCTGGACCGGTCTTACCTGGGAAAAGCTCGGTCAGAATCCGACCATGCAGGCCCAATGGACGAAGCTCGGCTACACCAAGGAAACCGCGGCCGACATCATTACGCAGCCCTTCGATTACACCATCGACGTGGCCGGCGTTGTCCTGACCGGAGGCGTCATCCTCGCCTATTTCCTGTTCCTTATGATCATGTCGAACAAGGAATACAAACAGGTCATCGCCGAAAAATTCGACTGAACGCTGAAGCTTTGTGGAGATTCATATGTGGGAAATTTCAGGCTGGGTGGCATGGGTTGTTTCGGCCGGCATCTTTCTTTGGCTCGGTTGGGATTTCTTCCGCGTCAACGCGACCTATAGCGAGGACATCTTGCTGAGCTCGCGCGAAGGCGTGGACGAACTCTTCGGAAATCAGGCGGGAGAATAAGATGGCGGATATTACGGCCGGCCAATCGGCACAGCCCAAGCAGCTCAACCTTCTGAAAGTTCTCGGGCCCGTGCATGTGTGGGGCCTGGGCGTCGGTATCGTTCTCGTCGGCGAGTTCATGGGTTGGAATTATGGCGTGGGGAAAGGCGGCGCTTTTGGCGCCTTGATCGCGTGTTTTGTGAGCGGCCTGCTCTACACCTGCGTTGCCATGATCGATTCCGAGATCACATCGACTGTTGCGGCGGCTGGCGGCCAATACGCGCAAGCCAAGCACAATATCGGGCCGCTGATGGCGTTCAATGTCGGTTTGTTCATGGTGCTCACCTATACAATGCTGAATGCGAGCGACATTCAGGTCGCCGGGCAATTGATTCAGATCGGCGCCATGCAGCTCGGTCATAACATTCCGTGGCAGCCCTTTACGGTGCTCGCTCTCGCGGTGCTCACATTGTTGAATTATCGCGGTGTGTTTGCGACGCTGACCGTGAATTTCGTGATCACGGCGGCTGCGTTTCTAACCATCATCATTCTCTTCATCGGTGTCGAGCCGTGGAATCCGACCGCAATGCTGCTGCATAAGGATCTGCTGACGAGCCTGCCTTATGGTTGGATCGGCGTGATTGCCGCTCTGCATTTCGGCATCTGGTACTATCTCGGCATCGAAGGCACATGCCAGGCGGCGGAAGAAGTGCGCTCGCCCGGTCGTGCCCTGCCACTCGGCACCATGAGCGGAATGATCACGCTGCTGATCGCAGCCGCGATCACCTGGTATGTCGCTGTCGGCCTTTTGCCATGGGAATACACCGGCTGGGATGCCGAGCTTGCGCCGCTTTATGACGCGGCACGCGTCACGGGAAGCCCGGCGCTGACGGTTATTTTGTTCCTCGGGACGCTGCTTTCGGCGATCGCCTCGGCCAATGGCTGCGTCAACGATGCGGCGCGCGCCTGGTTCTCGATGGGCCGCGACCGCTATCTGCCGCTGTGGTTCGGTGCGGTGCATCCGAAATACCGCACGCCCTTCCGGTCGATCCTGTTCTTGACGCCGATTGCGGCCATCTTCGCGCTCTATATTCCGCTGGCCGAAATTATCACCTTCTCGATTCTGTCCGGTCTTCTCAACTACACCTTCATGCCGCTCAATATGTGGAATTTCCGCCGCAAATGGCCGGTGGGGAGCATCCGGCGCGGTTTCGAACATCCGTTCCATCCGATTCCGGCAATCGTGTTGATGGTTCTTTGCATCACCACGTTCTTCGCGGTCTATCTCGGCTATGGCCGGCAATTGCTCGCGATGATGGCCTTTTACATCATCGCCTCGGTGTGGTTCGCCTTCTACCGCTACCGCTATGTCCGCCGTGGCGCGCAATTCACCATGGCATGGCCCCGGCCGCAGGGATATTGAACCATGGCTTGGGCCGCGTTGCGCGAATATGCGGAACTCCTATTGTTCGTCGTGGGGGTTGGAGCACTTATTCTGCTCCATCGCCGCGAGCGCGACCGGGTGCGTGTTCATCGCGGGTCGTTCTTCTCAGGCTGCCTGCACCTGTTTGACTCCTATCGCGTGACACAAGAGGGCCTTCTCTATCCCGTTATGAGCGCCGCCTATCGCGGTTATGCGGTGCGTCTCGAACCGATTGTCGACGACATGGCCTGGCGGAAAATCCCTTCGCTCTGGCTGAAAGTCACGGTGATCTGCCGTTTGCCCTATGACGGCGTCTTCGATTTCATCGCGCGTCCACGCGGGGTGGAATTCTATTCGCCGAGCGGGGAGTTGGAACATCGTCTGCCGCTGCCTGCGGAATGGCCGCAGGATGCGCTTTTCTGCAGCGATGATCCCGATGCTATGCCGCCTGCGGAATTGATGGCACCGCACATTTCGCTTTTCGACGATCCGCAAATGAAGGAATTGCTGGTCACACCGCGAGGGATCCGCCTGGTCCGTCAGATTTGGCAGGCGGACCGCGCGCATTATCTCGTGCTGCGCCAGGCCAAATTCGCCGAAGCGTTACTCGATTCCGAACTGGCCAAATCTCTGCTCGATGCGGCGATTCGCGTTGCCGACTCTCTCGCTGTGCCTGAAGCGGAACGATTGGTGGCGTGATGGGAGCGGCCCAAATGTCATCGCCGCTGCTCGCGTCGCCGTCTCGCAGGCCCCTACATCCCCATGTCGTGCTGGCCATTGCGATTCTACTCCCGGGATTCGGTCACGTGGTTTGCGGCCGCGCCCGTCGCGGGCTCACCTTGCAGCTCTTCATGATCTCGCTGGCATTCGTCACCTGGAATCTGACGACGCCCGCGCAAAGTTTCGCCGGCCGGCTGGCAGGCGGGCTTTTCATCTACGCCATGTCCATTCCCGACGCATATCGCACCGCCAAACTCCGCTGGGCGTTGGCGCGCGAGGCGCAAAATGGCCGCCAAAGCGCCGAGGATGGCCACCTCGACACCCATGCTCGAATCCCGCAAAATGTCAGCATGTGAATTTGGGAGGTGGAGAAATGCCACCAAAGGGAGCCGCGTCGGACGTGACGCCGGTGCTTGCCGAATTGACGACCGGCTCGGGCGCTCCCGCGGTAGCGGAGCGAACGCTCGAACGGGCGATCGGGACGCAAATCCGCGAACTGCGCCGGCGGTTTCATTTGTCGGTGACCGATCTCGCGAATGCGGCATCCATCTCGAGCGGCATGCTATCCAAGATAGAGAACGGTCAGATTTCACCATCGCTTTCGACTTTGCAGGCGCTTGCGGTGGCGCTGAATGTTCCGATCACGACCTTGTTCTCCACTTTCGAGGAGAAGCGCGATTGTTCCTTCGTGCGGGCCGGGCAGGGTGTCGTCATCGAGCGGCGCGGCACCAAGGTGGGGCACGTCTATCAGCTGCTGGGGCATGCTCTCGGCGGCGAAATCATGGTCGAGCCCTACATGATTACGCTGCGCGAGGAGGCCGCGCCCTATACCGGCTTCCGCCACGCCGGCGTGGAATTCATCTACATGCTGAGCGGCGAGGTGATCTATCGCCACGCCGATCAGACCTATCATCTGAAACCCGGCGATGCGCTTCTTTTCGATTCGGGCGCGCTGCATGGGCCGGAGACGCTGGTGGTTCGCCCGATGACCTATCTGTCCATCATCATGTATCGCGGCGCCCCCGCCTAGCCGGGCTCGAAACGGCCGCAAACGGCCATTTATATTTTCTTTATAGGAATATTATTTTCTTTACAGTTGACGGCATCCTTTCTGCCGCGCTATCGCTTTTTCGCGTCAAACAGAAGCGGCAATAAGAGATGTGCGGCATTGTCGGCCTCTTCCTGAAAAATGCCGCGCTGGAACCCAAACTCGGCGCCCTGTTGACAGCGATGCTGGACGTGATGAGCGATCGCGGCCCGGACAGCGCCGGATTTGCCCTTTACAACGAGAGCGATCCGAGCCGGGTGAAATTGACGGTTCGCCTCACTGATCAACTCCCCGATATTGCCGAACTGATCGGTGAGATCGAAACGGCGTTTGCTCTGCCCGCCGAGATCGTGGTGCGCGACACCCACGCCGTGCTCTCGATTCCCGCGGCGGCCGAGCCTGAAATCCGAAAATGGATCGAGGAGACGCGTCCTGAAATTCGCGTCGTCGGCGTCGGCCGTCGCATGGAGCTTTATAAGGAAGTCGGCCGGCCCGAAAGCGTCGCGCGTCGCTTCGGGCTCGCGGCGATGAGCGGCACCCATGCCATCGGGCACACGCGCATGGCAACGGAATCATCGGTGACCACCGATGGCGCGCATCCGTTTTCGACCGGGCTCGATCAGTGCCTTGTCCACAATGGTTCGCTGTCCAACCACAATGATGTGCGCCGCAAATTGCGGCATGAGGGCCTCGCCTTCGAGACGGACAATGATTCGGAAGTGGCAGCCGGCTATTTGACGTGGCGCATGAGCGAAGGTGCGAGTCTGAAACAGGCACTCGAAGCGAGCCTGAAGGATCTCGACGGCTTCTATACTTTTG
>DATLVC010000089.1:0-3304 GCA_035577685.1 Micropepsaceae bacterium | reverse complement strand
ATAATGTCGTCTTTGCCTATGACCGCGACCGCATCATCCTGAAGGGCGTCAGCTTCCGCGTGCCTGCGGGAAAGACCGTCGCCGTGGTGGGGCCGACGGGTGCGGGCAAGTCGACGATTTCGCGAATCCTGTATCGCTTCTACGACATCGAATCCGGCAGCGTGACCATCGACGGTCAGGACATCCGCGATGTGACGCAGACGTCGTTGCGCGCGGCCATCGGCATCGTTCCGCAGGATACGGTGCTGTTCAACGACACCATCCGCTACAATATCGGCTATGGCCGCATCGGCGCGAGCGAGGCCGACATTCTGGAAGCCGCCCGCCTGGCGCAGATCGACCCCATCATCCGGGAATTGCCAGCCGGTTACGAAAGCATGGTCGGCGAACGCGGGTTGAAGCTTTCGGGCGGCGAGAAACAGCGCGTTGCCATCGCGCGCACGCTGTTGAAGAACCCGCCGATCCTTTTGCTGGATGAGGCGACTTCGGCGCTCGACACCCATACCGAACGCGAAATCCAGTCCTCGTTGAAGCTGGTGTCGAAGAACCGCACCACGCTGGTGATTGCGCACCGGCTGTCGACGATCATCGATGCCGACGAGATCTTGGTGCTCGACCGCGGCCAGATCGTGGAACGGGGCCGGCATGGCGAGTTGGTCGCGCGCGGCGGTGCTTATGCGGCGATGTGGAACCGGCAAAAAGAAGCCGACGAGGTGCGCGAACGGCTTCAGGCGGTGGAGGGCGATCCGGAGAATTTGCGCGGGGCCGCCCCCAGCGATCCGAAGCTGCGCGTTGCCGCCGGCGGCGCAGCGGAATAAAGGGGCGACAATGTTTCGGCTCGGCGCTTTGGTCCTCGCGTGTCTGCTTGCCGCTTCGCTCGATGCTGAAGCCGCGACCAAGGCGATCCGATTCGGAAAATTGTGGGACGGGCATCGCGTCATCGCCAATGCCGTTGTGGTCGTCGATGGCGACAAGATCCAAAGCGTCACCGCGAATGGCCGGATTCCGGCAGGCGCCGAAAGCATCGATCTCTCCCGCTACACGGGCATTCCCGGACTGATCGATTCCCACACCCATATGACGTTTTATTGGGATCGTTCGGCCGGAACGACGCCCTTACATCAGCCGCCGCGTCATGTCGCGCTGACCGTATTCTTCGCGCAGGAGAATGCGAAAAAGACGCTGGAGGCGGGCGTCACCACGGTGCGCGATCTGACCGGATTCGACGGCGCCGATCTGGCGCTGCGCGATCTGATCAACCGCGGCGCGGTGGTGGGGCCGCGCATGTTCGTCTCGGGTCCGGGCATCCGCCAGGCGGCGATACACCGTCCGGGCGTCACGGATTTTGTCGCGGAGGCGGCCAATCTCACGAAGGCGATTATCGCGAGCGGCGCGGACTGGGTGAAGGTCTATGGCTCGACCGGCGGCGCGGACGATGTCTCCGGCGATGAGACGATCACCTATGACGAGATGAAGGCGATCATCGACACGGCGCATGCGACGGGCAAGAAAGTGGCGGTCCACTCCTATGGCCCGGTAGGCGCCAAAGACGCGATCCGCGCCGGCACCGACACGCTCGAACACGCCACCGATATGGATGATGCGACGATCGCCGAGCTTGTACGCAGGAACATCTGGTACATCCCAACCATCAACCACAATCAGCATTATCTCGACCGTGCGGACGATGTTTACAAATTCTCCCCGGAGGCGAAGGCGAATTTGCGCAATTTCATCGAGCGCAATTTCGTGACCGCCGGGAAGGCCTTTCGCGCCGGCGCGCGCATGCTGATCGGTTCGGATGCCGTGTATACGGCCTTCGGGCTGAACATGCAGGAGCTCAACTGGTTCGTGAAATTCGGCATGACCAACGAACAGGCGTTGCAATCGGCGACCATCCTGCCGGCGCAGATGCTTGGAATGGAAACCAGTCTGGGCGCGATTGCGCCGGGCTATACCGCAGACATCGTTGCTGTTGATGGCGATCCGCTTGCCGATATTTCGGTGGTGCTCAACAAGGTCAGCTGGGTGATGAAAGGCGGCACGGTCGCCGTCGACAAAACCTCCGCTGTGCGCGCACGATAGCCGCGCCCGATCCAGCGTATACCCGCGTCAATTACGCCAATTCGATGCGGTCGACTTCGACGCCCTTGACGCCTTGGCGCGTGGAGAAGCGCACGCGCTGTTCGGGCATCAATGTTGGAATCCCCGAGCGTCTGAGCGCGCTTGCGTGCACGTAGACGTCCGTTCCCCCGGTTTCCGGCACGACGAATCCAAAGCCCTTCTGCTCGTTAAAGAACTTCACATGTCCGTCGCCCATCGGACCGGAGCCGCCCGATTCGCGTGGGCCCCGTTGCGGTCGCGGTCCGCCGGGTCCGCGCGATGGCGGTGCCTCTGCCGTCGAAAGATCGACACTGAAGACCGTGGTGACCTGCATGCCGCGCTGACCGTGCGCCACTTCGCAGAACACCGTCGCGCCTTGCGGCAATTCTGCGGTGGGAAGATTTGCCAGTGCGGACGCATGACAGAATGCATCCGAACCATCGTCTAAAGTGACGAAACCAAAGCCCTTGGTTGCATTAAACCATTTTACTGTCGCCCGCTGCGAACCGAAGCCGGAGCGGGAACTGGAGTGATCAAAGTTGGCCATGACGTGATTGCTGTGCCCTTAAGCCGCCTGCCCTGCCGGAATATGCCAGCCGCCATCATTTTGCTCATGATCGGCCCCATGCGGCAAGATGCTCCGCGCGACATGGCGGCGCTTCCTGCGCCATGCAGCACCGCGCAATCAGAAGCCGCCCGCCCGCTGGCATGTGTGCTCGAAAAAAGCGCGGAATATTGCGTTCTGTGCAAAGAGCTTTCTAAGCAAATATTTGAAAATATTATAAAAAATGGGATTTTTTGGGAGTCCTCCCACGGCGTGGCGTAGGCGCTGCCTCTTTTTTTCGTGAGGCCGGAATGTTATATGATCAGCAACAAGGTCAGGCCGGTGATTGAATGCGTGGTCTGATTTTTGGGGTGGCAATAACGAGGAGATTTCAAATGAAATTCAAAGCTCTTGGCCTGGCCGGCGCAGCGCTTGCCATGTACGCAATTCCGGCTTTCGCGCATCATTCCTTCGCGATGTTCGACGCCGACAAGAAGGCGACGCTGGAAGGCACGGTGAAAGAATTCCAGTGGACCAACCCGCATAGCTGGATCCTGATGAATGTCGCCAATGCGCAAGGCGCGCAGGAACAATGGGCGATCGAAATGGGCGCACCGGGCGGTCTGGCCCGCCAGGGCTGGGTCCCCAAGACCCTGA
>DATLVC010000088.1:0-21390 GCA_035577685.1 Micropepsaceae bacterium | reverse complement strand
GGACTCACCGCTTTTTGTGGGGAACAGCGATGTGACACCTCC
Source organism: Micropepsaceae bacterium (assembly GCA_035577685.1). Classification (GTDB taxonomy): domain Bacteria; phylum Pseudomonadota; class Alphaproteobacteria; order Micropepsales; family Micropepsaceae; genus CAIYRG01. The sequence continues at coordinate 21,348 of DATLVC010000088.1, read as the reverse complement.
GGCCGCGGAGGAGAGCCAAGCGGTCGCGCCGGCACAACCCGTCCATGTTTCCACTGAGAATTATCTGGCGCATGCGCGCCGCGCCGCGCGGCCGATCGCGGAAGCGGACGGCGACCGCTTCAGCATGCGTTCTCAAATCCATGTTCCGGATGGAGCCCGGAGCGACCAGCATCGCCGCACAGCTCGGGCTCTTGCTGCGGGCTTCCTGGTCGTTCTGCTGTTGGCGGCCGGCGCGATGCTGACCCGCAACAGCCAGAGCCGCGCGAGCGCGCTCACGCCCAATTCGACGAATCTGATTGCGCTCGATGTCCCGAAGTCCGGCATCGGCGAGGCATCTGCCACGACCGCGGCACCGTCGATCTTTCCCGCGCCCCAGCAGCCCGCCGATACCAACGCGCCCGCCGCCAACGCCGCCACGAGCAGAATCGCCGCCGCGTCGGTCTTTGCTTTCGGCGATGCCGGCACATCATCGCTGGCGCAGCTTATGGCCAGGGCCAATACCGGCGATGCCATGGCCGAAATGTCGCTCGGTCTGAAATATGCCGACGGGGACGGCGTTCCCGCCAATGAGACGGAGGCCGCCTTTTGGTTGCAGAAAGCCGCCGAAGCCGGCCAGGCTGTGGCGCAATACCGGCTCGGCACGCTCTATGAACGCGGCCGCGGTGTCCCCACCGATGCCCATCAGGCCTTGCGCTGGTATGGCGAAGCCGCGAGTCACGGCAATCGCCGGGCGATGCACAATCTTGCTGTCGTCTATGCCGACGGCACCGGCACGGAGAAGAACTTCCAGGAGGCAGCCCGCTGGTTCAAAGACGCAGCCGAGCTGGGGCTCACCGATTCGCAATTCAATCTTGCCGTGCTCTATGAGCGCGGGCTGGGCGTGAAGGAATCCCTTGCCGAAGCCTATAAATGGTACGCGATCGCGGCGGCTTCCGGGGATGCGGAGTCCAAGGCACGACTCGAAGCATTGACCAACCAGATCACGCCCGCGGACCGCAAGGCGGCGGATGATGCCGCCAAAGCCTACAAGCCACGCCCCATCGATATTGCTGCCAATAACGGCTGACGGCCCCCACGCAAATCAGCTATCAGAGGCTGGAAATCGGCAAATCGGCGTATTCTGATTTTTCGATTTGACGTTTTGCGACTTTCGCGGTTCCAAGCATGGAAGTTTACCTCCCGGTCGCCGAGCTGTCGGTCAATTGGGCCATGATCCTCGCCATGGGCGCGGCGGTCGGCTTCCTGTCCGGCATGTTCGGCGTGGGCGGCGGCTTCCTGATGACGCCCCTTCTGGTGTTCTACGGCATTCCCCCCGGCATCGCGGTGGCAACGCAGGCCAGCCACATCACGGCATCCTCGCTGTCCGGCGCGCTCGCACAATGGCGGCGCCAAGGCGTCGATGCGAAAATGGGGCTCATGCTGCTCGGCGGCGGCCTGCTCGGCTCCGCCGCAGGAGTCTATGTGTTCCGCATCCTGCAACAACTCGGCCAGATCGAACTGGTGGTCACGGGAAGCTATGTCGTGCTGCTCGGGTCCATCGGCGGGTTGATGCTGAACGAGAGCATCCGCACCATGCGGGCGGCGCGAAAGGGTGAAGCGCCGGCGGCGGTGAGAACGGGCCAGCACAGCTGGATCCATGGTCTCCCGTTCAAAATGCGGTTCCGCCGTTCCAAGCTTTATATCAGCATCATTCCGCCCCTGGTCCTCGGCGTGCTCGTAGGCGTGCTCACGGCGATCATGGGCGTGGGCGGCGGCTTCATCATGGTGCCGGCGATGATCTATCTCTTGCGCATGCCGACCAACGTTGTGATCGGCACTTCGCAGTTCCAGATTCTCTTCGTCACCGCTGCGACGACCATCCTGCACGCCACGAGCGATCAGACGGTGGATATCGTGTTGGCGTTTCTGCTCGTGCTGGGCGGCGTGGTCGGTGTGCAATTCGGCGTGCGCCTGGGCTCGCAATTGCGCGGCGAACAATTGCGGGCACTGCTGGCGATTCTGGTGGTGGCGGTGGCGATCAGGCTCTTCGTCGGCCTTGTCGTTACGCCAAGCGACATCTACTCCATCGTCGCAGGTACGCCATGATCGCGGGAGCAGAGCGGCAGCGTGCGGGGTGGGTTGTCGCCGCAATCTGCTTTTTCCTGCTGTCCGTTTCCGGACCGGTCAAAGCCGACGATCTCGTCTCGGGCCTGTCCACCGATCTGATTCAGATAACGTCCAATTTCACCGGCACCGACATCGTTCTTTTCGGCGCCATCGAACCGACCGAGGAAGCCGGCCCGGCCAAGGATCAGGACCTGGTCATCGTCATTCGCGGACCGCAGGTCGACATGACGGTACGGCGCAAGGCGCGAATCCTTGGCATCTGGGTGAACCGCGCGCAGACCGTGTTCACCGGACTTCCCGGCTATTATTTCCTCGCGAGCACGCGCCCGCTCGATGACATCGCCTCGATTGCGACCCAGCAGCGATTCCGGCTGGGCACGCTCAATCTTGAGTCAGGGACGATAGGCGGCATGAAGCCCGATGAAGCGGCGGCCTTCCGCGCCGCGGCCATTCGCGACCGCAAGCGCGAGCATCTCTATTGGGAAAGCCCCACCGGGATCGAATTCTTGAGCCGCACCCTATTCCGCGCCCGCATCCCAGTCCCGGCTTCCGTGCCGCCCGGCGAATACCGGGCCGAGGCCTATCTTTTCCAGAACGGAACGGTTGTGAGCGCGCAATCCTCGCCCCTCTTCATTGACAAAAGCGGCTTCGAACGGCGGGTCTACAACTACGCCTATCAGGCTTCATTCGCCTATGGCTTCGTTGCCGTGCTGATGGCGTTCGCTTTCGGCTGGGCCGGTTTCGTCGTGTTCCGCGACAAATAGAAACGCTGCCTCAGTTGAACGCCTGGATGCCCGTCTGCGCACGCCCCAAGACCAATGCGTGGATGTCGTGAGTGCCTTCGTAGGTGTTGACAGCCTCCAGATTCAGCACATGCCGAATGACGTTGTATTCGTCGGCCACACCATTGCCACCATGCATGTCGCGCGCCACCCGCGCAATGTCGAGCGCCTTGCCGCAATTGTTGCGCTTCATCAGGGAAATCATTTCGGGCGTTCCTTTGCCCTGATCCACCAGCCGGCCCAGACGCAGGGCGCCGAAAAGTCCTAGCGTGATTTCGGTCTGCATATCCGCGAGCTTCTTCTGCACGAGCTGCGTGGCGGCAAGCGGCCGGCCGAATTGGATGCGGTCGAGCGTATATTGGCGCGCCGCGTGCCAGCAGAATTCGGCGGCCCCCATCGCGCCCCACACGATGCCGAAACGCGCTTTGTTGAGACAGCCGAACGGACCGGCCAATCCCTTCACCTCCGGGAACATGTTTTCTTCCGGAACGAAACAATCTTGAAGCACGATTTCACCGGTCGGCGAACAGCGGAGGGAAAACTTGCCCTCGATCTTGGGCGTGGAAAATCCCTTGGCGCCGCGTTCGATCAGAAAGCCGCGGATACGTCCGTCATCGGCCTTGGCCCATACCACAGCGACATCGGCATGCGGTGAATTGGTGATCCAGGTCTTGGCACCGTTGAGCCGAAACCCGCCGGTCACTTTGGTGGCGCGCGTGATCATGGAGCCGGGATCGGAGCCATGATTGGGCTCGGTCAGGCCGAAACAGCCGAGCAACTCGCCCTTGGCCAGCTTGGGCAGAAATTTCTTTTTCTGCTCCGGCGTGCCATAGGCGTGGATGGGATACATCACCAGCGCGCTCTGCACGCTCAGAAGCGAGCGATAACCGGAATCGACGCGTTCGACCTCGCGCGCGATCAACCCATAGGCGACATTGTTCAGCCCCGCCCCGCCCTCTTCCTCGGGCAGCGTGGCGCCGAGGAAGCCCATCTCTCCCATGGTCTTCATCAACCGGCGGTCGAAATTTTCATGACGGAAATCCTCACGCACGCGAGGGGCTAGTTCCGCCTGACAGAAACGGCGCGCATTGTCGCGCACCATGCGCTCGTCGTCAGAAAGCTCCTGCTCGAGCAAAAGAGGATCGGCCCAATCGAATTCTGCCATGGTTGTTTTCCGTCCGTTATTTCGCCAGGAAAGCCACTGCCGCATCCTTGAAGCTGCGGTCGCCGACCGTCGAATGATGATTGCGTTTAGGGATGATCAGCGTGGTGGCATCGATGAAGCAGCGCGCCAAGGGTTCGGGCGAGCCCGTCATCTCGTCCAGTTCGCCGCAAACGATAAGCACCTTTTGCGGCAGGGCGCGCAGCTCGTCGGGCGAGAAGCTTCGCCGCGGCCGGCGAATGCAGGCGGCCATGGCGGCAAGATCATCGCCGGCCTTTTCGCAAAAGGTGCGGAATTCCCGCGCCGCGGGATCGGTGATTTTCGCTGGGTCTTTCGCGAGAAGTCCCTTGGCGATGGCTTCCGTCCGGCTCGGGTCATCCTGGAAATAATTCCCGCCGAGGCCCCCAAGAACGGCGCGGCCCACCCGGCCCGGCGCATCATGCATCAGCCGGATCGCCAGCTGCGCACCCATGGAATAGCCCACCACATCGACTTCGGGAATTTCCAGCGCTGCTAACACGGCGATGATGTCCATCGCCATGCGGCCTTCGTCATAATCGGCGGGGTCATGGGGTTTCTGGCTTTCGCCGTGGCCGCGGCAATCGATGGCGATCAGCGTGTGGCCGGCGCGCAGAATGGTCTGGTTCCAGTTTGTGTTGGCCCAGGTGATGGCGCGGTTGGCCCCGAAGCCATGGATCAGTACGACGGGCGGTCCTTCGCCGGTGCAATCATAAGCGATATCCGTGCCGTCGGACGCGGTTACGTAAAGGGTCATGGGCGGGGTAAGTCGCGCGTTTGGGCGGGCTTTGCAAGCCGGTTAAGCCCGTTGCGGACAGCTTCGTGAAGCCTCAGCATGGCCCGATGAACAAATGGCTGCTGATCGGCGGGGTAAACGGGTTCCTGGCGGTCGCGGCGGGCGCTTTCGCGGCCCACGGGCTGGAACCGCGCGTGCCTGCGCGCGCGCTCGCGATATTTCAGACCGGCGCGCAATATCATCTGACCCATGCGCTCGCGATTGTCGCCTGCGCGTTGGTGCGCGGGCCGGCCGCACCGCGGGCTGCCATCGCGGCGGGGCTGTTCACTTTGGGCGTGGTGCTCTTTTCAGGTTCGCTCTATTTCCTGGTCCTGGCCGATTCCACGGCTCTGGTGCTGGCGACGCCTTTGGGCGGTATGTCTCTTCTGGCGGGCTGGGTGGCGCTCGGTTTCGCCGCTCTGAAGCGGGACTAGGCTTTCAGTCGGGGTCCAAAACTGCGATTCTCGAACTCATGCCGCCATCCAACCGTATCGATAATTTTTCCTACGCCACCCCAGACGATCCCCGGCTGAAGCGGCTTCTCATCCGCGTCATCGAACGGATGACCGGGCAGCCCTATCTGAAACGCCTTTATGACGAACACCGCACCCATCCGTCGCCGGGCGAAAATTTCTGGGCCGCCTCGATCCGAAGGTTGGAGCTTAAGGTCGTCTGCAACGAGGACGCCCTGGCGCGGCTGCCGCGCACCGGACCGCTCGTCATCGTCGCGAACCATCCCTTCGGCGTGCTCGACGGGCTGATCATTTCCTATCTCACTTCCAAGGTGCGGGACGATTTCCTGGTGTTGACCAACAGCGTCCTCTATCAGGCCGACGAAATCCGCGCCCATTTGCTGCCGATCGATTTCGCCGAAACCAAGGAGGCGCTCGGCACCAATTTGAAATCGCGGGCGACGGCCAAGGCGCATTTGGTCAAAGGCGGCTGCCTGGTGGTTTTTCCCGCGGGTGGAGCCTCCACGGCCCCCAAGCCCTGGAGCCGGCGTGCCGTCGATGCCGAATGGAAGAACTTCACCGCCCGGCTCATTGTTTCGGCCAAGGCGCCCGTGGTACCGGTTTATTTCGCCGGGCAAAACAGCCGCCTGTTTCAGATCGCCAGCCATATCAGCCTGACGCTCAGGCTCTCGCTCTTCTTCAAAGAAGTGTATGACAAGATCGGAAGCGAGATTCACGTTCGCGTCGGCGAAATCATTCCGTACAAGGAGCTGGAAAAGTTGGACCGCAAAGACATCATGGAACATTTGCGCAAGGCAACCTACGCGCTGGGCGCGAGCCTGCCGGACGCGAAGATCCGCGGCAAGCGGCCGTCCCGGAAACGGTCCGCGCGGAAGTCTACATGAACGCGCGTCCGCGTGTCGGTCTGCTGGTGACCTGCCTCGCCGACATGTTTCGGCCCGAGATCGGCTTTGCGGCAGTGAAACTTCTGGAGCTTGCCGGCTGCGAGGTGGAAGTGCCGACGCAAAGCTGCTGCGGCCAGCCGGCCTACAATGCGGGCGATGAAAAGGACGCCGCGGCGTTAGCACGGCAGATGATCGCGACATTCGAGCCGTTCGATTATGTGGTCGTGCCGTCGGGGTCTTGCGGCGGAATGGTCAAGGTTCATTATCCGAGACTGTTGAAAGACGATGCCGTCTGGGGTCCGCGGGCCGAACGGCTGGCGGCCAAAACCCACGAATTGCTGTCGTTCCTGGTGAATGTGCGCGGGTTGAAAAGCATTGCGGCGATCTGCAAGGGCCGGGCGGCCTATCACGATTCCTGTTCGTCCTTGCGTGAGATGGGAAGCGGCCCCGAACCGCGCCTGCTGCTGAAATCGGTGCAGGGGCTCGACGTGCACGATCTCACAGAAAAAGAAACCTGCTGCGGCTTTGGCGGATTCTTCTCGGTCAAATATCCGGAAGTCTCCGCCCGCATGGCCGACGACAAGATCGCGGACGCCAAAGCCACCGGCGCGGACATGATTCTGGCCGGCGATCTCGGCTGCCTGCTGCATCTGGCCGGGCGGCTCTCGCGTCAGGGCGGAAAGATACGCGTTCGTCACGCCGCCGAAGTGCTCGCCGGCATGGCGGACGGGCCTGCCATCGGCGAGGACCCCGCGTGACCACGGACGCGCGTAATTTTCCCCAAGCTGCCCGCGCCGCGCTCCGTAATGAACGGCTGCAGGGCGCGCTCACCCATTTGAAGGAAGGTTTCCAACTCAAGCGCGCAGCGGCGTTTGCAGCCTATCCCATCCCGTTCGAAAACCTGCGCGAACAGGGACGCGCCATCCGCGATTCGGCGCTCTCGCAGCTGGATACTTTGCTGCTGCAATTCGAAGCGCAGGTTCAGGCGGCGGGTGGGCATGTCCATTGGGCGCGCGACGCCGCCGAGGGCCGCGAGATCATCACCCGCATCCTGAAGGACAGCGGCGCCAAAACCGTCACCAAGGGAAAATCCATGGTGACCGAAGAGATCGAGCTGAACCCGCATCTCGCGGCCAACGGCATCACGCCGATTGAAACGGACCTCGGCGAATACATCATCCAGCTGCGCAACGAACGGCCGAGTCATATCGTGGCACCCGCGTTCCATTTGCGGCGCAGCGATGTGGAGGAAAGCTTCCGCAAAGCGCACGAAGCGCTGCCGCCCGCCCGTCTTCTGGACGACCGCCCGGCCCTTGTCGCCGAAGCGCGCGCGGTGCTGCGGCGACATTTCGAAGCTGCGGATGCCGGCATCACCGGCGCCAATTTCCTGGTCGCTGAGACCGGAACCGCAATCATCGTCACGAATGAAGGCAATGGCGATCTCACGCGCCTTCTGCCGCGCACGCATATTGTGGTCACGGGGATCGAAAAAATCGTGCCGCAGCTCGCCGATGCTTCCATTCTGCTGCGCCTGCTGACGCGTTCGGCTACAGGCCAGGAGATCACCTCCTATGTCAGCTTCATGAGCGGACCCAAGCGCGCGAACGATGCGGATGGGCCGCAGAATTTTCATGTCGTGCTGCTCGACAATGGCCGCAGCGGATTGCTCGGCAGCCCGGCGCAGGAAGTGCTCCAATGCATTCGCTGCGGTGCCTGCATGAATCACTGCCCGGTGTATGGCGCGATCGGCGGCCACGCCTATGGCGCGACCTATCCAGGTCCGCTCGGTGCCGCGCTCGATCCCGGGCTCGATGGGCTCGCGAAAACCTATGATCTTCCCAATGCGTCGAGTTTCTGCGGCCGCTGCGAGACGGTCTGCCCGGTGAAGATTCCACTCACGCGCATCATGCGCCATTGGCGCAACCAGGCTTTTTCGCGTGGCATCCCTTCATCCTCCTTCGGGACCGGCCTGAAGTTGTGGGCCTGGGTGGCGCGGCGTCCGCGCCTGTACCAGATGGGAACCGGCGTCGCGGCACGAATGCTGCGCCTGCTCGCCGGAGCCCAGCCCCGGCTGCGTTCGCTGCCCATGCTTTCGGGGTGGTTCACCGCGCGCGATCTGGCGAAGCCCGCGGCGGCAAGCTTTCAGTCTGAATGGCGCAAACGCCGAGGGAACTGCAAGCCATGAGCACCGGCCGCGATTCCATCCTGCAATCCCTTGCCAGAAGGCGTGGCGCGATGAAACCGGTGCCGGATTATATTCTGCCTGCCTGGACGGCCGATGCGGCTGCCCATTTCATAGGCAAGTCCAAAGCAAGCGTCGCCGACGTCCATGAGATCGCCGCGCCGGAGGAGGCGCCAGAAGCCATTCTTGCGATCCTGACCGGCGCCGGGCTCGCACCGCGTCTGCACCTTCCGGCACATTCGCCGCTAAACGCACTTTCGTGGCAGCGCGCGCCCGGGCTCGCTGTGGTCCAGGGGCTACCGAGCGGCGACGACAATGCGTTTTCGGGTGCCGATTACGGCATCGCGGAGACGGGAACTTTGGTGTTCTTGTCCGGGCCGCAAAGCGCCTCGTCCTGGCATTTCAGGCCCGGGCGCGAATTCGTGCTGCTGCGGCGCAGTTCCATCCTGCCGCGTTTCGAAGACATTATTGCGTTGCTATCGGCTGAGGGCCGTATGCCGGCGACTCTTAACCTTGTTACCGGGCCTTCGCGCACCGCCGATATCGAGCAAACCATTGAATTGGGCGCGCATGGACCGCGCGCCGTGCATATTCTTATTGCCGGCTGATCCGAGCGGTTTGCTTGGCTTTGCAGAGATTTTCTTTACCGATTGGAAACCCCGCCGAAACTCGGCGTTAAAGTCGTAGCTCTATTTTAAGTGAAGTCTGCGAAAAAAAGCGCGCCAGCTAACGGGGGGATCGTGCCATGCGTGCGCAACAAGCTCTATGGACGGCACAGCAGGGTTGGACGGGACATATGGGGGGTCCAGCGGATCTGCTGTTGGCCTTCGGTGGCGCACGGACCATTACCGATAACGGCCTGTGGCAGGAACTTTCAGCGCGCCATCCCGGCGCCATTGTGCTTGGCTGCAGCACGGGCGGAGAGATTCACGGCTCGGATGTCCTCGACGAAAGCCTTTCCGTGACGGCGCTTTCCTTCGCGCGCACGGCTTTGCGCGCCGCCGAAGCGATGGTCGATGCGGCAGCGGCGTCCTTTGAAGCTGGTCAACAGATCGGCAAAAACCTGTCGGCGCCAGACCTGAAAATGATTTTCGTACTGTCCGACGGTACGCGCGTGAATGGCAGCGAGCTGGTGCGGGGCATTCGCGCCTGCGTGGGAGCTAAGGTGGTGATCACAGGCGGACTTGCCGGCGATGGACCGCGCTTTGGAACCACCTATGTCGGCCTGAACGGGACACCGACGCCGGGCCGCGTTGCGGCCATCGGCTTCTATGGCAATGCCATTGCGGTCGGGCATGGCAGCGCCGGTGGATGGGACGAGTTCGGTCCAGAACGCCGCATCACACGCTCCAAAGGCAATGTGCTATATGAGCTTGACGGAAAGCCGGCGCTCGACCTTTACAAGCATTATCTCGGCGACGACGCCCAGAAACTGCCCGGAAGCGCGCTTCTCTTTCCGCTGAAAGTGTATCCACCTGATTGCGCGGATGAGGCATTGACCCGCACCATTGTTGCCGTCAGCGAAGAAGACCACACCATGACCTTTGCGGGCGACATGCCCGAAGGCTTCAGCGCACAATTGATGCGCGGCAATTTCGACAGGCTGGTGGAAGGAGCGGCCGATGCCGCCTATCAGGCAACGCTCCCCAGATCCGGCGACCACGTTGCGGTCCTCGTGAGCTGCATCGGACGCAAATTGTTGCTCGGTCAGCGAATTTGCGAAGAGGTGGAAGCCGTCCGGGATGTCTTCGGCGAAGGGACGGTACTGACTGGCTTCTACTCCTATGGCGAGGTGTCTCCGCACGCTGCCACCAATTGCGCGGAGCTCCATAATCAGACGATGACGATCACCGTCTTCTGCGAGAGCACCGGTGCATAAACTTCTTACCCGGCAATTGCGCGCCGCCGCGAAGAAGGACGGCACGGGCGTCGACGTCGAGGCGTTCATCGCAATCGTCGATCAGACCTATGCCGAATTCGACCGCGAGCGACGCCTGAATGACCGCGCCGCGACCCTCATGGAGGACGAGCTCAAGACCGCGAACGAGCAGGCCAAGCGCGAACACGATACGGTACTTGCCGCGATCCTCGACAATTCTTCGGACGGAATGCTCGTCATTCGTCACAACGGTGAAATCGTGATCGCCAATGCAGCGGCCGAAAAGCAATTTGGTGCACAAGCAGGTGGTCTTGCTGGCGCATCGATCAGCGCACTCTTGGGCCAAGAGGCGCTCAAGATCGCAAGCGGAGATTACGCACAAGGGCCTCTGCCCGAACTTTCCGGCGCGGCGTTGGACGGGCGCAGCTTTCCCATCGAGTTTTCCTGCGCCGATCTGGAAATGTCCGGCGGCAAGCGCCAGCTCTGGATGGTGCGCGACATTTCGGAACGCGTGCGGGCGCAGCGCGAGATCATGGAAAGCCGGATGCGGTTCCAGGATTTCGCCGAAGCCTCCTCCGACGGCTTCTGGGAAATGGACCAGACGCTGAAGCATGTCGAGGTCAGTTCCGCAGTCGAGTCCGAACTTGTGCCACGCCTGTCGGCGCTCTTGATGCCTGGGCCGGACGGTTTGCCGCCGCCCGGCGTCGTCGAGGATGGCTGGCGTTCGCTTCGCCAGAACCTTTCGGCGCGGCAACGTTTTCGCCTGCGGCTCGATATGCAGGATGCCAACGGCGAAATGATCTATGTCGCGGTGAGCGGCAAGCCGGTTTTCGATCTGGAGGGAAACTTCCGCGGCTACCGCGGCACGGGCCGCGACGTCACGCGCGAAGTCGTCGCGCGCGATGCGGCACGGCGCGCCGAACGCCGCTTAATCGAAGCGATGGATGCCGCCCCCTGTGCCGTGGCCCTGGTGGATTCCCATCTGCACCTGGTGAGCGGCAATTCGGCTTTGCGGGCCATGGCATCGGCAATCGGCGAGCGCCTGCCCGTGGGCGGACCATTCGGGGATCTTCTTGCGGCCTTGAAGGCTGACGGCATCTCGCCGGACATTTTGCGCGGCCTCGCCGAATCTGGCGAGATGCAGGAAATGGCCTTCGGCGGTTTCTGGTATCTGCTGGCGGCGAGCAGCCTGTCCGACGGAGGCATGGTGCTCACCTTCTCCGACGTCACCGCCTTGAAGCAACGCGAGCGCGAGCTGGCCGAGGCGAAACTATCCGCCGAATCGGCGAGCCGGCTTAAATCGCAATTCCTGGCCACCATGAGTCACGAATTGCGCACGCCCCTCAACGCGATTCTCGGCTTCTCGGAAGTGATCCGCGACGGCGTCTTCGGCCACAGCCAGAATGCTTGGGACAAATATGCGGAATATGCGGGTTCGATCCATGCGAGCGGCCGCCATCTGCTGTCGCTGATTTCCGAGATTCTCGACCTCTCCAAGATCGAGGCCGGGAGCTATGTCCTCGACATCCGGACGCTTGATTTGCGGGAGACGGTGGAGGGGGCGCTCACCATCGTATCGCCAGCCGCCGAGAAGGCTGGTGTTGCGCTACGCACGGTCATTCCCGAGGTCCCTGTCTGGCTTGCCGCCGACGAGCGCGCCGTGCGGCAGATCGCCATCAATCTGCTGGCCAACGCAGTGAAGTTCACGCCCAATGGCGGCTCCATCACGATCGAGGTTAATGCCACCGACGCCCTGGCCCAATTCTCGGTCACGGATACCGGCATCGGGATCGCCAAAGAGCATGTGTCGGCGGTGTTCGAACTGTTCCGCCAGGTGGATTCCAGCATCCAGCGCCGCCATGAAGGCACGGGCCTCGGCCTCGCCATCACCAAAAGGCTGGTCGAGTTGCACGGCGGCACGATCGCGCTCGAGAGCGAGGTCTCCGTCGGCACCCAAGTGCGCGTGTCGTTCCCGATTCGGCCGGTCAATGCCGGTTTTGCGCCTTCCCGTAAGGAAGCCGCCGCCTAGGGCGGCGGCCTTGCGCCGCCCAAGCGGCGCGGTCTACTAGCATCCCGTCACGTGCGAGATGCCGTTTCGCCCATGTCCATTGAATCATCGCCAGACGCGACTGCCCTGCCCGGCTGGCTGAAGCGGTTGCCGCGTGTATTCCGGCACCGCAATTACCGCCTGTTCTATGCCGGTCAGGGGGTGGCCCTGATGGGCGCCTGGGTCCAGACGGTTGCGCTTTCCTGGCTGGTGTACCGCCTCACCCATTCGGTGTTCCTTTTAGGGCTGGTTTCCTTCGTCGCCCAGGCGCCGATCTTCTTCATCACGCCCTTTGCCGGCATGATCGCTGACCGTCACGACCGGCGCTTCGTTTTCATGATCACGCGCGCGCTTTGCATGGTTCAGGCGGCGATCCTCACCGTCCTGACGTTGACCGACAATGTCGGGATCGGAACCATTCTCGTCCTTGCACTGGTGCTGGGTGTCATCACGGCGGTGGAAACGCCCGTGCGGCAATCCTTCACGGTGGAAATGGTGGGACGCGAAGATCTGCGTCAGGCGATCGCCTTCAACGCGATGATCTTCAATCTCGCGCGCACTGTGGGACCGGCCATCGGCGGCGTGATTGTGGCGGCGCTCGGCGAAGGCTTATGCTTCCTGTTGAACACGGTATCCTATGGCGCAGTTCTGACGAGCCTTTTCCTGATGCGCACGAAATCGCGCACCGACCGCCCGACCACCCATGCCTGGGACGACCTGAAACAAGGATTTCTCTATGTGACGCACCACCCGCATCTGCGGATGGTGCTTTTTCTTTCCGCGGTCTGTTCCTGTTTCGGAACCTCCTATCTGGCGCTGATGCCGGCATTCACCCAGGACATATTGCATCAAGGGGCCGATGCGCTCGGCTATCTCATCAGCGCCTTCGGGGTCGGCGCTATATCCGGCGCCATACTTGTGTCGCGCCTGCATGAACGCCATCTCGCCTTGACACCGACCATTATGGCCGTGCTTTTGGGCACGAGCCTGATCGTCTTTGCCAATACGAATTCGATGCTAACGGCTCTTCTGTTCGTCGTGCCGACCGGCTTCGCCTATCTCGGCATTGCCGTCTCCAGCAATACCCAGGTGCAGACGCTCTCCGGCGATGCGATGCTCGGCCGCATGATGGCATTCTATGCCATGGGCGCGCTCGGTACGCCGCCCTTCGGCGCGCTGTTGCTGGGCTACATCTCCGATCTTATCGGCGTTCGCAACGCGTTCATGCTGAGCGGAGCCATCTGCCTGATTGCGGCGGGAATATCGCTGATGAGTCTGAGGCGACGCGGCCTCGTCGATTTCGTGGCGCTTCACGAGGCGCAAGAACCGTGAGCGGAGGTCTAGCCTTCGACGCGCTCAGCCGGCTGCGCGAGGCCATCGCGTTGCACCGCCAGGGACGCCTCGCAGAGGCCGAACGCCTTTATCGCGATATTCTTGCGCATATGCCCGATCAGCCCGACGCGCTGCATTTCCTAGGCGTGCTGGAAGCACAGCAAGGCCGCCATAAGTCCGCGTTGCAATGGATGGACCGCGCAGTCGCGGCCAATCCGCGCCATGCGGCGATTCTCTACAACCGCGCCAATCTCCTGCGCGACATGGGACGCTCTGACGAAGCCCTCGCCGGCTACGATGCGGCGCTCGCGGTCAAACCCGACAACATCGCGGCACTCACCAACAAAGGAGCCCTGCTTCATACGCTGGGACGGTACGGGGACGCTGTAGCCTGCTATGACCGTATTCTGACACTCAAGCCCGACTATGCCGATGCCCATGCCAATCGCGGCAATGCGCTTGCCGCTCTGGGGCGCCATGAAGAGGCTCTCGCGTGCTTTGAAAAAGGGCTTACCGCCCAGCCGGATCATTTCGCGTCGCTGTTCGGCAAGAGCAACACCCTGACCAAACTCGGGCGTGCCATGGACGCGTTGGCAATCTATGACCGCGCCCTTCGGCTGGAGCCAAATAATTCCGGCCTGCTCAACAATCTTGGCCTCGCGCTGATTCAACTCAATCGCTACGACGAAGCCTTGGCGAATTTCGATCGCGCGATTGCGGTTTCACCCGGGACTGCGGAAAGTTTCGCCAATCGCGGCACCGTATTCATGCAATTTCGAAATTTCGAAGCGGCACTTCAAACCTGCAAGAAGGCGCTGGAACTGAGGCCCGACGATCCCGATGCGCTCTATGGGTGCGGCTCGGCCCTCGTCGAATTGAACCGGCATGACGAAGCGATTGCCGCATTCGAACAATTGATGCGGGTGCGCCCCGATTATCCTTACGGGCTTGGCATGCTTGTCTACGCGCAGAGAACCGCCTGCGATTGGCGCGATGGATCGGCAACCGTGGCGATGCTCGATGCGATCGAAGCCGGCAAACGCGCCACCACGCCGCTGGTGCTGCTGGCCGTATCGGATTCGGCGCCCCTCAAGCTCCGCTGCGCTCAAACCCTCATTCAGCACAAATTCCCTGCGCCGCGCGAACCGCTCTGGCGCGGCGAAACCTATCGTCGTGAGCGGATTCGTCTTGCCTATCTGTCCGCGGATTTCCGGGATCACCCCGTAGCGATCTTGACGGCGGGTCTGTTCGAGCATCACGACCGCACGCGGTTCGAAACTATTGCACTTTCCTATGGGCCCGATGATCGAAGCAGCCTGCGGGCGCGCCTGATCCGGGCCTTCGATCGTTTCATCGATATTCAAGGCAAGAGCGATTTCGATGTTGCGCGCCTGATCCGGGATATGGAAATCGATATTCTCGTCGATCTCACCGGCCTCACGGCGAGCGCCCGTCCCGCGATTCTCGCGCTCCGGCCGGCGCCGGTTCAGGTGAACTATCTCGGCTTCGCCGGCACGCTCGGCGCTTATGCGGACTATATCATTGCCGACCGCACGGTTATTCCCGAGGAGCAACAGCCCTTCTATACCGAGAAGATGGTCTATCTGCCGGATTCCTACATGCCGCACGATTCTCAACGCCGTATCGCCGAACGCCTGCCGCGGCGCGACGAGCTCGGCCTGCCCGAGGCGGGTTTCGTGTTCGCCTCGTTCAACAATCCCTACAAGTTCGCGCCCGCGATTTTCGACATCTGGATGCGGCTGTTGCACCGCATTGAAGGAAGTGTGCTTTGGCTGTCAGCCGCCAATCCGGCCGCCCAGCGAAATCTGCAGCGCGAGGCAGAAACGCGCAGCATCGCGAAAAGCCGGATCGTGTTTGCGCCGCGCCTGCCCGCACCGGAGGATCATCTCGCCCGGCTCGCCGCCGCCGACCTTTTTCTGGACACGCTGCCCTACAATGCGCATACAACCGCGTGCGATGCTTTATGGGCGGGGCTTCCGGTGCTCACCTGCAAAGGCGAAAGTTTCGCAGGCCGCGTGGCTGCGAGCCTGCTCTCCGCATGCGGCTTGCCTGAACTCATTGCCGATTCCTTGACAGTATATGAGGGCAAGGCGCTCGCCCTTGCCAGCGATGCGAACGCGCTGACGCAGGTGAAAGAGAAACTCCGGCGCGGCCGTGATTCCTGCGCTTTGTTCGATACGGCGCGTTTCACACGCAATCTCGAGCGCGCCTATACGGCGATGTGGCAGCGTTCGGTTCGCGGCGAACCACCGGCGAATATTTCCCTCGATGCGGCGCCACCGCCATGACCGAGGCGTTGCTGCAACAGGCTTCGCGCCTGCAACAGGCCGGCCAATATATGGACGCCGCTCGTGTTTATGCCGATGTCTTGCGCAGCCAGCCGCGCAATTTTGATGCTCTTTTTCAACTCGGGAACATTTATCTGGCGAATCGGCATTTCGCCGATGCCGAGCGGCTTTACGCGGCGGCCGCCCAGGTCAATTCGCAATCCCCGGACCTGTTCTACAATCGCGGTTGCGCGTTGCATGCTTTCGGCCGGCACGAGGAGGCCCTTGCGGCCTTTGCCCATGCGCTTGCCATCAAGCCCAGCCACATCGAGGCCCGGAACAATCGCGGCGTCACTTTGCTGGCACTCAAACGGTATAAGGAAGCCATCGCCTGCTTCAACCGTGTGCTGGCCGAAAGACCCGGGGTCGCCGTGGTGCTCAACAATCGTGCCACCGCGCTTCTGGGGTTGCTGCGTCCTGATGAAGCAATTGCTGATGCGGACATCGTGTTGCGCGAAAATCCGAACGACGCGGAAGCGCTTTACAATCGCGGCGCGGGCCTGGTGATACTCGGGCAGCACAAAGAGGCGCTGGCGCAATTCGACAAAGCCCTTTCCATCAATCCCAATTCTGCCGAGGCCCTCACCTATCGCGGTATTGTGCGTGCTGTGTTCAACCGCCACGAAGAAGCCCTGCAAGACTACAATGCGGCACTCGCCATCAAGCCCGGCGATAGCGAAATTCTTTACAACCGCGCCACCTCGCTTTGGGTACTGAAGCGCTTCGATGAGGTGATCCCGGATTGCGAACAGGTGCTGAGGAAAAATCCGAACTTCAAATATGCGCGCGGCCTTCTGGTGCACGGCCAGCTGCACTGCTGCGATTGGCGCGAACTACCCGAAGAAAAGGCCCGCATTGCCGCAGATTTGCTCGGCGGTTTATGGACACCGAACCCGCTCCAGAGCATCCTGCTTTTCGATTCGCCAGAAAGCTTGCAACAATCCGCGCACATGTGGATCGCGGCCGAATGCGCGCCTTCGCTGAAGCCGCTGTGGCGCGGCGAACGCTATCGCCACGACCGCATCCGCGTCGGCTATATGTCCGGGGATTTTCGCCTGCACGCGGTGTCGTTGCTGATGGCAGGCGTGTTCGAACGCCACGACAGATCGCGCTTCGAAACCACGGCGATTTCGACAGGACCAAACGATGGCAGCCCGATGCGCCGGCGTCTCGAAGCGGCATTCGACCGGTTTATCGATGTGACGGATCAGGCCGATGCCGAAGCCGCCGACATGCTCCGGGACATGGAACTCGACATTCTGGTCGACCTCAACGGCTTTACCCTGCACGGGCGCACGCCGATTTTGGCACGCCGGCCAGCCGGTCTTCAGGTGAATTATCTCGGTTTTCCGGGCACTATGGGCGCGCCCTATATCGATTACATCATTGCCGACAGGACGATCATCCCCGAGCCGCATCAGCCATTTTTCGATGAGAAAATTGCGTACCTGCCTGACACCTATTTGCCGAACGACGCGACTCGCGCCGTTGCAGACCGCACGCCCTCCCGTGCGGAAGCGGGCTTGCCGGTAACCGGATTTGTGTTCGGCACCTTCAACGATCCTGCCAAGATTACGCCAGAGATGTTTTCCATCTGGATGCGATTGCTCGAACAGGTTCGCGGGAGTGTCTTGTGGCTGGCGCGGGCCAATCCCACGGCCATGCGCAATCTTAGGCGCGAGGCAGAGGCGCGCGGCATCGCTGGCGACCGCATTGTTTTCGCGTCCTTTATCGATGCGCCCGGGGAACATCTGGCGCGACTGCGCCTTGCGGACCTCTTCCTGGATACGCTGCCCTACAATGCCCATGCCACCGCTTGCGACGCGCTCTGGGCCGGCGTTCCTGTCGTCAGTTTGATGGGCACGAGTTTTGCCGGGCGCGTGGGCGCCAGCCTGCTGAATGCGGTCGGCCTTCCAGAATTGATCGCGCATTCCCCGGCGGAATATGAAGCGCTGGCACTGAAGCTCGCCCACGAACCCGCGGCGCTTGCCGCAATGAAAGCAAAACTTGCGGACAATCGGGCAACCCAGCCTTTGTTCGATACGGCGCGTTTCACGCGCAATCTCGAAGCGGCCTATCTGACGATGTGGGAGCGCCATCAGCGCGGCGAACCGCCTGCGAGCTTCGCGGTGAATGAAGCCGCGGCGCTATGAGCGATGCGCTGATCCAGACCGCATTGTATCTTCACCGGGCGGGCAAGCTGGACGAGGCCGTGCGGCTGTACAGCGAAATCCTCCGCAACACGCCCAACCACCTGAAGGCGCTTTACCTCCTCGGCTCTGTTCATTTTCAGCGCGGCGCGTTCGAGGACGCGCTGGCCCGGTTCGATTTCGCGCTTGCCATCAAGCCCGGCTTTCCCGAGGCGCTGGCCGCGCGCGGTGCCGCGCTTTCTAGCCTCGGCCGCCATGAAGAAGCACTCGCGGCGTATGAGACAATGATCGCGGCCCATCCCAGCCACGCCCAAAGCTGGAACAATCGCGGCAATACGTTGCTGG
This sequence comes from Micropepsaceae bacterium, assembly GCA_035577685.1. Classification (GTDB taxonomy): domain Bacteria; phylum Pseudomonadota; class Alphaproteobacteria; order Micropepsales; family Micropepsaceae; genus CAIYRG01. Next base: position 2,865 of record DATLVC010000088.1, on the reverse strand, counting down.
CGTTGGGGCGAAGGAAAGATGCGCTGGCGAGTTATGATCGCGCCCTTGGCCTGGTGCCGAATTATGCCGACGCCTGGCGCAATCGCGGCGCCGCCCTGCTGCAATCGGGACGGACCGAAGATGCTCTGGCAAGCTTCGAAAGGGCGCTTCAGCTCAAGCCCGACGTCGCCGATATATGGGAAGATTTCGCTACTGCGCTGATGCGGCTCGGGCGGCGCGAGGACGCCATACAGGCCTATGACCGGGCCCTGACACTCAATCCCGGCAACCCGGACCTGCTTTACAATCGCGGCAATGCGCACGCGATCCTGAAGCACTACGACGAGGCCATCCGCGATTGCGAGGCCGTGCTGGCACGTGTGCCCGATTATCCCTATGCGCGAGGCGTGCTGATCCATTCCAAGCTGCAAAGCTGCACCTGGCGGGGCCTGACCAACGATATCACGAACATCGCTGCAGGCCTTGCTGCGGGCAAACGGATTGTGTCGCCATTCAACCTGAAGGCGCTTTCCGATTCACCGGCCGAACATTTGCGCGTTGCGCAACTCTGGATGGGCAACGAAGTCCCGCCGGCGCCGCATCCACTCGTGCAAGACCAGCGATACAATCATGACCGCGTTCGGCTGGCCTATGTTTCGGGCGATTTCAACAACAGTGCCGTCGCAACTTTGATGGCCGGCGTGTTCGAGCAGCACGACCGCGCGCGGTTCGAGACAATTGCGATATCCTTCGGAACGTCCGCTCAGACCCCGATGCGCCGCCGTCTGGAAGCAGCGTTCGAGCGTTTCATCGATGTCAGTCGGTTCTCCGATGCGGACATCGCACGGCTCTTGCGCGACATCGAAGCCGACATTGCCGTCGATTTGATGGGCTATACCGGCGAGTGCCGAACCGGCATCTTTGCCCAGCGGCCCGCGCCGTTGCAGGTGAATTATCTCGGCTTTGCCGGAACCATGGGGGCACCCTACATCGATTACATCGTCGCCGATCCGACAATCATTCCTACCGAACATCAGCGCCATTATGCCGAAAGGGTGGCCTATCTGCCTCATTGCTATCTGCCTTCCGACCGTACACGGGCGATTTCGCCGTCCGTCCCTTCGCGCGCCGAAGCGGGGCTGCCGGAGTCAGGCTTTGTGTTTGCCTCTTTCAACAACAGCTACAAATTCAACCCCGCGATGTTCGACATCTGGATGCGTCTTCTCCTGCGTGCTGAACGCAGCATCCTGTGGCTGCCGGAAAACAACGCCGCCACGCGGCGCAATCTTCCGCGAGAGGCAGAGGCCCGTGGCGTGGCGGGATCGCGGCTGATCTCCGCGCCCCCCATTCCGGACGCAGCCGCCCATCTGGCGCGGCTTTCGCTGGCCGATCTGTTTCTCGACACGCACCCCTACAATGCGCACAGCACCGCTATCGATGCGCTCTGGGCCGGCGTACCGGTTCTGACCCTGCTGGGCAACAGCTTTGCCGGGCGCGTGGCCGCGAGTGCTTTGAAAGCGGTGGGCCTTTCCGAACTGATTATGGAAAATCCCGCCGATTACGAAGCCATGGCGTTGCGGCTCGCGGGCGACCCCGCAGCCCTCAGCGAAATAAGGGCAAAGCTTGCCCGGCAGCGGCTGTCCGCGCCCCTGTTCGACACGGCCCGTTTCACCCGCGATCTCGAATCCGTCTTCATTTCCATGTGGGAACGCCACCAGCGCGGCGAACCGCCGGCAAGCTTTGCTGTCGCAAGCTGAGAGCAATTATGCTTCGATTGTACCCACCATGAACGACCACATTCTGCAGAATGCCTGGCGGCTGCATCAGGCAGGGCAATTCGCCGAAGCCGCGCGCCTGTATAATCAGGTGCTGAGCGCGAACCCGCGTCACCTCGGCGCCCTGCAGATGCTTGGTTTCCTGCATTTCCAGCGTGGCGAGCTTGCCGATGCCGATCGGCTGATGGAGCGCGTGCTGAAGCTCAATCCCAATTCGGTGGATGCGCTCTACAATCGCGGCTGTGTGTTGCAAGCGTTGGGCCGGCGCAAAGAGTCGCTCAACTGTTTTGACCGCGCGCTGGCGTTGAAGCCCGATTACGCGCCGGCGATGGTGAACCGTGGCAATGCGCTGGCACAAACGGGACGATTCGCCGATGCGCTGGCGAGCTATGACCGGGCGCTTTCGCTGATGCCGCCGTCGGCCGAACTGCTGCTCAACCGCGGCAACGTGCTGTTCGAGCTTGGGCGCTTTGCCGAAGCGCTGACGAACTATGAGCAGGCGCTGGCGAAGGAACCGCAAGCCGCGATCATCTGGAACAATTGCGGCAACGCGCAAACCGAGCTCGGGCGTTATTTCGATGCGCTGGCGAGTTTTGGCCGCGCCATTGCGCTCGACCCCAACTATGCCGACGGCTATTTCGGCCGCGGGTGCGCGTTGGAAAAGCTCGAGCGCCATGGGGAGGCGCTTGCCGATTTCGACAAGGCGCTGGCGCTCGATCCCGAGCATATGGCCGCGCTGCATAATCGCGGCCGCGCGCTGCGCCAGCTGAAGCGCACTGCTGAGGCACTGGCTGTCTTCGATAAAATCCTCGCGCTAGAGCCGGGTCGCATCGAAGCGCTGATCGACAGGGGTATCACCCTGATCGAACTGAAGCGGCACGACGACGCGCTTACTATGTTCGATGCCGCTCTGGCGATTGCACCGGATAATGTCGAGGCGCTGACCAATCGCGCGAGCGTTCTCCTGCGTTTGAAGCGCTTTGAAGACGCGGTTGCCGATTCCGAGCGGGTGACGCGAAGCGATCCGAAGAACGCAGCCGCGTGGCATAATCTCGGCAGCGCGCTTTCGGGGCTGAAGCGGCACAAGGAGGCGCTCGACTGCTACGACAAA
>DATLVC010000087.1:0-11404 GCA_035577685.1 Micropepsaceae bacterium | reverse complement strand
TGGCCCTGTTGGCCTTGCTGGCCCGGCTGACCGGGCTGTCCGCCGCGGCCGGCCATCATCTTCATGTTCTCGAGCATCTGCATCAGCGCGGCAAGCATCTGGCGGGCTTCGTCACGATTGCCCGTGCGCGCGAGATCCTCGATCGCCTTCAAGAGGTCCTGAAGATCCTTCTGCGACATCGTCCGCGCGCCGGGCGGCATCTGGCCCATCTGCTGATTGCCGCGCTGCGCGTTGCGCGCCAGTTGCTGCATGTAGCGCTGCATGGCTTGGCGCAGTTTGTCCATGAGGGCGCGGATTTCTTCATCCGGCGCGCCGCGCTCCAACGCATCCTGAAGCTGCTCCTGTACCCGGCGCAATTCTTCGGCGGCATTGGCGAGATCGCCGTCCTCGATCGCGAGCGCCATGTCCCACATGAAATTCTGCGAGGTCTTGAAGCCCGGATCGTTCTTGGCGGTGGAGAGCCGGTAATTCAGCGAGCGCAACGCGAGGTAATTGCTGAAATCATCCTTGTAGAATTGTTCGGGGCCGAGGCTCAGCGCATCGACGGCTTCCTGCACTTTGGGGCGCGACTTCTCGCCGTCGACGGCAAGCGTCTTGCGTTGCTCAATGAGCGATTGCGCGAGCGGCTCGGTGAAGACGCGCTGCGGCAGCTTGATGGTCAAGGGCGCGCTCATGCCGATCTGGCCGGCCGCGTCGGTCGCTTGCAGCGAGATGTGGACGTTCGAGCCCGCATAGGCATGGGCGGTCAAATCGCGGAAGACCGTATCGGATACCACGCGGCCCGAACCCGGCACCGGCAATTCGACATTCAGCGTTTCGGCGGACGCGATCTCCTGGCCTTTGTCGTCGAGCGGACGGATGAGCGCCGCGGCTTTCACCACGCCGTAATCGTCCGTGCCCTTGTAGGAAAGCTTCAATGCGGCGTTCTGTTGCGCGGACGGCGTTTCGGTAAAGGCGATGGTTGGCGGCTTGTCCGGAATGACGACGAAATAATAATCGCCATAGCTGTGCGAGCCGAGCCGGATCGCAACATGGGAATTGCTCGCGATGTTCAGCTTGGCTTCGTAGCCGGCATCGCCCTTGACGAATTTCGGCTGACCGCCCTTGGGCACAGGCCGCGCATCGATCAGCGGGCGGCTGGACGTGCCGCGAAGCCGCATCACCAGCGTGCTGTTGACCGGGGCCTGAATGTCGCCCGAGGCCGTCATCACCGTGGTGTCGGTGAGCGAACGCGGCGGCAAGCCGGTATAGGTGGGCGGCGAAACCCAGGCGACAAAGACCGAATTGTCGACGCCGTCGGCGAAAACCGGGAACAGGCCCGCCACCAGCCGCTGGCCCGATTGCGGGCCGGCGATTACGAACCCAGCGATCACGCCCAGCAGCACCGCGAAACGCAAGCCCCGGGGGTCGCGTTTGCCCATGCCGGGCGAGGGCAGCGCCAAGCGCAGATTTTGCGCCGAGGCGAGCAGCCTGACGATATGCGCGCGCCAGAGTTTTTCGGCCCAGGGATCGCCCTTGCCGGCGGCGACCACGTCCATACCTTCCGTGATCGGACGATTGGGGAGATCGCTGTCGCGCTCCACGCGGCGCGCACCATCTTCCCAGCGCGGATTGTGAAAGTGGTAGAATGAGCGCCACAACACAAAAAACAAAGCGCCAAAAAACGCCAGCAACAGCACGGCGTGGACTGCGCCCGGGATGATCCCGAAGAATCCAACGAGCGCGAGGATCATACCTGCGCCGAAAATCCCCAAAGCAGGCCACAACGCCGGCCAGGTTCGCTCCCAAAGGAGAATGATCCTGGCGACTGCTACGAAGCGTTCGGCCTTTTGGCGGCGCGCTTCCCGTTCGGTTTTGTTCTCAGTGCTCAAGCCAGCCCGGAACCCGTTCCAGCGCAATAAGCGCCTCTAGCGTCATACGCGGCCTAACCACACACCACTCGCGCCCGTTCACCAGAACTTCGGCTGCGGGCGGCCGGGCATTATAGGCGGACGCCATTACCGCGCCATAGGCTCCCGCCGTCATGATGGCCATCAGATCATTCCCCTGCACTTCCGGCAAGTCTCGATCGCGACCGAAAGTGTCGGCGGTTTCGCAAACCGGCCCAACGACATCGTAACGCCGGTTGGGCGTTTTCGGGTCCGGCGCAACAATTGGCAGAATATCGTGATGGGCATCGTAGAGCGCGGGCCTGATGAGGTCGTTCATCCCCGCATCGACCACCAGGAAGGTCTTGGATTCACCGGGTTTTGTGTAGATGACGCGCGTCACCAGGATGCCGGCATTGGCGGCGATCAACCGACCCGGCTCGAGGATTAACTGAACATCGAGCCCGCGCGTTGCCGCCGCAATTACCTCGCCATAGGCGTCGGGATCAGGCGGCGGCGTATTGTCCAGCCGGTAGGGCACGCCCAAGCCGCCGCCAAGATCGGCGCGCAAAATTCTGTGACCATCACGGCGAAGCGCCGCAATCAACTCGGCAACGCGGGCAAAGGCGGCACGGAAGGGATCGAGATCGGTGATCTGGCTGCCGATGTGAACATCGACGCCGACAATCTCGAGACCGGGAAGTTTCGCGGCTTTTGCGTAAATGCCTTTCGCGCGCGGCCAGGGAATGCCGAATTTCGTCTCATAGGTGCCGGTCGTGATCTTGGCGTGAGTCTTGGCATCGACATCGGGATTGACGCGGATGGTGATGGGTGCGGTCTTCCCCATCGAAACCGCAACTTCGCTGAGCGCTTCGAGTTCGGGCTCGCCTTCGACATTGAATTGGTAAATGCCCGCGTCGAGCGCCAAGCGCATTTCTTCGTGTGTCTTGCCGACTCCGGAAAAAACGATGCGGTTTGCCGGGATTCCCGCCGCGAGCGCTTTCTTCAGCTCACCGCCCGACACCACGTCGGCACCCGAGCCAAGCTGGGCCAAGGTTTTCAGCACCGCGATATTGCCGTTCGCCTTCACTGAAAAGGCGACCAGCGAACCTTTGGGCAGCGCCGCGGCGAAAACCTTGTAATGCCGCGTGAGCGTGGCCGTGGAATAGCAATAGAACGGCGTGCCGATGGCATCGGCGATCTCCGTCAACGGGATGTCTTCGGCGGAAAGAATCCCATTTTTGTATTGGAAATGATTCACGTGGCCCTCACGGCCCCGTCGTGTAGGGCGGCGTCGTGCCGCCGGGCTCGCCCAGAGGCGTAGGCGGCTTGGACGGATCTTTGCGGGGGCTTTCCAGGACCTGTCGCGCCGGCTGCACGATTGCGCCCATCGGCCGGTCCAGATCGGATTTCACGCCGCAGCCAGCCATTGCGAGCGCAAGGAGCGCGATGGGCGCGAGACGCAAACTCATTGCAGCTGCTCCTTCCAGAAGGCGATCTGTTCCTTGACGCAGGCGGGCGCCGTGCCGCCGAAGCTGGTGCGCGCATTCACCGAGGCTTCGAGCGACAGCACTTTATAGACGTCCTTGCCGATTCCCGGCTCGAGTTTTTTCAATTCGTCGAGAGGAAGCTGATCCAGCGCGACGCCCAGGCTTTCGGCACGGCCAACGGCCTTGGCGGCAATATGATGGGCTTCGCGGAAGGGTTTTTTCAGCTTGGCCACGATCCAATCGGCCAGATCCGTGGCGGTGGGATAACCTTTCTCAGCCGCCCGCTTCATGGCGTCCTTGTTGACGATGAGTTCGCCTACCATGCCGGCCATAGCGGCGAGCGCGAGGTCGAGCGCATCGGAGGCCGCGAACACCGGCTCCTTGTCCTCCTGCAAATCCTTAGCATAGGCCAGCGGCAGCCCCTTCACCACCATCAGCAAACCGGCGAAGGCGCCGAGGATACGCCCGACTTTCGCGCGCGAAAGCTCGGCCGCATCGGGGTTGCGCTTCTGCGGCATGATCGAGGAGCCGGTCGAAAACGCGTCCGAAAGCCGGATGAATCCGTAAGCCGGCGAGGCCCAGAGCACGATCTCTTCGGCAAGCCGCGAAATATGCACAGCTGCGATGGAGGCGGCGGCGAGGAATTCGAGCGCGAAATCGCGGGCCGACACCGCGTCCAGAGAATTGCGCATGGGCGCGTCGAAGCCGAGCTTCTTGGCGGTCATCCGGCGATCGATTTTGTAGGACGTTCCGGCCAAAGCCGCCGCCCCGAGCGGGGATTCATTGAGCCGCCGCGCGCAGTCGAGGAGCCGGCCGCGGTCGCGGGCCGCCATCTCGATATAGGCCAGGCAATGGTGCCCGAAGGTCACCGGCTGCGCCGGCTGCATATGGGTATAGCCCGGCATGATGGTGGCGGCGTGGCGCTCGGCCTGGGCCAAAAGTGCACGCTGGAGGGCATCCAGGCCGGCATCGGCGCCGGCACAGGCCTCTCGCACCCAGAGCCGCAGGTCGGTCGCCACCTGATCGTTGCGCGAGCGCGCCGTGTGCAGCCGCCCCGCCGCCGCGCCGATCAGCTCGGCAAGGCGCGCCTCCACATTCATGTGGATGTCTTCATATTCGCGCCGGAAGGGAAAGCGCCCTTCCGCGATTTCGCGCTGGATCGCGGCTAAACCCTTCTTGATTGAATCGGCGTCGCTTTTTTCGATAATGCCCTGCCGGCCGAGCATGGCGGCGTGCGCCTCTGAGCCCGCAAGATCGTGCGCGGCCAGACGCTTATCAAAGTCGATGGAGGTGTTGATATCCTCCATAATGGCGGCGGGACCCTGGGCGAAGCGTCCGCCCCACATTTTGTTCGTGGTCATGATATGAGCCTTGAGGCCAGTCGCCTTTCGGAGCCTTGAACGATGAAGTCTATGCGATTCGCGATTGTTGCCGCTTGCCTGGCGGCAGTTGGTGTTGCGGCGGTCCTATACGGGAACAGGCTTGGCGATGTCCACGCAGGGGGCGCGCCGCCCGCGGTGCTCGACAAGCTGAGATTGACCGCGGGCCGGCCGGCGGTGGCGCCAATCGCCTTCCGCGACGCCACGGGCAAGGAGGTCAAGCTCGCCGATTATCACGGCCGCTACATGCTGGTGAATTTGTGGGCCACCTGGTGCGGGCCCTGCATCAACGAGCTTCCCGAACTCGCGAAACTGCAAAAGGAACTCCCGCAGGACCGCATCACGGTCGTGCCGGTGGATGTGCTGGAAAAGCTGGACGCCACGAAGATCGGCGACTTTCTGACGATGCACGGGGCGGACGGCCTGCCGGTCTATATCGACAGCAATTTCGCGACGCAGCGCGGCTTCGCGGCGAACGAGTTGCCCTTGACGGTGCTGATCGATGCGGACGGCCATGAGGTTGCCCGCGCCGCCGGCGGGCAGAAATGGGACGATCCGGCCTCGGTCGGCTATCTGAAGGCGATCGCGGCGGCGAAACCCTAGCGTTGGTGCAGCGGCTTCGCGGTTAGTTTCACCGCGTCGGGATGGGCTTCTCGCCGCGATAATCGTAGAAGCCGCGGCCGGCTTTGCGGCCCAGCCAGCCGGCTTCCACATATTTCACCAGCAGCGGACAAGGCCGGTATTTGGAATCGGCAAGGCCTTCGTACAGCACCTGCATGACCGAGAGACAGGTGTCGAGACCGATGAAATCGGCAAGCTGCAGCGGCCCCATCGGATGGTTGGCGCCGAGCCGCATGGCGATGTCGATGGCCTCCACATTGCCGACGCCCTCATAGAGCGTATAGACGGCCTCGTTGATCATCGGCAGCAGAATGCGGTTGACGATGAAGGCGGGGAAATCCTCCGCATTCGCCGCCGTCTTGCCGACATGCTTCACCAATTCGACGGCGGCGTTGAAGGTCTCGTCCTCGGTCGCGATGCCGCGGATGACTTCGACCAATTGCATCACCGGCGCCGGGTTCATGAAATGCAGCCCGATGAAGCGTTCGGGCCGGTCGGTCGAAGCGGCGAGCCGCGTGATGGAGATCGAAGAAGTATTCGTTGCCAGCATGGTGTTGGGATTGATGCGCGGGCATAGGTCCTGGAAGATCTTGCGTTTGATCTGTTCGTTCTCGGTGGCGGCCTCGATCACGAGATCGCGGTCCTTCATGACATTGAGCTCGCCTGCGAGATGAATGCGCGTCATCGCCGCATCGGCGTCGGCCTGGGTGATAAGTCCGCGCGAGGCCTGACGGTGCAGATTGCGCTCGATCAGCGATTTCGCCTTGGAGAGCGCATCCGCATTGATGTCTTCCATGACGACATCGTAGCCGCCGAGGGCACAGACATGTGCGATGCCGCTGCCCATTTGACCTGCGCCGATGACGCCAATTTTCTCGATCTTCATCTCGTCCCACCAATGTTCCGAACCGCCACCCGCACGTTCATTCGCGCGCGGCGGCACTTCATTTCTGATCCAATGCTCTTTCGAATTCCGGCAACGCTTCGAACAGATCGGCCACCAGCCCGTAATCGGCGACGCCGAAGATAGGCGCCCCCTCGTCCTTGTTGATCGCGACGATGATCTTGGAATCCTTCATCCCCGCAAGATGCTGGATGGCGCCCGATATGCCGACCGCGATGTAAAGCTCCGGGGCCACGATCTTGCCGGTTTGCCCGACCTGCCGGTCATTGGGCACGAAGCCCGCGTCCACCGCGGCGCGCGAAGCGCCCACGGCTGCGCCCAGCCGGTCGGCGATGCGGTCGATCAGCGCGAAATTTTCCTTGGACTGCAGGCCGCGTCCGCCGGAGATCACGATTTTTGCGCCCGTCAGTTCGGGGCGTTCCGACCGGGTGAGATTTTCCCCCACGAAGCGCGACAGGCCGGGATTGGCTGCGGCGGCGATGGCCTCGATCGCTCCATTGCCGTTTTGGGCAACGGCCGGAAAAGCCGCCACGCGAACCGTGATGACCTTCTTGAAGCCCTTGGCTTCGATGGTCTGAATTGCGTTGCCGGCATAGATCGGGCGGCGGAACACGGAAGGCGATTCGACCGCGAGGATTTCGGAGATCTGCGGCACGTCGAGTTTGGCGGCGACCCGCGGCAGGATGTTCTTTCCGTTGGCCGTCGCCGGGGCCAGAATCGCGTCGTAATCTCCGGCACGCGACAGCAGAAGCTCGGCCATCGGTTCGGCCAGGAAATTCGCATAAACCGGATCATCGCAGAGCAGCACCTTCTCCACGAAAACGAGCATGCTCGCCTGTTCTGCTGCGTTTTTGCAGCGGGAGCCTGCGACCAGCACGTGGACGGGCGTCGAAATCTGGGCTGCAGCGCTAACGGTCTTTGCGGTCGCTTCGTCGAGCGCCAGATTGTTGTGTTCGGCGAGGACGAGAGCGGCCATCAGATCACGCTCCGCTCGCGCAATTTGGCGACCAGCTCGGCGGCGGAGGCGACTTTCGCGCCAGCGCGTCGCTTCTCGGGCTCGCGCACCTCCAGCACTTTCAGGCGCGGCGTGGGATCGATGCCGAAATCGGCCACAGTTTTTTCGAGGATCGGCTTCTTGCGCGCCTTCATGATGTTGGGAAGGGAGGCGTAGCGCGGCTCGTTCAGGCGCAAATCCGTGGTGACAATGGCCGGGAGCGTCAGGGACACGGTTTGGAGGCCGCCATCCACTTCGCGGGTGACCGCGACAGTGCCGTCCTCCATTTCGACTTTCGCGGCAAAGGTGCCTTGGGGCCAGCCCAAGAGGGCCGCCAGCATCTGGCCTGTCTGGTTACAATCATCGTCAATGGCCTGTTTGCCGAGGATCACCAGGCCCGGCTGTTCCTCGGTGCATACCCCCCGGAGGATTTTGGCCACGGTCAGGGGCTCCAGCTCGCCCTCATGCTTCACCAGGATGGCGCGGTCGGCCCCCATGGCAAGGGCGGTGCGCAAGGTTTCGGTCGCGCCTTGCGGCCCGATGGAGACGGCGACAACTTCGGTTGCTTTTCCCTTTTCCTTCAGCCTTACGGCTTCCTCGACCGCGATCTCGTCGAACGGGTTGATGGACATTTTGACATTGGCGAGATCGACGCCCGTACGGTCGGCTTTGACCCGGACGGCGACGTTAAAATCGATCACCCGTTTGACGGGGACGAGGACTTTCATCGCGAGAAGATGCCTTAACTTGGCACGGGCTTACATCTCTGCCCCGCACTGCCAGAATTTTGTGCGGTGCAATAACTAAGGGCGGCACGTGATCCTGTCAACGAATGGGCGAGACCGGCAAAGGTTAACGTGTCAGGGAAAACTGCCAAATCGCGCGTCATTCCGCCGCATCCTTCTGATCGAAATGCGCATGCAGGAGCAAAAAACGGCGCCCTCGGGCGCCGGTTTTTTACTTCCGCGGCTAATGCACGATGGGCTCAAGCCCGGCTTCGACCATCACCGGACGGGACTCCGTGCCGGCCATGACTTTCAACAAGGCGCGGGCGAGGTCCGGATTGGCGCTGTTCACCCCGATGGCACCAGCATAGGTCGACGGGTTCTGGACCGCGGCGGGCAGGGGACCGGCGACCTTCGCCCCTTTGACGGGCTTGATCTCGCTGATGAAGGAGATGGCGATGTCGGCCTCGCCGGCGGCCATCTTCTGGACCGCTTCGCCGCCCGTCTTGGCGTAGATGGATTTCTTCATCACCTCGTCGGTGATGCCCATTTTCTGGAGCAGCGAGACGATCGCCTGTCCCGCCTGGCCGCCCACCTTGGGATCGATCCAGGCGACCGATTTGGCCGCGACCAGCCGCGCCTTCAGCGCATCGACCGTCGAAATATCAGGCACCGGTGCGCCGTCCTGCACCGCGACGCCGATCAAAGCGCGCGCCAGATCGATGCGCGTTCCTGGAACGACGAGCTTCTCTTTCTCGAGCGCATCCATGCCGACGGAGGTCACTTCGATGACGTCGGCCTTTTCGCCGGCGCGAACCTTGTCCTGCACGACGCCGGTGGTGCCAACCACGAAATCGAGCGTGTGGCCGTTCTTCTTCGCGAAATCCTCACTCACGTCCTGAAGTGCATGCGCCATGGCGCCGCTCACCATGACCTTCAACTGCGCGGCCTCGGCATTCGCACCGGCAAGCACAAGCGACGCCGCGGCGACAAGCGGCAAAAGCGATCTTCTCACGACTAAATCTCCCCGAAATCTTTGGCGGATGTCCGTATCAGCGAACCTGAATCTTCACCAGCTTGGAGGGCGGGCGATAAGCCGGGACCCACACGGTCGGGCGCGGTGCCCCCACCTCGACCTTCAGGTCGCGCACCTCATAATTCGACGGCGTCATATATTCCGTCGATTTGCCCGAGTTCATGTCGATGCTGTAGAGGCGGTCGCTGCTGAAATCATGCGTCCAGACGATTCCGTTCTTGTCATCGGCGCTGGCCGAATAGGGCTCTGCATAGGGCGCGGTGTACGGTTTGCTCCCCGGAATGAGCGGATATTCCTTCAGCTGTTTCTTGTCCGGATCGAACATCAGCACCTGACCGGCATAGAACTCCGCTGCCCACAGGCGATCCTTGCCGTCGATCTGGCCGCGGCGCGGCCCCGACATCGGGGTCGGCACCTGGTAGTCGGTATATTCGATCGTCTTGGGATCGAAGATGCCGATCTTGCCGTCGCGCCAGATGTAAAGGTCGGTGCGGCCCTTGGAATCGGTATCGATGTCGTAGATGCCGCTGTTCTTCGGGATCGGGAAGATCGTCCGCTTCAGCGTTTCGCTGCTGGTGTCGATCTTGGTGAGCTGGCCGTTTTCGCTCAGGTGCCAGACATTGTTGTCCGGATCGAGACCGAACATGGCATCGCCCGATGACCAGGCGGTGAATTTCCCGGTCTTGGGATCGTATTTGACGGTGCCATGGTCCATGCCGACGATGACATTGCCCTTGCGGTCGAACTGGAGCTCATGCGCGCCGCCGCCCGGTTGTCCCGGCCGCCCGTCGCCCGCGCCCATCGCCTCGCGGCCGGCACCTTGAGGCAGCGGGAACGGTGTCTCCTTCGCTTCGCCCGTCTTGATGTCGAGGCGGCCGAGAACATAGGAGAAGTGATCGGTGTAATAGGCGAATTCCTTGTCCATGATCACATCGTGCGGCCACACATATTGGCGGTCGCCGCGCAGCATGAAGGTGTCGCGCTGTCCGCCGCGCGGCAGATCATATTCGGTCACGACGAGATTGGTGGAGGCCTCATCCGTCGGACGCGGACGCGGCTTGAAGGGAACATTGTCCGAGGACCCGGGCCCGCGAATGGATGTCAGATAATCCGCCAAAGGTTCGATCATGTTCTTCTGGCTGAAGGCATAGGTGCCCGGCGTGTCGGCGTTGGCGGCGCGTCCGGCCATCATCCTGATGACTTTGACCCAGCCCTCATGGCTGCGCGGAACCTGCAGCGCCCATTGCAGCGTGTGGCAATTGCTGCATTGGGAGAACAGCACCTTCTGTTGATCCGTACCCGGAAGACCGGCGATAATTTCGGAGGCGGTGGCGTCGTCATAGGCGACCGGTTTGGATTTGAGCGTGAAATCCACTTTCGTGGATTTACCCGCGGCGATGGCGACGCCGTTCTTGTTCACGTGCTCGAAATCAGGAAGGTCGATCTTCACGTCATAGGAGCCGGGCCGCACATCGGACCAGCTGGGGAAGGAATAGGCACCCGTCTTGTCGGTGTAGACGGCGACGGTGATGGCGGTGTTGTCGAGATGGGCCTTCACCGGAATGCCGGCGAGCGGCTTGCCATCGGACGAGGTCACTTTCCCTGCCAGCAGGGAGACCTGTTCGGCGGATTGCGATGGGTTCGGCGTCAGCACGCCATAGGCGGCGGCCAAAGCGGCGGCGGCAAAGGCCGCACCGGCATAATGACGGCTTCGGATTTTGGAAATACGCGTTGCCATGGTCGTGGACCTCCCAGCCTCATCGTTGCCGCGATGATACGCCCCATGGGGCGAGTGCTCAACTAAGGAGGGGCGGGTTAGGCGGCCTTCGACTATTTCATGCCTTTGGCGGTTTCAATGCCCCGGCGGAACCCAACCGGATCCGCGATGGTGGGGATGTCGAAGGCATCGTCGCCGGTGCCTTCAATTCGCAAATGGCCATAGCCGAAAATACGGCCCAAAAAACTCTGCGTCACCTTCACGCCCTCGATGTTGGTAAGGGCGAACTCATTGGTATGCAGAGAGATGAGCCCCGTCTTCTTCACGAAACGATGCGAGGTGATGCCGATCTCAGTCGTCCACATCCGAATCATGAGCCGGAAAAAGACAATGATGCCAATGGCAAGCAGAACCAGCGCCCCAATTTCCAACGCTCGCCTGCTGCTCTCGTCCGCGTAGATATACGCTGCTATGAGCAGAAGCAGGGGCAGGATTACGGCGAGCCAGGCTTTCGCTGAATATAACCAGTGAAACCGCCCGATAGCGACGATCCGCTCACCGTCTCCCAGAGACCTGTTGATATAAGACATTTGCCCAGAAGCGCTTTCTTCCGCTCCGTTGCGGCTGGTGAACCATTCCGTTTCAACGCAAACGGGTGAACCGCTGTTAC
>DATLVC010000086.1:0-2264 GCA_035577685.1 Micropepsaceae bacterium | reverse complement strand
ATGCCGAGGGTGGGCGCCGTCCACCCCATCACCGTAATTGAGCGGCTTCTTGCCGGGCTTGCGTGTCAATCGGCATTGAACTGGGACCCCGGATCGGCGCGCAAAAGGGACCCTCTTGTATGAGTGTCGCCCGGAGGCGGTGCGAGCGACGGTCCATCAGCTAAGATGCACGCCCGATAGACCGCCGGCCCGGACCCGACGGTGGGCGCTACGCCTCTTCGATTTGTTCGTGCGCTTGAGCAGCGTCGACGCCGCGTCTGCGGCCGACAGGGCGTAGCTCGGCTCCCGGTGGATGAGGATTTGGGCGACGGCCCCGTCGAGCAGGATCATGAGCTGCCGGGCGAGAGCGGCCGCCTCGCCAAATCCGTCAGCGGCGAGAACTTCTTCCAACCAAGCCTCGAAGCGCCTCTTGTGACGCGCAGCGACCACGCGGGCCGGATGGCCTGGCAGATTTGCGAACTCGGCCGCTGCGCGTAGGAAGCTGCAGCCCCGCCAGCGAGGATCCTCGGCGTTCTTCCCAAGCTGTTCGAAGATTCGACGGATTCGGCGCGCAGCCGACGCCCCGCCCTCCGGGATCATGCGCTGGTAACGGCCTAGGGTCGGCAGATCACGTTCCTCGAGATAGGCCGCGATCAGATCGTCCTTGCTGGCGAAGTGATAGTAGAGCGTGCGCTTGGTCACGCCGGCCGCCTCGGCGATAGCGTCAACCCCAACGGCCCGGATGCCCTGGCCGTAGAACAGTCCGTCGGCTGCCGCAATCAAGCGCCGGCGGGTCTTCGATGAATCTCGCGCCATAGGCAAAGTATACCGACTAGTGAGTGTATTCTCCAGCCCCTTCGTGCAACCTGAACCGGCACGAACGATCGCCGCCGCCAGCAGGTCAATTCGATGGCAAGTGATCGGCACCAGCCAAGGAGAACAAGCGCATGAGCCGGGATCCAGCCAAGGGTACCGCGAACGTTGCCCTAGGGGTGGCTTCGCTTCACCGGAAAGCCCCGCTGCTCCAGGCGCGGCCACCATGCCCCGGCGCCGCCCGGCAGTCTGCGACGCTGGGTCTTCTGCGCAAGCTGCTCGGCTGGACCTTTCGTCCGAGCGACCGCCCCCTTCTTGACAACCTCAGTGACCATATGCTGCGCGACATGGGCATCGAGCCCGACGGCCGGGAGGACGAGAGCAATGTCCGTTTCTGGCGCCGGCGCTAGACGCCCCGGCCCGCGTCTATCCGCCCAAGCCCAAATTCGGGCGGATAATGACAAATAACGCCAAGAGGCGCGGCGGCGTCCCGGGACGCCAACTCATTACCTTCGGAGCAGCCTCACATACGTTCGGGCAAGAAAGACCGTGGTGATGGCGATTGACAGCAGAACGGTTGCTTTTCGAACGAAAACGGGCGGAGCGCGAATCCGGGAGCTTCTTTCGGAAAGATCGCCGGAGGGTGGCCGCATCGATGATCGCAATACCGACGATTTTAACCTTGGCAGGAGATCAATGACATGCCTCGAGAGATAATCACGACCGACCGGATCGCGCCGTCGGTAGGACCCTTTTCCGCCGCTGTGCGTGCTGGAGATCTGCTCTTTCTCAGCGGCCAGGTCGCGCTTGATCCAGCGACCGGCAAGCTCGTCGCCGGCGACATCGGCGCTCAGACCGAGCAAATATTCGCCAACATCTCAGCCGTGCTGGAAGCGGCGGGGAAGTCCTTTGACGACGTGATGAAGACCACCGTCTACCTCGCGGATATGAAGGATTTCGGCGCGATGAACACGGTTTACGCGCGCTATTTCCAGACACCATATCCGGCCCGGACAACGATTCAGGCCGCCGGCCTGCCGCTCGGCGCCGCCGTCGAGATCGAGGTCGTGGCGAGATAGGCGCAAGTGATGCGGAACGGGCGAAACCTGCGAGAACATTCGATGCCCTCAAATCGCTGGATCGTCTTGGCGCTTCTATTTGCGGTGCGCGTCTCAACCGGGATCCAGTATCAGGCGGTGGCGTCGCTTTCGCCGCAGCTGATGTCCGGCTTCGTGCTCAGCATCGCTGACATCGGCCTGTTGATCGGGCTTTACCACGCCCCCGGGACGATACTCGCGTTTCCGGGTGGCGCTATCGGCGCATGGCGTCGGCGGTGCCCCTCAGGCAGCCATCGGCGCCGCCGAGGGAATGCGCCGGGCCGGAGTACCGGGTTGACTTCCGTGGCTGCTCAGCTTCCTGCGCGCCCTCCTTCTGCCCTAATAGGGTTGAGATCTGCTTATGGCACTTACGAG
>DATLVC010000085.1:0-4956 GCA_035577685.1 Micropepsaceae bacterium | reverse complement strand
TTGCGACGGCGTGCATAGGCAGCCAAGTACGAGGATGACCAGCAAGATGGGAATCGCGTGGACAGGCCGTCCCCGAGCGCGGCGCTCCGGACGACTTCGCGCGTGCCGATCAGCATACCTTAAGGAACGACCTGTAGTTCGTACTCGCATCCCAACCCCTCGGATGCAAAGGCGGTTAGCTTAGCGCATCGCGAAAAGAGGTGGAAGGTCTGCGTAGGCTGTTTTCAAATCGAAAGTTCAGGCTTTTGGGACCGGCCCAAATCGCGCGTAGTCAGTCTCGGAAGATCAAATGACCTTCAGTCGGAAGCTGCCCGCTTCGTCAAAGTACGGTGTTCGGCCGGCAGCATTGTATGCCCTCGGCCAGCACCATTGGCGGACCGGCCGGGCGTTCGCGGGGGCGATCATGCTGCGATCGCGAGGCGCGCCGCTTTCCAATTCCACGGCAGAAGATCGGTGATCTTGTTCGCGGGGTAATCTGGCAGTCGTGCCAGGACGTCGGCAAGCCAAGCCTGAGGATCGACGTCGTTAAGTTTGCAGGTTTGGACGAGGGAATAGACTGCAGCTGCCCGGTGCCCTCCGGCGTCGGACCCCGCGAAGGTCCAGTTTTTTCTTCCTATAGCCACACAGCGGACCGCACGCTCTGCTGCGTTGTTCGAGAGGCAGATGCGACCGTCGTCAAGGAAGCGGGTGAACGCCTTCCAGCGGGTGAGGCTGTAGTTGATCGCCTTGGCGGTGTCGTCCTTGGAGGAGAGGAGTGCCAGCTGTTGGCGCAACCAGACTTCGAGATCGGCGACGAGCGGCTTCGATTTTGCCTGGCGCACGGCGACGCGCTGGTCCGGCCTCATGCCGTTGATGGTGCGCTCGATCTCGAACAGTTCGTCGATGCGGCGCACCGCCTCAATTGCGATAGGGGCCTTGGTGTTTACTGCCAGTTTGAAGAAGTACCTGCGGCCATGGCTCCAACAGGCCGCCTCGATGATCGGAGCCGGCCGTCGTTTGACGTCGTAGAGAGGATTGAAGCCTGCGAACGCATCGGCCTGCATGATGCCGACATAATTGGCGAGATGTTCTTGGGGATGCTCACCGGCGCGATTGCGCGAGTAACGGAAGACCGCTGCGGGCGGATCCTTGCCGCCAAACGGCCGATCATCGCGGACGTAGGTCCAGATCCGACCCGTCACGGTCTTCATTTTTGCCAGAACCGGCACTGTCGTATCGTCGGCATGGATCCGTTCGGCGCTCAGGACATGCGCCCACAAGGCCTGAATGATCGGGTCCAGCGCCACCACGCAAGCACCGACCCGGTCGGCAAGCGTGGAGACGTCAAGCTCGATCCCTTCGCGCGCATAGGTCTCGCTCTGACGATTGAGCGGCTGATGCAAGAGGAACTTGGAGACCAGCACCATTGCCAGCAGGCTGGGGCCGGCGAACCCCCGCGGAATCGGATGGGACGGCGCCGGCGGCTCGGTAATCGCCTCGCAGTCACGGCACGAGAACTTCTCCCGCACGTGTTCGATGATCTTCCATCGCCGCGGCTCGCATTCCAAGGTCTTCGACACCACCTCGCCGAGCTTGCGCAGCCGAACACCGCCGCACTTACCGCAGGCGCAAGGCGCCGGCTCGACGATCCGCTCAACCGGCAGATTGTCCGGTAATGGCTTGCGCGGCGGCCGCGGCGTGCGAGCACGTTTTTCTTTGGCGGCTTCCGGTGCCGTCACCTCAGCCTTGGTCTCTACTTCGGCCTGCGTCTCTTCGAGGTCCTCGATGGCGAGTTCGAGCTGCTCGATAAGATGCTTGCCGCGTTCGGACGATTGCCCGAACTGCTCGCGACGCGCCTTGGCCAGCATAAGCTTCAGCCGTTCGATCTCGAGCCGACCTACAGTCACCTCGCTCCTCGCCATCATCAGCATTTCGCGCTGCGCGAGAATCATCGCATGCGCGGCGGTGAGGTCTGTGGGGAGCGGATCGGAGGGCATCGTCACACGGGCGATTCAACCAGATTCGTCGCAAAAAATCGCGCTGGTTCCGCAGCGTGAGTCAATTCGTCACGTTCACCCGGCCGCTCGCGGTCGCCAGGTTTCTTGGGGCATCCGCCAATCGATTCCGGACAAAAGATACGAGAGCTGCGCGACGCTGATCGTCACAACACCGTCCGTCATCGAGGGCCACAAAAAACGCCCGCGCTCAAGCCGCTTCGTGAACAAGCATGCACCCTGTCCATCGTGCCAGATAATTTTTATCAAGTCGCTGCGACGGCCTCTGAAGACGTAGAGGTCGCCCGCATGCGGATCCCGCTTCAATGTCTCCTGAACCAGGAGAGCAAGGGCGCGGAATCCGCGGCGCATATCAGTGTGGCCGGTCGCAAGCCAAACTCGCACGTTGCCGGGGACCGTAATCATCGGCGCTCCAGCACGTCGAGAACCCGCGCCAAAGCCGCAGCGTCGACATTCGCGTCAACCCGCACCCGCCGGCCGCCGCCGAGACTGATCTCGATCAGCCCGCTGCGGCCTGGCATTGCAGCACGCGTCTGTGGAGGTTCATCGGATGGTGGCTTCGCATGATCGGCCACCAGGTCCTGTCCGGAAATCCGCACGGCGGCAAAGCGCGGACCCACCGCGGTCGGCGCCTCAATCGCCCGTGCTTGTCGACGCCAGGTAAAAAGAAGACTGGCCGAAACGCCGTTGCGCCGGGCCACCTCGGATACCTTCGCGCCAGGCGCCAGCGTTTCTTCCACAAGACGCATTTTCTCGTCGGACGACCACCGCCGCCGCCGCTCAAGACCGCCAAGAACCTCAACCCGCATCGATCGACCTTAAAGCTAGCCTTAAGGTCGCATGCTCCAGGAAAAGCCGCCACCAAACAAGGCGGCGCCGGTCGGACGGATACTGTAGGGCAAGCCTGCAAGGCACTGATGGATAGCAGAGAACCCCGGAAGTCCCGAAGGACGACCGGGGTTCGGCGATCACCTCGTTAGCCCTTCTTATTCACGCAAAATAGCGCAATTGCGGGCGAGGGGCGCGATTTTTGCCCGGGCAGGCGCGGCGCTACGCTTGCGTCGACAGATGGCGACGCGGCGGCTCACGAGTTTGATTTGCTTGGTTGGCGGTTTCGACGATGTGCTTGACGCGGCGACAGTGCCGCGATGGCTATGGTCCGGCGGCGCAGAACCGTCCGGCCAGTGCGCGAAAGACGGCGCGATCGGGACATGCGGTGGGCAGATAGACACGGATGCGGGCGGCCCCCTCGACGACGCGCGCTGCGATCTTGATCAGGCGAAGGCGGATCGTTGCGAACTCTGCCGTCGATAGCAGCGAGCGCTTCGGGGCGGCGTCGCGCATGGCAAGCATGAGCCAGTAGGCAGCGGTGTGCAGGATCAAGCGGAACTGGTTGGCTTTGGGGTCGCGGCAGGAGGTGCGGTCGGACGCGAGCTGGCTCTTGTGCGCCTTGATGCAGTTCTCGGCGTTTCCCCGTGCGCAATAGAGGGTCTCGTAAAGATGCTTGGCGCCGATCTTGAGCGAGGTGATGACGTAGCGCACGTCCAGCCCCTTCGGCGTTGCCTCGATGCGCGCCACCAAGCGCCGCTCCTTGTCCCAGCCCTTTGCGCCATAGCGAAAGGCCTTGAAGCCGCGCACCTTGTCTTTGCCCGAGAGTGCGCGTTGCACGGCGATCGCGTCGGCCGCCTCGCGCGTCAGAGCATGAAGAACATCGTTGCCGGCGAAGCCAAAAACGTAGTCGACGCCTGGGGTTTCCTCGCACCACTCCATCGCCTCGTCGCGACCGTAATGGCTGTCGCCACGCACCAGGATGTGGACCTTTGGCCAATGCCTGCGGATGCGTTTGATGACATGCTTGAGGACCGTGCGGACCTCCTCGCCGGACGGCGTCTTGCCCTCGCGCAGGATCATCGCCACCGGCTTGCCGCTTGTTGCCTCGTAGATGTGGATCGGCAGAAAGCAGCGCTCGTCGTAATGGGCGTGGAACAACGAGAGCTGTTGATGGCCATGCACCGTGTTGCAGGTATCGTCGATGTCGAGCGTGATCGAGCACGGCGCGCGCCGGTAGCTTTCGCAGAACTTATTGACCAGCGCCGCCATCAGCCGGGCGATCTCGATCTTCGACGGCGCATTTTCCAGCCGCGACATGGTCGGCTGCGAGCATAAAGGATCGCCGCTCTCCGGCGCACGGCCGACCGCCATCTTGAAGATCGGATCGTAACGCAGCGAATCGCAATCGTCGGCGTCCTCGTAGCCCGCCGCGATCGCAAACATCCGCAGCCGAAGCATCTCCTCAAGCGGATGCGCGATGCGCTCGGGATTGCGCCGATCCCGCATGCATGCCCCAAGGCATGCGGCAAGTCCGAGCTTCTTCTCGACGCCGCGCAACACAAGCACGCCCGCATCCGACGACAGCTGGCCGCCGTCGAACCCAACGCTCAATTTCTTGCGGGCAACCGATGGAAGATCGAACGGCAGCAAAGTATCTTCGTTCATGACGGGTGTGGCGCTCCTCAATCGATCCGTGATTCGGTCTCGCAACCAGAAACATGAATCGACTTGCGGCTTTTCGCTACATCCGTCGCTCATTCCGGCAATTGGGGTGAATAAGAAGGGTTAGAAGCGTCGCTGTGCGGCCTTCATCAAGCACCAGGCGTGGACTTCACTCTTTACCCAGCCGACCCTAGAGGTCTTAGAAGTGCCCGAGAGTAGAACTCTCATTGGAAACAGCTTCTTTGATTCCAGGCGATCGATTTGAGTTATGGAAATGCCGACCACAATCCTAATGTTCTTCTTGGTATAGAAGCCGTTGTCATCTTCCGACATGCGCAGACACTCCAATGCGAAGTGTGTGCACACGCCTTCAGATACGGCATCATTGCCGCGCGGGTAATTTAAAGGTGTATGCCGATGGAGGAAAGATGCACTTCATACTTATCCAGAGCTGCGCGCATCTCGGGCA
>DATLVC010000084.1:0-5937 GCA_035577685.1 Micropepsaceae bacterium | reverse complement strand
AAGGCGCCATCCGCGCCCGTGGATTGGTGCCGCAAGCATTTGGCCGGCGGGACGGGGCGTGTCCTGATCGTGAACAGCGGCAATGCCAACGCGTTCACCGGCCAGGCCGGGGCAGAGTCCGTGCGTCAGGTGGCCGAATCGGCCGCCGGAGTGGTCGGTTGCCGGGCGCAGGAGGTCTTCATGGCCTCCACCGGTGTGATCGGCGAGCCGCTGCCCCACGAAAAAATCATCAAGGTTCTGGGCCGGATGGCCGAATCGGGCGCAGCCGGCGGTTGGCGCGCGGCAGCCGAAGCCATCATGACTACCGACACCTTCCCGAAGCTGGCGACGGCGACGGCCAATATCGACGGCTGTCGGGTCACGATCAGCGGCATCGCCAAGGGCTCAGGCATGATCATGCCCGACATGGCGACCATGCTGGCCTTTGTCTTCACGGATGCGAATTTGCCGGCCGCGGTACTGCAGCCGCTTCTTAATGAGGGGGCGGCCCGCTCCTTCAATTCCATTACCGTCGACAGCGACACCTCGACCAGCGACACGCTGCTCCTGTTCGCGACCGGCAAGGGCGCGGCCCACCCCGCAATTTCGAAGCCGAGCGACAAGCGGCTGGATCAGTTCAAGGATCGGCTGAACGCGGTGCTGCTCGATCTCGCGCTGCAGGTGGTGAAGGACGGGGAGGGCGCGAGCAAACTCATCCAGGTGGATGTCACTGGAGCGCAGACGAATGAATCGGCCAAGAAGATCGCGCTCGCGATTGCCAATTCGCCACTGGTGAAGACGGCGATCGCCGGCGGCGACGCCAATTGGGGCCGCGTGGTGATGGCCGTGGGCAAAGCCGGCGAACCCGCTGAGCGCGACAAACTGAAGATCATGTTCGGCTCGCAAGTCGTTGCCGACAAGGGCGAGCGGTCGCCCTCCTACAATGAAGCGCTGGCGACCAAAGCGGTATCGGGGCAGGAAGTCGCCATCGCGGTCGATGTCGGCGTGGGCAAGGGCAAGGCGCGCGTGTGGACCTGCGACCTGACGGAAGGCTATATCCGCATCAACGGTTCCTATCGCAGCTGAACGTGCCGTCTTTGCCTCTCATCCTGGTTGCGGCCTGCGTGCTGATCGACGCCGATGGCCGCGTGCTGATTGCCCAACGCCCCGAGGGCAAGGCCATGGCGGGCTTGTGGGAATTTCCCGGCGGCAAGATCGAGGCGGGCGAGCGCCCCGAAGAAACCGTGATCCGAGAAATGCGGGAGGAGCTTTACGTCACGATCAAGGAAGCCTGTCTCGCGCCGTTCATTTTCGCCTCGCACAGCTATCCCGAGTTTCACCTTTTGATGCCGCTGTTCCTGTGCCGCCGCTGGGAGGGCATTCCGCGCCCGCAGGAAGGGCAGAGCATCGCCTGGGTGCGGCCGAAGGATCTTGCGCTGCAATCCGAACGCTATCCGATGCCGCCGGCCGATCTGCCATTGATTCCGATGTTGCGCGATTTGCTCTGACACTTAGCGTTTGGGCTTCTCTCCGGTGGGCTGTTCTTTTGTGCCCAAGGCATCGGCGAGTCGTATTTTTGCCGAACCGGGTTGCAGCGGCTTCTGCTGGCTTTCATGCGGTGCCCAGCCGGTCAGGAACACGATGTCGAACGTCGCGATGAAACGACCGTCGGAGTCGGTGAATCGTGCCTTATATTCACGCACCACCCCTTCAAGCAGGCGGTGCGACAGAAGGCGATTGCTTCGCTCAGCGAGTGCATTGGTTTCGCCATGGGCACGCAAATCCGTGAACAGGCGGGCGATGTCGCGATACCGCACGGTCGTGCGCTCGACATCGGCGACAGGAAGGGCAAATCCCGCGCGGCTCAACAGGCCGCCGAGATCGCGCACATCCCCGAATGGACTCACACGGGGACTGACGCCGTCCAGAATTTCCGCTTCGGCGGCAGCAAAGGAAAGCCGCAGTTCGCGCAGGGTCTCCCCCCCGAACAATGCGGCGACGAACAGACCATCCGGCTTGAGCGCGCGCCGGATCTGCACCAGCGTGCCGGGAAGATCGTTGACGGCATGGAGCGACAGCGCGCTCGTCACCAGATCGAAGCTACCCCCGGAAAAGGGGAGCGCTTGGTCATCGGCGATCACCGACGGATTGTCCCAGGCGAACCCGGTCCGCACCCATTCTTGCGCGAAGGGACGCAGCGTTTCGAAAATCTCCGCACGCGAATGGATATCGAGCCCGCGGACGAATCGCCGGTTGATGGCGACCAGCCGCTCGGCCAGATGCTCCGCCGCTTCGCGCGCGAGGAAGATGTCGCCGGTGAGCCGTGCCGCGCGCTCTCGCCTCGCTCGATAGGCAAGTGTGTCGAAAATGCGTGGCGGACCGGCGCTCATCTTCATAGAGTTAGGTCATGAGCGTGCAGAGGGAAATAACCGTAACGGCGGGGCACCTCGCGCGCCGTGTCCATCATGCGGCGCTGGATGCGTTGTTTCCGCCGCTTTGCATGGTTTGCCGGGCGCGCCTGTCGGAGCCGCATTCGCTCTGCGCCGCGTGCTGGAGCGCGATCTCCTTCATCGAGGAGCCGTTCTGTGCGGCCTGCGGCATGCCGTTCGATATCGACCCGGGTGGGGAAACCCTCTGCGGCCCATGCCATGCGAAACCACGCGACTTCGACAGAGCGCGTTCGCTCCTGCGTTATGACGACGCATCAAAGTCGCTGATCCTGACCTTCAAGCACGGGGACCGCCTGGATCAGGCGCCCGCTTTCGCGCGCTGGCTCGAACGCACCGGCCGGCCGTTGCTGAACGAAGCCGACCTCATCGTTCCCGTACCGCTGCACCGCTGGCGGCTGTGGCGGCGGCGCTACAACCAGGCTGCGATTCTGTCGGCTCGGCTGGCGCGTCTTTCGGCCCGGCCTCACGACCCCCTGGTGTTGGAACGCAAGCGGCCTACGCCCAGCCAGGGCAAAATGCCGTCGGCCAAGGCGCGGCGGCGCAACGTGCTCGGCGCGTTTCGTGTCCTGCCTGCGAAAGTCATGGCCGTCAAAGGTCGGGCCATCCTTTTGGTTGACGATGTGTTTACCACCGGGGCAACGCTCGATGCCTGCGCCCGAGCCCTCAAGCGCGCCGGAGCTGCCCGCGTCGACGTGCTCACGATGGCGCGCGTTGTGCGGCCAGGCTTTAGCGATATATGAGGGGATGTAGCTTAGAGTGGAATGTATGGCTAAGGTGGTTATGTACACCACGCAGGTCTGTCCCTACTGCGTGCAGGCGAAGCGGTTGCTCAACAAGAAGGGTGTCGCTTTCGAAGAGATCGACGTCTCGAGGGACCCCGAGCTGAGGCGCACCATGGTGCAGAAGGCCGGCGGGCGGCTCACCGTTCCGCAAATCTTCGTAGACGACAAATATCTCGCCGATTGCGATGGGATGTACGCGCTTGAAAGGGCGGGCAAGCTTGATGCCCTGCTGAACCCGTCATGAGCGAACGCAAGATCAAAGTCGCCTGCGTGCAGCTGCGCTGCGGCGACGATGTCTCAGAAAACGTCGGCGCGGCAGCCGCGCTGATCCGGGAGGCTCACAAAGCCGGCGCCCAATTCATCGCAACACCGGAAAACACCAACCTCATGGCAGCCGATGGCGGCGCCAAACTGGAAAAGACATCCCCAGAAAGCAGCGATTATTCCCTGCCGCAATTTTGCGGCCTTGCCGAGGAACTTGGCATCTGGCTGCTGGTGGGATCGCTTGGTATCAAAGTGTCGGACGGCAAGACCGCCAACCGCTCCTATCTCATCGGACCCAATGGTCGCGTCTCCGCCCGCTACGATAAGATTCACCTCTTCGATGTGAACCTTCCGTCCGGCGAGACCTATCGCGAATCCAACACCGTGGCGCCCGGCGCCGAAGCGGTGGTGGCAAGTCTCCCCTGGGGCCGTTTGGGGCTGTCGGTTTGCTACGATTTACGCTTTCCCCAGCTTTACCGGACCCTGGCAAAGAACGGCGCTGAGATTCTCACTGTGCCGTCGGCCTTCACAGAGACGACCGGCAAGGCGCATTGGCATGTGCTGTTGCGGGCCCGCGCTATCGAAAATGGTTGTTTCGTGGTGGCACCCGCCCAAGGCGGAACGCATGCCAATGGCCGCAAGACCTATGGCCATAGCCTGATCATCGGCCCCTGGGGCGATATACTGGCCGAGGCGGGAACGGACCCCGGATTTGTTGCCGCGGAGCTGGATTTGGAGGAGATCGCCGCCGTGCGGGCGCGGCTGCCTTCCTTGCAGCATGACCGCCCCTTCAGCATCGCCGGCTGAGGTTCGTGCTTGCATAAAGAATTTCCAGCAACAATTTGTTGTAGAAGGGTTTTGAGAATCCAAAGGCATGTCGTGTGATCACCTATAATTTGGCCTGTGCCATGGGCCATGAATTCGAAGGCTGGTTTGCAAACAGCGCGGCCTATGACGCGCAGGAAGCGCAAAGCGCGCTGTCATGTCCGGTTTGCGGCGATGCGCATGTGAAGAAAGCGATCATGGCGCCTGCTGTGCGCAATTCCGTCACCAAGGCAAAAGGAAAGACGGATGTCGCGCCGGCCGATGCCGCTGCGCCCGATCCGCAGAAGCTGCGCCAGTTCATGGCGGGCTATCGTAAATTCGTCGAAGAGAATGCCGACTATGTAGGCCCGAAATTCCCCGAAGAGGCACGCAAGATCCATTATGGCGAAGCCGAGGAGCGCCACATCTATGGCGAGAGCACGCTCGGCGAGGCCCGCGAACTGATTGAGGAAGGCATCGCGATCGCGCCCGTGCCCCCCGACCCCGGCGATCTGAACTAGCCACGCTTCACGGCCGCCATCATATAATTCACGTCGGTATCGGCAGAGAGCCGCCACTCCCAGCGTAGGGGATCGAAGGCGACGCCCTGGACCCCGGCGATCCTCAGCCCGGAATCCTGCAGCAGGCGCTCCAGCTCTGCCGGCGTCACGAATCGATTCCAGTCATGCGTACCGGCCGGCAGCCAGCGCAGCACATATTCCGCCCCGATCTTGGCCAGCGCGAGACTCTTCAGCGTGCGATTGAGGGTCGCCACGAGCATCAGGCCGCCTGGTTTCAACATATCCGAGCAGGATTTGAGAAAGCCTCCAAGATCGGCGACGTGCTCGACAACCTCCATGTTCAGGATCACATCGAAACGGACGTCTTCAGCCGCAAGCGCCTCCGCTGTGACGGTCCGGTAGTCGAGCGCGAGCCCCGCGCCCGCCGCATGGGTGGCCGCGGTCTTGACGTTCTTCTCCGACGCGTCCGCACCCAAGACCGTGAATCCCATCCGCGCCATAGGCTCGGACAGCAGCCCGCCGCCGCAGCCGATGTCGAGTAGGCTGAGGCCAAGGAAGGGCTTAAGGCTGCGCTCGTCCCGGCCAAAATGCCCCGCCGCCAGACTGCGGATATATTTCAGCCGCACCGGGTTGAAGACGTGAAGCGGGCGGAACCTCCCCTTCGGGTCCCACCATTCTGCCGCAAGGCGGGCGAATTTCTCCACTTCAGCGGGATCGACCGACGAAATGGCCTCGCCGGGGTGGGCTTGACCGCTCTTGCCCTCGCTTAAGGAGAAGGTGGGTGTTTGAAGGGACCCCATCGCGCCAAATCCGCCGTTGAGTGCAAAGAGCCTCGCGTCTATGTATGACCCGCAAAACCCGCCCGCGCCAGATCCTCAAATGGCCAAGATCGTAATGAAATTCGGCGGCACTTCGGTGGCCGATATCGAGCGCATTCGCAACGTTGCGAAATTGGTGAAGCGCGAGGTTGACCGTGGCAACCAGGTTGCGGTGGTGGTTTCGGCCATGGCCGGAGAGACCAACAAACTGGTCGGCTGGGTCCGCGATGCGGCAATGCTGCCGGGAAGCAACTCCTCGAGCCTGCACGATGCACGCGAATATGACGCTGTGGTCGCGTCCGGCGAGCAGGTAACGGCA
>DATLVC010000083.1:0-9432 GCA_035577685.1 Micropepsaceae bacterium | reverse complement strand
ACCGCAACCGGGAAGAGACCATCCGTTCCCGGCTCGTAAGGGACATTGTTAGGGCAAGTGCGCAGGCGAGATAATTCGTACACATACATAAGAGAAGCATGTACGTGATTTGCGTTACGTGTTCCGGTGGTGCCCGTTGCGATCACGCGCGCAGGCGCGCGGGTCTAAACCCGCGGTGGAATTGCCGCTGCTCCGAAACACGGCTCGTCAGGGCAGAGAACAAATTCGCGAGAATAGCGCGATGAGTTCGCCTTGGCGCCGCGTGCGCGTCTTGAGCAGCATCGCAGCAATCTGTGTACGGACGGTCGTGATCTTGGCGTTGCGCGTCTCGGCGATGTGCTCGATATCGGCGCCCGAAACGAGGCCGGCGGCGATCGCTGTCTCGGCAGTGGAAAGACGGAACAATTGCCGCAGCGCGCTCGCGAACGCATCGTCGGACGGTTCGCATTTTTGCACGAACACGATGGCTCCCTTTTTCGCGGGCGGCTCGTCGTCATGGAACGGAATTACGGTTACGAGATACG
Organism: Micropepsaceae bacterium; assembly: GCA_035577685.1. GTDB lineage: Bacteria > Pseudomonadota > Alphaproteobacteria > Micropepsales > Micropepsaceae > CAIYRG01. The sequence continues at coordinate 8,908 of DATLVC010000083.1, read as the reverse complement.
GCCGAGGGTTGCGCACGTCGTTGATCATAATGGTCTGGCGTTCGCCGCGGCCGCAGGCACCGGCGATGGCCGCTTTCAACCTGACGTTGTCCGCCAGGTGCACGGCACAAAGCATATTATTGGTTTGCTTGAAGCCATCTTCGTCTTTCATCGCCGCCATACCGGCAGCGTTGCTGTAGAGGAGTGTGGCGTTATCCTCCACAAGAAATGCAGGCAATTTTATGTAATCCATTATCGCGGCCGCGAGGTGCGCGTTGGACTGCAAATAAGTCGGCTCCAACATCAGGGGTCTCCTACTGAACCTAGTAGACCGGCAGCTGGCACGCGCGATCACAAGAAAATATTCATCGCCTCGACTCGCCCCCCCCTGCAGTGGCTAGCGCACCGCAGTGTTGAATTCGAAGCAGATAACCGGCACCTCCGTCGTCGGTTTAACGATTCATGCGTACATATCCGTGCATAAAATCACGGACTATTCCAGAGGGTTGTTATCCGTGTACGGACATACGTACCAAGCCGTACGGAAAATTAAGTACACGCCTTCAGGCCAAATCGAGTCGACAAGAAGCATCGACATATCAACTCGCGCACACCAAAAACGGGTGCACTTTCCTGTGTGCTGAATCGTGTTTCGATTTTGGATTTCGTTTTCCTGATTTTGCGCGCGACAGCCATGTAACAATCCGCGTCCCACATGCGTGCGAGGGCAAAATCAGACACGCCGTCAGCCTGGCTTTTGCCGATAGCGATTCCGTGCCCCTCGCACGCGGATATTCGATGTTGCAGTCTATCAGCCAGACAGGCTGGTTACAACTATAAGTTGTAACCAGCCTGCGGGTGAGGGCGATCAGACAATGGGAAACGGTAACATCTGGGAAGTTCGGCCGAATCGCTGAGCCTGGCCGTTTGACAATTGTCATCCCGATTCTTTGGCCTTCGGCGATGGTCGCGCACCCCCTAAGGTGTGCGGCTCATGAAAAAACTTGGCGCATGGCGCAGGCTCTCAGGCTTGGCATTTCTGCCCGCCGCATTTTTTCCGCAGCTCGCATGGGCCCAGACGGTCGATTATGGCGCGCTGGAGCAACTCTTCGGCGAACATGTTACGACAAGCGCCACCGGCTCGCCACAGCGCGAGACCGATGTGCCGGTCAATATGGAAATCGTCACCGCCGACGAGATCCGGCGGTCCGGTGCCCGCGACATCCCCGGCGTGCTGCGGCAGGTGCTTGGCGTCGATGTCATGCAATGGAATAGCGATAATGCCGATGTGGGCATCCGCGGCTACGATCAGACATTTTCTCCGCGCGTGCTGGTGCTGATCGACGGGCGCCAAGTCTATGCGGATCAATATGGCTACACCCCCTGGGCGGCGCTTCCGGTGGAGTTGGGCGCCATCCGGCAGATCGAGGTGGTCAAGGGGCCCAATGCAGCCCTGTTCGGGTTCAACGCGGCCAATGGCGTCATCAACATCATCACCTACAACCCGCTTTATGACGACGTGAACACGGCTTCGATAAGCGGCGGGGCCCAGGGAACGGGTGAAGCGTCCGCCGTGAAGACGTTCAAATTCGATGGCGGGGGGGTGCGTCTTTCCGCGGGCGGGCGGCTCGATGACGATTTTTCGACTCCCATTCCCGCGTCGGCCGGTTCGCTCACGCGCAAGAACAATGACCGTTTCGCGGTCGATCTGAACAGTGTGTTCAGGCTTGGCCAGAATGTGCAGCTCGGCATCGAGGCGAGCCACAGTGCGGCGGCGACAAATGATTTCGATCCCACGTCCTCGCTGGCGAACGACCAGCACTATACGAGTTCGCTGAAAGGCCAACTGACGGCCGAAACCAATTTAGGCCTGCTTGACGCGACGGTTTATCGCAATTGGACATCGCTGCATTATCATAGCGTGAGTGCGCCGCCGGTCACCTTTTCGGACGAGGTGACCGTCGCGAAAATCCAGGATCTCTTCAAAATCGGAACCGATCACACCTTTCGTGCGTCGCTGGAATACCGATACAACACCGTCAATACGGCCACCTTCGTGGGCGGGCGCGTCTATTATTCCGACTATGCCGCAAGCGGTATGTGGAATTGGGACATTACGCCCGATCTGTCGCTGACCAATGCGGTGCGCTGGGAAAATCTGCATCTGGGACGCAGCGGGGCCGTGCCTGCCGATTATCCCTTCAGCAACGCCGATTGGAATCGCGTGATTATGGAAATCGCCAACAGCACGGGGCTGGTGTGGAAACCAACCGATGCCGACACAATGCGGTTCATCGTCAGCCAGGGCGACCAACTGCCCAACCTGGCCAGTCTCGGCGCTCTCTTGATCCCGACCTCCGCGTTCAACTTCACGGGCAATCCGAGCGCGGAACAAACCAATATCGACAATTACGAGATCGACTGGGACCGCGTCTTGCCCCAGATCGGCGGCCTTTTCCGCGCGTCGGCCTTCTATTTGTACGGCACCGATTTCACCACGCTCGGCGCGTCGGAAGTGATTCCGGGCCCCGGTCCACTGCCTTATGTCACGTCGGGCCAAGCCGGCAGCTCGGACGCCCGCGGCGTCGAGCTTTCTCTTACCGGGACGTTTGGCGGGAATTGGAACTGGGGTCTGAATTATCGTTTCGAGTCCATTCGCGACCATTTTGTTCCGGCCGCGCAAAACGGTGCGCTTTTCGTCGATTTCGAGCATGTCACCCCCAAGCATGTGGTGAAAGCCCATCTCGGCTGGTCGCAGGGCCCGTGGGAAATCGATGGCTATGCCTATTATCAGTCGTCGACGCGCGGTCTGGTAGCGGGACCTTTCACTGCATTTTCTTTCCTCGCGCCCGTGCCGGATTATCTCTCGCTGGATGCCCGCGTCGCGTATCGGCTGACGGATTGGGCGACGCTCGCGATTTCCGGCCAGAATCTTGGCGTCTCGCCGCAGCAACAAACCGTGGGACCGAAAGTCGAAAGACGGGTCTTCGCCACTGTGACCGTGAATTACTGACGGAATATCTAGGAAATTCAAAAGCTTGATTGCCAACAGGAGTCGGAGCCGCGTGGCGCCGGTGCGGCAGGAAATATCGCTTGGCCATCCGGGAATAAACGCGCCGGGGAATCGGTCCTATAAGGGAAGAGTCGAGGACAGACCCAGATAACGACCGGCCCTGCTGATGGATGACAAGCGCCGCCGCTTTGAGGCGCAGGTTCTGCCGCATCTGGATGCGGCCGCCAATCTTGCGCGTTGGCTCGCGCGTTCACCGGCGGACGCCGACGACATCGTTCAGGATGCGGTATTGCGCGCCTATCGCGGTTTTGACGGCTTTCGCGGCGGCGACGCGAAGCCGTGGCTTTTGGCCATTATACGCAATTGCTTTTTCACCGCCGCCGGCCAGGGGCGGCAGCGAAGGAATGTGCCTTTGCCGGATGGCGAATTGGACAGAGTCGATGGCGCCCTCATCGACGAGGCGCCCGATCCGGAATGTGTGGCCATCCGCGCCGACCAGGGCCGCAAACTCGATCGGATCATCGCGACATTGCCGCAGGAATTCCGCGAGGTTCTTGTGCTGCGCGAGATGGAAGATCTGTCCTATCGCGATATCGCCCAGGTGACGGGCGCCCCCATCGGCACGGTGATGTCGCGCCTGGCGCGGGGACGGGCGCTGTTGAAGGAATTTTGGCTGAGAGATTTGGAAGGAGCGCGCGATGGCATGCAATGAAGCCTTGCGCCTGCAGGCCTATTTCGACGGCGAGCTCGATGCGAGCGCGTCTGCCGACATCGAACGGCATATGGAAACGTGCCGCGATTGCGCGGCGCTCGTGCATTCGCTGGAGGCGCTCCGCGGCGGTCTGCGGGAGGACGCGCTCTATCATCGGGCAAGCCCGGTCTTGCGGTCGCGGATCGCGAAAGGGCTGGATCGCGAATCGTCAGGACCGCGCGGCTTTACGGCGCTGATGGCGACCGGCCGGCAATTCTGGTCGGGTGCCGCCAGCGGGGCCGTGGCGACAGCGTTCGCGGCTGCTCTGGCCTCCCTGGTGTTTTTTCCGGTCACGCCCAATCCGCTGGTCAACGACGTGATGAGCGCGCATTTGCGCTCGCTGATGGAGAACCATTTGATCGATGTCGTCTCGACCGATCAGCACACGGTGAAGCCGTGGTTTGCGGGCCATGCTGACGTGTCGCCGCCGACGGCGGATTTTCCGAAGGAAGATTATCGGCTGGTCGGCGGCCGCGTCGATTATGTCGAGGGCCACCGGGCGGCGGTGCTCGTCTATCGGCATGGGGCGCATACGATCAATGTTTTCTCATGGGCGCGGTCGGGCGAATCCCTGCCGAACATCGTGGACCGCAATGGCTATCATGCCGTGTTCTGGCAGAGCGGCGATCTCGTCTTTTGCGCGGTGTCGGATACGGCCCTGGATGAGCTTCTGGGATTGGTGCGCCTGATAAAAGAGATCAGCATTCCCGACAGCCGGGAATAAAACGCGCGCCCGCAAAGTCTAGCCCTCGAAACCCATCGAGAGGCTGTCATGTCATCTGAGTTCACGACGGATCAAACGCGCCGCGGCGCGCTGAAATGCCTGGCATTCGGGGGCGCGGGAACCCTGTTCGTGCTGTCGGGCGGGGTGCTCGCCCCGGTCAACCTTGCACTTGGGGCGGCGCGCGACGGTCAGGCCGCCAAGGCCGGCATTCCCTTGTTCGTGCAGATCAGCGATTCGCACATCGGCTTCAAGGCGGATGCCAATCCCGATGTTGCGGGTACGGTCAAGCAGACAATCGACCTCGTCAACGCAATGCCGGAGAAGCCGGCGTTCATCATGCACACCGGCGATATCACGCATCTGTCCAAAGCCGAAGAGTTCGATCAGGCGCAACAATTGCTCTCGGGCCTCAAAGTCACCGAACTTCACACCGTGCCCGGCGAGCACGATGTCATCGACGGGCCGGGTGCGGAATATTTCAAGCGCTTCGGCAAGCCGTCCGGCAATCGCGGCTACTACAGCTTCGACCATGAGGGCGTGCATTTCGTCGCGCTCATCAACGTAATGAACTTCAAGGCCAACGGCCTGGGCGCGCTCGGCGACGAACAATTGCGCTGGCTTGAGGCCGATCTGAAGGCGCGCTCAGCCAGCACGCCGATTGTCGTTTTTGCGCATATGCCGCTGTGGACCATCTACGAGCCATGGGGCTGGGGCACGGGCGATGCCGACCAGGCGATGAGCTTCCTCAGGCGCTTCGGGTCGGTGACGGTGCTGAACGGCCATATCCATCAGATCGTTCAGAAGGTGGAAGGGAACATCACCTTCCACACGGCGCGCTCCATGGCCTATCCGCAACCCACGGCGGGAAATGGTCCGGGGCCGGGTCCGCTGAAAGTGCCCGGCGAGTTGCTGCCAAAAATGCTCGGTGTCACCAGCGTGACGATTGCGCAGGCGGCCGGCGCGCCGTCTCTGGCCGACACGCCTCTCGCTTGAATCGTCTTTGAAACGAAATCCCACCGATAAGGAATAGTCCCATGAGTCTGCGTGCCGTTCGTCATGCCTTGATTGTGTCTATGTTTGTAGGCGCCTCTCTGTTGGGTCCGGCGTCCGCAGTTCGTGCGACGCCGGCAACCGACGCGAACAGTTTCATCATCAAGGATTTTCACTTTTCGCCGATGTCGCTCACCGTGCCGGCCGGGGCGACCGTCCTATGGAAGAATCTCGACGGCGAGCCGCATACGGTTGTCAGTATCGAAGGACTTTTCCGTTCCGGGGGGCTCGATCAGAACGACAGCTTCACGTTCAAGTTCGACAAACCCGGCACCTATCGCTTCGTGTGTTCGATCCACCCGCAGATGCTGGGAACGATAACCGTCAAATAAATGTCATGAAGCCCCGCCGTGACCGGTTCAGGCAACACCCAGCAAATCGCGGAAATACGCGATGGCCGCCTTTAGGCCTTCTTCCAGCTCGATCCGTGGGCTCCAGTCGAGAGCCTTGCGGGCGAGCGCGATGTCGGGCTGGCGCTGTTGGGGATCATCCACCGGCAGCGGGCGAAATTCGATCCGCGAGCGCGTGCCCGTGAGCTGAATGATTTTTTCGGCGAGCTCGCGCACGCTGAATTCCTTGGGGTTGCCGAGATTGATCGGACCGGTGAGCTCGGCGGGCGAATTCATCAGCCGGACCAGCCCGTCCACCAGATCGTCGACATAACAGAACGAGCGTGTCTGCGTGCCCTCGCCGAACAGCGTGATCGGCTCGCCTTTCAGCGCCTGGACGATGAAATTGGACACCACGCGGCCATCATTGGGATGCATGCGCGGGCCATAGGTGTTGAAGATGCGCGCGACTTTGATCCCGAGGCGATGCTGCCGGTGATAGTCGAAGAACAGCGTTTCGGCGCAGCGTTTGCCTTCGTCGTAGCAGGAGCGCGGGCCGATGGGATTCACATTGCCCCAATAGGATTCGGTCTGGGGATGGATGATCGGATCGCCATAGACCTCGCTGGTGGAGGCTTGCAGGATGCGCGCCCGCACGCGCTTGGCGAGGCCCAGCATGTTGATGGCCCCATGCACGCTTGTCTTCGTCGTCTGGACCGGATCGCGCTGATAATGGATGGGCGAGGCCGGGCAGGCCAGATTGTAGATCTCGTCGACCTCGATATAGAGCGGAAACGTCACATCGTGGCGGATGAATTCGAAGGCCGGATTGGACAGCAGTTTCGCGATATTGCGGCGCGAACCGGTGTACATATTGTCCACGCAGATCACGTCGTGGCCTTCGGCCAGGAGCTTTTCGCAGAGGAACGAGCCGATAAAGCCGGCCCCCCCGGTGATCAGAATGCGTTTGGTATCGTGCATAACGCGAAAGCTCCCCAACTCCGGCTCTCTTTCCCCCTGTTGCCGGTAGGAAAGCAAGTCCTATGATAGGCACGGGGTCGGAGGAAAACCATGCGCGGCATTCGCCTTGGCTGTTTTTGCTGCGGGATGGCGGCGTGGCTTCTTGGATCCACGGGCGTGGCATCGGCGGCTGCGGCGGGTGCCGATGTTCCTGCGCCGCTGATGTCGGCGGCCGAATGCATGGCGCGGGTTTTGCGCGCCGTGCCGGGCGTCAGTGCAGTGGAAATCGAAACGATGACGGGAAAGGGCGGGGCCTATCCGGTTCTGAGCTACCGTTCGGCCGATGAAGCGGGGCGGCGGCGCTTCACCGAATTAAGTCTGTTTGAAATTTCCGGTATCGACGACGCGCCCTATGTGTTCGACCAGGCCGACATCGAAGACGATCCGGTCGCGGAGCGGCTTCTGCCTATCTGGAAGGCGAGATGCCACGCCGGCCTCGGCTACATCACCAGTGTTCCCCGATAGGGGCGCGATCACGCCGGCCACAACGCACCATTGTCGGTGATCACGGACCAGAAGGCCGGACGTTCGCGTTTCACGGCCGCCAGCACGTCTGCAATCTTGCACTGACAAGGCTGGCGTAAGCCGCGGAATTCGACCAAGGGCCCGATCGGCTGGAAGCGAATGGCCATGGCCGACAGCATGCGCAACAGGGTTGGCTCCATCAAGGCGCACCAATGGGTCATGCGTTCCTGTACGCTCATGCGCACCAGCGCCTGGATGAGACCCAGCCGGATCAATGGCCCGGAATTGGCAACGAAGGCGGGTTGCTCGGACCCCAAGACTGCGTCCGCCATATGCCGGAATTGGCGCGAGATGCTGAAGCGCGACACCTCCGCCGTTGCGTTGTGGGGAAGCTTACCGAGTTCGCGCAACGCGTCCGCGCCCATCACGCGCTGCACGCTGAAACTGTGCACGGGATCGCCGGCCAGCGGCAAGATCAAGCGCGTCGTGCCCAGCGCGGCGCCGTTCGGGCGATAGAGGAGAAGACTCTGCGCCGAATGGCTGTCGAATTCGTCGGTTTCGATTTCATCGGGGTTGCTGGATTTCTCGTGCGGGTTCTCGACGCAATAGACCTGATAGCGGATCTTTTGCGCGCACCGCACGTGTTCCGGCGTGTCGGCGGTGACCGCCTGGAAATGGGCGTTGAAGCGCGTCAGCAGCGTGTCGTCCATCGGCGCGGCGATGGCCGCGACGGGTTCGCGTGACAGAATGGAAATCGCGTGCGCTGCACTATTCGGCATGGGTTGCTCCTGATGGCAAGTCCGGGCTTTTGGAGCCCGCGGCTCTTGTTTGCGGTGGAGAGACCGTAGGCCAGGGGCATGGCGCGGGATTGACATTGCTCACTCGGTTTGGCCCTCCTTTGCCGACCGCGTATTCCTACGTAGGTGTGCATGCTACGTGTACAGACAAATGCATGGTTTTGCGCGAATTCCATCAGGAAAAGGCGCGCTTTTTCGCTGTAACCGCCCCCGCAACTGGATTAGGCTTGGCGGGCCCCGAACGATGTGGTGGGGATGCTCGCTTCTATCAAGATGCCCGAGACGAACAAATGACATCTTCTCCCGACGCACCGCGCGATGAATCGCCGTTCTGGCGGTTTTCCCTGCGGTTCTACGCGCGCGCCAAGGTTTCGGCCGCCTGCCTCGTGTTGCAGGATGAAGCCGGCGCGGACGTGAATCTGCTGCTGTTTCTCCTGTTCCTTGCCGAGCATCGGCGGCAGGTGAATGCGAACGACGTTGCCGAACTCGACCGGGCGGTGATCGCCTGGCGCGATAGCGTGGTGAAGCCGCTGCGCGCGCTTCGGCGGGCGTTGAAGACGGGAATCGGAGAAATTTCCGTAACGGTTAGCGAAACCTTTCGCGGGCAGATCAAACGTCTGGAACTGGAATCGGAGCATATTGAGCAATCTGCGCTCGAAAAATTCCACGCCGCCGATCTGGCGGCGCCTGCGGACTCGCGCATGGCGGCCGCGCAGGCCAATATTGCGGCCTATCAGGCCTATCTCGGGTCGTTTCCCGCCGAAGCTGTGGCGACCATCC
>DATLVC010000082.1:0-26141 GCA_035577685.1 Micropepsaceae bacterium | reverse complement strand
GATTGCCATGCTGGTCTGGGGCCGCCGGTCGGACCTTTCAGGGGAACGCCTGTGGCATACGATTCTGCCGCTGGCCCTGTCGACGGTTGCGCTCGCGTCGACGGCCTTCGTGCATGAGCTATGGCCGTTCATGCTGATGATGTGCCTGACCATGATCGGCGCCCAAGCCATGAAGGGACCATTTCTCGGCCTGACCTCTGAATGGCTGGCGGGACCGGCCGCGGTTGTGGGGTTCGCGCAAGTCAACGCGCTGGGAAATGTCGCGGCCATCGTGACCACCAGCGCGATCGGCGTCATTCGCGATGCGACCGGGAGCTTCCAGCTGGCATTGCTGCCGCTGATGGCCATCGCGGCCCTTGGATGCATCGGGCTCCCGATTGCGGCGCGCCGAAATGCGTCGCGCGGCCTGTCGATTGAATCGGTCGGCACAGTGACGCCATCATGAACGTTGCCGTCTCAGGATCGCCCGCGCTCGCGGAATTGTTGCGCTTGCGCGGCGGACGTCCCGTTGCGCCGGACGAAATAACCATCCGCGGCGAAGACCCATTCTACAAGACGCCCTTTCGGGTTGGCGAAACAACGGCAGCCTCATTGGCGGCCGTGGGCGTCGCTGCCAATGATATTTGGGAAATCCGAACCGGCCGGCGGCAGCATTTGCAACTATCCATTCGCGAGGGGGCTGCCACGTTGCGCACCGGCGACTACACGCGCAAACGCGATGAGACCGGCGCCTACACGCCCATTCCGATACCGGATGCGCAGGCGCATATGCTGACCGTGACGCAGCCCTGGCCGACACGGGACGGACGCTATTTCCTGCCGCATCTGAATTTGCCCAATCTCGCGCAGCGCGTTTTGGGCTTGCTCAAATGTGAGAATACGCCGGCGGGCGTCAGCGCCGCGGTGGCCGGCTGGGATGCCGATGCTCTGGAAGATGCAATCGAAGCCGCCCGCGCTTGCGGCGGAAAAATTCGAACCGCTTCGGAATGGCTGACCCACCCGCAGGGGGCCTATCTCGCGGGTCGTCCCGTTGTGGAAATTGACCGCATCGGCGATTCCCTACCGGAGACGTTTCACGCCGGGGATCGGCCCCTCTCCGGGGTGCGTGTGCTCGACCTGACCCGGATTTTGGCCGGGCCTGTTGGCGGGCGAAGCCTCGCCGAACAGGGCGCCGATGTGCTCATGGTCACTGAGGAACATCTGCCGCAGACGCCGGAGCATGTGCGGGACACCAGTCACGGCAAGCGCAGCTGCTTCTTGAATCTGAAGAGCGCGGCGGGTGCCAAGCGTTTCGCCGAACTCGTGCAAACCGCGGATGTGGTGATCGATGGCTACAGGCCGGGACGGCTCGCACATCTCGGATTCGGCCTGGAAACGTTGATGTCGCTGCGTCCGGGCATTGTCTATTTGTCGATCAGCTGCTTCGGCTCGGGCGGGCCCTTCGCAAATCGTCCCGGCTGGGAACAGATCGCGCAGGCCGTGACCGGAATCTGCCATATACACGGCGAGCGGACAGGGGCCGGGCGACCCAAGCTCGTCTTCGCGCCGATGTGCGATTACAACACGGGCTACCTTGCCGCCTATGGCACCATGCTCGCCTTGGCGCGGCGAGCCCGCGAAGGAGGAAGCTGGGCGGTGCGTGCATCGCTCTGCCAGTCGGCGATGTTTATCCAAAGACAGAGTCTTCTGGAAGATTTCGCCGACGCCCCCGAACGGCTGACGGATTCAGAGTGTGACCGGCTCTATGTTTCTGCCGACACCTGCTACGGCGCTCTGAAGACGCTGGGGCCAGCACTTCGTATGTCCGAAACGCAGCCGCATTGGGCGCGGCCTACACCGCGCCTGGGCGGCGACAGCCCAGATTGGCTCATAAGAGACTGAATGCCGCGACAACGGCTCTATTTGGTCGCCGGGGTGCCCGGAGGCCGCACCATAATGCCCTGACGCCGCAAATCGTTGATGATCGCCTGCGCGCTCACGTCGCCTGCACTCGCCAATTGGGCGATGCCCGACGCAATGGAATCGACCTGCTGACGCAATTTGAGGCCTTGCTGGACCGTCGGCTCCTGGGCTGTGCGGAGGTCCAAAAGCGCGATGCGGTCGCGGACCAGTTGGAAGCTTTGAAACCCGACCACGACAAGAAAAGCCAAACCGAGAGCCATGAGCTGGGCGCGCAGGCCTCGTATTTCGCGCGCGGTATCCTGTTCTTGCAGAGTCATGTCAGCGGGCCCCCGTTGGTTTGGGAGGTGCGGCGCCAGCAGCGCCTGGTGGAGGCGGGCTTGCCCCTGCAGACGGTGCGGCGGCCGCAGCCGAATTGGGCGTGAACTGATAGTGGATGCCGTTTCGCTCCAACAGTTCGCCCAGTTTGGTGTCTTTGTTATTGACTGCGGCGGTGGCGACCGCGCGTGCGATCCCTTGTTCGAGATTGCTCAATTGCACGCTTTGGTTGATGTATTGCGCGCGCGCGTTCACATCCACCTGGATCACCCGATTGGTCTGCGCTAGGACGCCATTGATCACGGCCAGGAGCAGACCGGCCCCAGCGAAGACGCTGGGGCCAAGACGCAGGCAGTACCGCCAGAACGATTTGTCCATATTTCAGAAGCCGAAGTGAGAACGCCGCGCTTTATACCTTTGGCGCCGTCTCTTTTCTACGCTTCCATTTCCGCCTCTGCGTGGCCAAGCCCGCGATTCCGGCACCGAAGAGAAGCAGCGTTGCCGGTTCCGGCACGGATGTGGACCCGCCGCCGCCGGAACTGCCGACCCCGCAGTCTCCGACCGGCGTGCCGTCCGGTGTCAGACAGCCGCCGTTTTGCAGCAGGAATTGACCGGTAAAGCCTGCCACTGTCGGGTCGTAGAAGATATTGAACCCGTCGCCGAAGATATTCGTCACCGTATTGCCGGGGCCAAACAGCAGGCCGTCGATGTCGCTGACATAGAGTGCCGCGCCCGAGCCGAAATTGCTGAGGAGGTGAAGGATGTTACCGCCATCCAGAGAGAGGTCTCCCCAGAGGAAGCCATCCGCCGTGAGCGCGTTGACGTACAGATTGTGATCGTCGGGTTGCGCGTCTGTCCCGGTGCTGAATTGCAGTTTGACGGATCCGGTATTCCAATCGGTGCTGTCGGTGCTGTTGTTGATGAAATCGCCTTTGAGGTCGAAAACGTCGCCGGGGCCGCCCTGGAGATAGCCAGTGCTGCCGATCGTCAAATCTTGGTTGAAGGTGGATGTGGACGGATCGCTCTTATAGCCGCCATTGTTGATGAAGCTGCCGCCAAAGGTCGCCGAACTGTTCGTGACGTGGATCGTCGCGCCGGCGTTGTTCGTGGTGGTGGTGCCGGCAGCGCCGAAGGTCACCGTGCTGTTGGCGACGTTGATCGCCCCGCTGTTGGTCGTGTTGCCGCTGACGGTGGCGGTGGTGCTGTTGACGTTCACCGTGCCGGTGGTGGAATTGGTAAGATTGCCGGCGATCGCGCGCGTTCCACTGCCGCTGAGCGTGGCGGTGCCGTTATTGGTCAGCGTCCCGGTCGTTACGGCCCCGCCGCCGGAATAGTTGAACGTGCCATTATTCGTAATATTGGCGGCCGAAAGCGTGCCTCCGGAGAGATCATATTCGCCGGTGCCGCCCGCATTCTTGATGATGAGGTTTCCGGTGATGTTGTTCGCACCCCCGGTCTGGTTGAACGTGCCAGTGCCGGCATCGCCGACAATTTCATTGCCGGAGACCGTCAACGTGCCGACAGAGAGATTGTACGTGCCCGTCGTGGCCGCAGAATTGCCGATACTCAAATTGCCATTCACATTCGCCACACCGCCGGTTTGATTGACCGTCCCAACGCTGCCGGCGGCAAACCCGCCCACAACGAGCGGTCCGCTCGTGACGGTGACGTTTCCGCTGCGCAGATTGTAGATGCCGGTGCCGCCAGCCCGGCCGACGTCTAACTCGTTTGCGACTGTGAGGCTGCCGCCGGTCTGCGTGAGCGTACCGTTGCCGGAATCACCGACCACAGCAAACGTGCCGACCGAAACATTGCCGCCGTTAAGATTGAAGGTGCCGGTGCCGCCGCTGAAGCGGCCGACATCCAGCGGCCCAGAGACGGTCGTGGAGGATGCCGCGCCATTCTGGGTGTACGTGCCGGTCCCCGACTCTCCGACATCCAGGAAATCGCCGGATGCAGAGCCGACCTTTACCGCGCCGCCATTCTGCACGGTATAGGTACCGACAGAACCGCTATTCGCACCGAGAACGAGATTGGCCGTGACATGCGTCGCGCCGTCATTGGTGAACGTGCCCGTCCCGGAAACGCCCACCGCAGTAAAGCCGCTTACGGTTGTCGTTCCGCCGGCGCTGAGCGTGTAGGTGCCATTACCGCTGGATTGATTGCCCAAGATCAGGTCGCCGGTCACATTGTGCGTAGCGCCGGCGTTGTTGAAGGTGCCAGTGCCGGCATCGCCGATGATGGCACTATCGTTCAACGTACCGCCGTTCAGATTGTACTGACCGACGCCGCCGGTGTTGGCGCCAACGACAACCGAACCGGCCGTAACGACGCCGTCATTCTGGGTGAATTCGCCATTGCCTGAGCCACCGACCGTCAGGAGACCATCGACGGTGAAGCTGGTGGTCGCCACACTGCCCACATAGATATCGCCTTTGCCGGTTCCGCCGACCGTGGCATTGCCGAGAACCGTGACGTTGCCGCCCTTCAGGCTGAAGGTGCCGCCGCTCGTGGCATCGCCATCGACGTTCAGGGCGTTCGTCACATTGAGTGTGCCGCCGTTCATGAAATAGAAGCCGTCATGGCCGTTGCTGCCATTCACGTACAGCGTGTCACCCACCGTCACCGTGGAATTGCCGTTCTGCTCGAAATAGGACGTTCCGGTGGAGGGCAGAGCAGGGAAGGCAATATCGCCCAGGGGAAGCGCGATGGACCCTTGTCCGCCGCCCGCAATGCCCAGATTGGCGCCAACGGTCAGGCTCGCATTGCCGCCGATCGTATAGCTGCTGGACCCGCCGCCCGCGACAATCGACAAATCGACGAAATCGGTTTTGACATCGCCGGCGGTCTGGTTGACGACGCCCACGCCATTCACGCCGATCTGCATGACACCGCCCTTGGTGTAGCCGATGTTGGCGCTGCCGCCATTGACGTTGAACGTGCCGTTGCCGGCATCGCCGATCGTCATGGTGCTGTTGATGTCGGTCAGAACCAGCGTGCCGCCGCTGTTGAGATTATACGTTCCGTCGCCGCCCGTCTGTCGGCCGAGGGTGAGATTGCCGGCGACATTATGCGTGCCGCCATTGTTGTTGAAGGTGCCCGTACCGGCATCGCCGATGACGAGATCATCGATGAGCGTAGCTCCGGAGGCCAGGTTGTAGGTGCCTTTGCCGCCTGTCTGGCTGCCGATCACAATGCCGGCCGAGCCGGAGAGGTCCAGATCGGCGTTCTGATTGAATGTGCCGATGCCGGCATTGCCGACGATGACCTGGCCGCCGACCGTCAGCGTGCCGCCGTTGAAATTATAGGTTCCGTTTGACGGACCGCCGGAGGTGCAGGTGCCCCCGCAGGCCGTTGGATCCGCGGGGATCGTTTGATCGCCGATCACAAGTTGATTGGAGATGGCGTGGCTGCCGCCGTTCTGCGTGAAGACGCCGACACCTACGGTACCAACCACCGTATTCGTGGTCGCGAGCGCGCCGGTGTTGAGCGTGTAGACACCTTCGCGCGGATGGAATCCGCCATTGGGGTCGATGTTATCGGCAGCGCCGAGATAGAGCGTGCCGCCGACGGTGTTGTTGGTCTGACCCAGGTCCCCGACTGTTCCCTGATTGAATTCGGCATAACCGAATTGTCCGAAGACTTCGTCGCCGCTGACGCCGAGTTGACCGTTTCCGGTCAGGTTATAGATGCCCGAACCATTGGGGATCGTTCCGGTTGTCCCCATGGTCAAGGAGCCGGCGGTGACGGTGCCGCCGGACTGGTTGAAGGTGCCTTGGCCAGTCAAGCCGACAGTTATTCCGCCGCTGACGTTCAATTGGACCGCCGCCGGATCGCCCGACAGATTATAGGTACCCGTGGTGCCGTAATCATTTCCGATTTCCAGCGAGCCGGTGTTGTTGATGCCGCCGGTTTGGTTGAAGACCGAGGAGCCGCCGCCGGACAGTCCTATTGCTTCGTCCCCAGCATTCAGGGTGCCATTGCTCAGATTGTAGGTGCCGCTGCTGCCCCCGGCGTTGCCCAGCCACAGCGACGCGTTCACCGTGCCGCCAGTCTGATTCATGACGCCGATTCCGGCATGACCGTCTTCGATAAGGCCGACGTTCAGCGTGCCGCCATTCATGTTGTACGTGCCCGAGCCGCCGTCATTGTCAGGCCCGGCCGCGCCGCCGAGGAACAATTCGCCGGTGTGATCGTTGGTCCCGACACCAACGTAATCGGGGTTGAACTGCGCCGAGCCGGTGATGTTCACCGTACCGCCATTTTGGGTGAAGACGTTGTTCCCGAGACTTGCGGCACCGACACCAATGCTGCCACCGACCGTCAGCGTGCCGGTATTCAAAGTATAGGAACCGACGCTATCGGCCACTGGCGCAGACGGGTTGTTCGCCGAGCCCAAATGACCAATGATGAGATCGCCGGCGACGTTGACCTTATTGTTCGGGTCGGAGAAATCTGCCGAGCCTTGAACGAAGGAACCGATGCTCGCATCGGTCGCTGTGCTGTTGTCGCCGATGATGAGCGCGCCATTCGGGTTGCCGGCTCCGTTGCCGCCCGAGCGAAACAGGACATTGAGCTGCGAGGTGTCGCCGGTGATCGTGTACGAGCCATTCCCGGCGAATGTTGACGGGGGCGGTCCGCTTTGATCGCTAATGGTGCCCACGATCAGATTGCCGTTGACGTTGTGCGTAGTGCCGAGCGCGCTGCTGTCGTTGAGCACAAAACTGCCCTGCTCACCCTGACCCACAATGGTGTTCCCAGTGTTGAGCGTGCCGCCAGTGAGATTGTAGGTGTTGGGTCCGGCGGAGGGAGCGTTTCCGGCGGCATTCGCCCCGATTGTCAGCGACTCGCTGACATTGTTCGTGCCGCCGCTCTGATTGAACTGCCCGACGCCGGCGTAGCCGACGGCCTCCGAGAAGGCGTTGATCACGCCGGTATCGGAAAGATTGTAGGTGCCGTTGCCGGAGAAGCCCAATGTCAGGAACGTGGTGTTGACGGTGCCTCCGGAGTGATTCATCACGCCGGTGCCGGTGGCGCCGATCTCGATGCCGTTAGCGGTGGTGTCGATGCTGCCGCCGTACAAATTATACGTGCCCGAGCCGCCGGCATTGCCGCCGGAATTGTCGATTCCGCCGCCGATCGCCAATTTGCCGCCAAAGGCCCCGGAACCCGGAGGAACGCTGGCGTAGTCCGGATTGCTGCTCGCGCTATTGGTGAGGACCACCGCGCCGTCGAATTGATTGAAGACGTTGGCGCCCGTGCTTTGACCGCCGACCGATAGCTGCCCGCCAACAGTCAGGGTGCCGGAATTGAGCGTGTACGTGCCGACGCTTCCCGGCTGGTGTCCGATTGCGAGATCGCCCGCCACATTGACTTGATTATTGCCGTCGGTAGGGACGTCGGTCCCTTGGATAAAGTTGCCGCTGCCGCCATTGCCGATGATTAGCGCGCCGTTCGGATTGCCACCATTGCCACCGGCCACGAATTGGACATTGGTAACGGCACTATCGCCTTCGATCGTGTACGTGCCGCTGCCGCCCAACTGGTTGCCCAGGATAAGATTGCCGGACACGTTATGGGTGGAATTGTTGTTGTCGAAGGAGCCTGCGCTGGTGTCGCCGACGATAATGTCGTCATTCAACGTGGCGCCAAGCTGAAGGTTGATCGCCCCGCTATTATCGACAGTGACACCGCCGGTGACATCGACGCCCGCCCCGGTGATGGTGACCGTGCCACCAGAAACCGTCCACGGGCCGGGCGTGCCGCAAACCAGGACGCCAGTTTCTGTACAACCAAGCTCGACGCTATTCGCCATCGCGGGCGCGTTGCACAAAAGCGATCCAAGTACGCCAACAGCCGCTGAAGCGAGTAATTTCCCGCGCATGAGTCCCCCTGAGAAGCACACTGGTCATGCAGCTCGCGCCGCAAAACCAAAACAATCGTCGCGAGCGACGTGTGCAAATCTCGGGCCTATTCGATAAACTCCGTGTAACGCAGAAAAACATGTTTTTTGACAGTATCTTAATCGAGGAAACGCTCTGACTGTTAAGCCGCAGCATTCATATGAATATGATGAGTGTAAACATTCGCGACAGTTTTGTGGTTTTCGCCGCCGGTTTGTAATCAGTATACGGAATATCCGTATAGGCTGCCTGGCCTGAGATTGCGAACAAGAAGACAAAGTCCTCCAACCGCAGCGATTTATGCACGAATCCCCCTCGTTCGGGTGGTGAAACGGCTGCTGCGATCCATCACCATGAGCGTGCGCTGGGGGAAATCTTGCGCATCAACTGCTTTTGTCTTGCGAGCACGATTAGTGCTTTCGGGAGGGTCGTTTTGCGTTCGACAGCATACGGTGAATCTTAGTAGTCCCAATCGCGTTGCGGCGACGGCAAGACGCGAGCCACGGTCAACATCCCGTTCCACATGGGCGAAATCGATCTACGTCGTCACGCGCCATGATGACCGGACGTATTATGTCGGCGAAATTACGCGCCTGGCATTTGGGATGAAGGGACACAAAGGTCTCTTCATCAGATACAAGGGTCATTATCACCCGCTTCACACGAAGCAGGAATTTCGGCCCTTGGTGAAGACATTCCTCGATAATGGGTGCGCCGTCGTCATGCGCACTGGCGAACGCAGCCCTTATAATTCCAAACGGGACAGCGCGCGCTTCTTCATCCTCGATTGGGAGCCCCCGACAGGTCCTTGCTACGATGCGTGGTGGCGGAGTGGGGACGGTCCATCGGACACACGACGGTAAGACACGCAAAGCCGATTAGATGCTTGCCAACATCATCGTTTTTGGTTGCCTAGGACATCCTTGTATAGCTTCGTCCACTTGCTGCTTTCGTCCATATATTTTGGCACGTCGAAGAAGGAGATTTTGATGTCCTTCGGCAGGCGCTGGAATTTCAGATTAGCTGGAATATTATCGTGGTCGGCGAGAATCTTCTGCCCGTCCGATAGCAGGAAATCCTGAAACAGTACCGCCGCGTTGGGATGGAGCGCGTGGGCCGCGACGCCGACGCTGGATGTGAAGGCAAAGACCGGTGCGATATTCAATTCTTGAATCGGCGCGCCGCTGCGCTTCAGGGGCTCAACCTCGTGATAATAGATGGTGAGCGCGAGCGGTACTTCGCCGGAGGCCACAAGATTGGCCATCAGCGTGTGTCCCTTGCGCACCGAAATCCCATTCTTGCTCACGATATCGCGGAACAGTCCAACGCCTTTGTCTTCGCCAAACGCGCCGGCCAGCGCCATCAGCCAATTGTTATCGTCCGCCTCGATACCGAGTTTGCCTCTCCATTTCGGGTTGGCGAGATCGGCGTAGGTTCTCGGCAGATCGGCTTTCGCAACCAGGTTGGTGTTGTAGGCGCCAGTGAAGACGATCAGCCGCGACGGCAAGAAGGGCTGGTCGGGAATCATCGCTTCGCGCATGAGATCGGCGGCAAGCGGCGTCTGCACCGGTTGCAGCAATTTCTCCCGCGCCAGGGCGATGATCTGCGGCGAGGCGGTCTCCATGACGTCGACATCGAAACGGCCACCGCGCGCCTCCGTCACCGCGCGTTGCAGGATTTCTTCCGACCCGCCGCGCCATAGCCTAACCTTGACGCCATAGGTTTTCTCGAAGGCGGCCATCACCGCATTCATGTGTTCCGTGATGGCGGAGGAATAGAGGTTGAGGAAGCCCTCCTTCTTGGCACCCGCAATCAGTCGCGCCATCCGGTCTGGGCCGGTCAATTGCGCCGGCTGCGTTTGCGTTTGCGCGAATATTCGGACCGGCGCCAGAACGGCCGCCGCGCTCAAACCGCCAAGGAGGATTCTGCGATCGATGTCCGGCATCTGATTTTCGATCACGCCGCTTTGGGCGGCAGATCGGCAAGTTCCTTCTGATAGGCGTCATCCATCTTCGGTGACATGCCGTGTTGCGCGAGCGCGTCGTTGAACATGGCCCGGATCTCCGGCGTCTCGTCGGAATAATCGATCTGGTCGCCACCGACGCGCCGGCTGATCCAGGCGGTGGGGACACCTTGCGAATTGCGGATCAGCGCAACCTCATGCTTGAACGCGAGATAGCGCGCCGGGGTGGGGCCGGAATTGAAGTGCTGATGGAAGACGCGATTGGGCGGAACGATCAGCGTCCCCACTTCCCAATCATAGCGTCGGGGCTCTTCGCCTTCCGCCCACATCAGCGAATAACCCTGGCCGGAAAGAATGATCACATGCGCGCTCGGACCATGCGCATGGGCCTTCTTGTAGGTGCCGACAGGGAATTGCGAGATGTGGCTCGACATCGAACCCTTGGCCATGTTGAAACGGATATGGCCGCCGCCCGCGCCGCGTTCCTTGGCGCTGATCAGCGGCAGGTTCACGGCGTCGGGCACGAAATTGGTGGGCAGTAGGAAACCCTTGGGCTCCGTCTTCGGCGTGAAGTAATCCGGTTCGCCGGCGAAGCGATTCTTGAAATCATAGACCGTATTGAAGACGAAATTCGCCTCGTCATAGAGGTTCATTACCGCCGGGCCGTTCGTCACCGCCACATAGCGCACCGGCTCTTGACCCGAACCATTGAAATGCTGATGCCAACAATTCAATGGAATGGCGAACATCGCACCCGCCTTCCATTCGAAGGTGATGCGGTGTCCCGCATCGTTCCAGACGCTGGTCGAGCCGCGGCCGTCCAGCACCAGCACCATTTCCTCGAAGAGTTGACGCTGCGGCGCGAGCGACTTGCCGGGCGGAATTTCGCAGACATAGCAATCGTTCGATGTGCGCGAGGCATCGTGATTGATATAGACGCCGCGTGCGCCGCGGCGCGGCCAGGGCTTCAGCTCCACAGTGCGCAGGTTCGCCACGTAATGGCCGCTGACGATTTCGAGTCCTTCGGCGCGCACCCAGCGCTGATAGGGTGTGTCGCGGTCTTTCTCGGTCGAAAATTTCTTCGCCAGCTCCTCGGAGACCTTCACGTCGGCCATGTCTGCCCCTCACCGGATTTCAATGCCTGTGCCTAGCCTCCTACGCCAAGAGGGGCACGAATTCCACTGGCAGGCGTGGATTTTATAGGTCTTGAAGTTGTAACTTGTAGCCCCGACCGGGTCCGGCGCTGGCCGCAAGGAGGAGACGCGATGAGAACGGCTTCACGGTGCTTGGGCATTCTGACGCTCGCCCTGGTTCCAAACGTGGCTGCCTATGGCGCGACGGTGACCGGAACGGTGAAGGGGCCGGAAGGCGCGCCATTTCGGGGCGCCTTCGTGCAGGCTGAGAATGCCGCCACCAAGATCATGGTCAGTGTCCTATCGGACGGCCTGGGCAATTACCGCATCGAGAATTTGCCGGCCGGGCAATATCAATTGCAGGTGAGGGCGGTGGGGTACCGCGCCGATCCACACGCAGGTGTTGCGCTCGCGGCCGACCAGAACGCCTCCTATGCGTTCGCCCTGCGCAAGGACATGGTTCGTTGGAACGATCTTTCGCAATATCAGGGCGCAACCCTGTTTCCGGCCGCCCAAGGCAATCAGGTCCTGAAAGGCAAGGATATCCTCGTCGGGCGTTGTTTCGCGTGCCACGGATTCCAGACGCGGATGGCGTCGTTCAAGCGCGATGAGGATGGCTGGCGCGACCGCGTCAATTACATGCGCGGTGCGATGCATTTCTTCCTCGACAGCGCGGCGCCTTTCAGCGACCAGGATGCCGAC
Source organism: Micropepsaceae bacterium (assembly GCA_035577685.1). Lineage (GTDB taxonomy): Bacteria > Pseudomonadota > Alphaproteobacteria > Micropepsales > Micropepsaceae > CAIYRG01. The sequence continues at coordinate 14,223 of DATLVC010000082.1, read as the reverse complement.
AATGTGACGTCCTACATCAATCTCCTGTTCGGGGAGAATTCGGTTCTGCCGCAATCCCCGGCCGACATGCCGGGATACAAAAATCTCGTGCGCAGCTTTAGCGACGAGGCGATGAAGATCGTCTATGTGGAATATCAGGTGCCGGCGAAAGGCCGCATGCCGTGGAGCGCCGCACCCGACAAGAACGGCAATTTCTGGATTCCCTATTACGGAGCGGCGAACCGGATCGGGAAATTGGATCCCAAGACCGGCACGGTCGTTGAATATCGCGTGCCCAATGAAGGCACGGCCGCCATCCATTCCGCCGTACCGGCACCGGATGGCAGCGTCTGGCTCACCGAACAGGGCGCCAACAAGCTCGGCCGCTGGGACCCCAAGACGCAAAAAATCACCGAATATGCGGACGCGTATTTACCCGGCAAAGAAGGCATCACGCGCGGTGGCGACAAACACACGCTGCGCGTCGACCGGCAGGGACGGGTCTGGACTACGGGGCGCCCGCTGACCATGTTCGATCCCAAGATCGGCAAGTTCACCAAGATTGCGGACGTCCCCAGTGCCTATGGCCTCGCCTTGGACAAGGACGACAATCTTTGGTTTGCCGAATATGAGTTGAACGGGAAGATCGGCAAAGTGGATGCGAAGACACTGCACGCCACCAAATGGGCGGTGCCGACAAACGATGCCCGTCCGCGCCGTATCCAGATCGACAGTGATGGAGTTGTGTGGTTCGCCGAATTCAAATCCGGTGGCATCGGTCGCTTCGATCCCAAGACGGAAACCATGAAGGAATTTCCGCTGCCGGGTCCGGAAGCCACGCCTTACGCGCTCGGAATCGATAAGAACCACACCATTTGGTACTCATCGGAGCATCTGGACGTCATCGGCAATCTCGATCCAAAAACCGGACATGTAACCGAATATCCCTTCCCGCAAAGCGAGAACACCATGCGGGAATTCTTCGCCGATGCCGAGGGGCGGATGTGGTTCGGCTCGCCGGCGAACAACAAGGTCGGATATTTCTATCTCGCCGGCACAGGCAATTGAACGCGATTAACCCGCCACTCTTTCGGACGCCGAAACAATCGTTGCCTGAACGATGCGCGTGGCCGGCAAGAAACATGTGACGGTCGTTCCGATCTCGATCTGACTTTCGATCGTCAGCCGGCCCCCGTGCAATTCCACGAGGTGCTTGGTCAATGGAAGTCCAAGACCGGTGCCTTCGTGTTTGCGGCTGATCTTGCTGTCAATCTGACGGAATGATTCCAGAGCGTGGGGAATCTGGTCGGGCGCTATGCCGATGCCGGTATCCTTCACGGCTATCCTCACGCCCTCCTTCGTGATCGAGGCGGCGACGCCAACGTGCCCCCCTTCGGGCGTGAATTTGACCGCATTGGAGAGCAGATTGATCAGAATCTGGCGCATGCGGCGGTCATCGGCGCGGATCAATGGCAGGTCGCGGGCTATGACGCTCCGCAATTGAATCTTCCCCCTTTGAGCTTGTGGTTCGACGAGATGCAGACACGCGTGAATAATGGCCGCAAGATCGACGGTCTCCTCATAGAGTTCGGCCTGCTTTGCTTCCAATTTCGACAGGTCCAGAATCTCATTGATGAGCTTCAGCAGATGGGTGCCGCTGCTGAAGATATCCGCGGCATAATCGCGGTAGCGCTCGTTCAGGGGGCCGAACATGCTTCTTTTGATGACTTCGGAAAATCCGATAATCGCGTTGAGCGGCGTACGGAGCTCGTGGCTCATATGAGCCAGGAATTCCGATTTCATGCGATTGGCGGTTTCGGCGCCGATTTTTTCCAAATGGAGTTGCTGTTTCTCGATCGCGTTGTCCCGGAAAATGCGAAGCCCGCGCGACAGCAGTCCGATCTCGTCTTTGCGATTTTCAAACGGAATTGCACAGGTGAGATTGCCGTCGGCGACGATACGCATGGTTTCGGCGATCTCGGTTATCGGACCGACCACGCTCCTGATAACGTAAAAGGCGGTAAGTATTCCCAAGCCGAAGAACACGCCCATGAGCGTAAGCGCGGCATAGAACTCCTTCTCGGCCGTCGCCGCTTCCTCATCAGCGTGCGCGCTGGCGAGATCGAATGCCGTCTGCGCGACCGCATAGATGCTAGCGCGTCCGTCGCCCGACAGTTTGAACCACCGGCTCATGTCGATATCCACGGGGCGGCCCGCGGAAAGATCGTCGACGACGCGATTACGCAAGGCGCGGAATTGGGTGAAATAGATTTTGTTCGCGGTGTCGATGGCCGCCTTCAATTTCGGCGGAGTTGTCGCGCGCCTGCCTGCATCCTGGATCAGGTGCCACGCCCCTTCGATGCGCCCGGATAGAACATCGAGTTTGCGCCGTTGCTCCACCGAGAGCGGCTTGTCGACGGTCAAGGCTTGCCGGACGAGAAGCCTATCGTCGCCGGAATCGGAACGCACAGGCCAGACGAGCTGCTTGATACGGATCATCTCGGCAACAAAAAAATCGCTTTGACTCAATTCGGTTTCCAACCGCGCGGACAGAGCGTCGACGGCTTCGACAAGCTTGGCAGTTGCGTCGAGCCACTGTGGAAGTAGATTCTTGGGACGCTGATCTTTCGGATTCATCAGCGCATGGTCGATATCGGTTCGCAACGTGACGAATGCGATCCGGCTCTTGCGGATGTTTTCGAGCTCGGGCTCGATCCCGGCCACTTTGACGGCTTGGAGTTTCGTCAGCGCCGCATCGAGGGACTTACCCGATTGTGTGCGCAGCTTGGTGATCTCGTCCTTTTCATCGCGGCCCGGAACTTCAAAGTCTGCGAGCGCGCGGTTAGCGGCGCCGCGTTCCAGGCGAAAGTCTTGGATCGCCGAAAACAGGTCATAGGAAATGTTGACGATCGCAGGAATTCTTCGGGCGTCGTCGCGCCGTTCCAATGCACGGGCGCCATAGATCGCAAAGATAGCGACGAGCACCAGCGTCATCAGGCTGGTCACCGCGGGAAGGAGCATCCGGATGGATCTCAATCGCTTCATTGCTTTGACGTGCGTTCCGATCGTGTTTCTTGGTATGATCGTGACCGCTGCCAAGATGACAGAGTTGCATTAATTCTCGCTAAAGACCCGATAGTTGCGCGCAATCAACCGGATAGCGATAAACGCTGCAAAATAAGGGCGCAAACGCCCCGCTCGAAACGTACGAACACGGTGAATAATTGGTTTCCAGGAATTTCCCGGGAAGGGAATTCTATTCCCCGAAAGGCGAAGGCGCTTTGCCGGTGACGTTGAGCCTCTGGCCCGAGGGCAACACGACGCTCATCAACTGACCGCCGCGCGCGCCCGTCTTCAGCGGATGCATTTCGACCGTGACCTTGTCGCCGGGCTTCACCGAATCCTGCTTCCAGCCGTTCTTCACGCTTTGCCCCGGACCTTGCATCTCAAGCGGATATTCCACGACCTTGCCGCTCGCATCCGGCGCCATCACGTAAAGCCACATATGCGGGTTGGTCCACTCCATTTCCTTGACGGTACCGTTCAGCGTGATGGTCTTTTCCGCATCGAACATGGCGAAGGAATGATGGGCCGAGACCGGCACCGCCCATAGCGACGCCGCAATTCCTACAACGCACAAAGCCTGGACCTTCATCGCATTCCTCCCGCCTATGGCCGATTGGCCGTATCTTCCGCATACTATAATATCGCGTCCGCGCGCGGTAGTTGCCCGAATGTCGGGCAAAAAAGCCGCTGGCCGGACTGGGATCGGGAGGGGTTTATGCGTGGAATCGGTTGGGGAGTCGCGGCCTTGCTGGCGATGGCGTCGTCCGCCCATGCTGCGGGCTGGCAAACTTACACCTATCGCGATCAGGGTTTTTCGGTGGAAAGCACCGTGCCCCTCACCCAGGGAAAAGGCCTCTATAAGGGCGCCATCGCCGGGGCCATTCCCACGATCACCTATAGCGGTGAAGCCGAAAACATCCGCTACAAGGTGAGCATTGTCGACATCTCCAAGCGTCCCGCCGATGCGGTGAATCTCTATCTGGAGATGGAATTCCTGACATCGCTGAGCGGCAAGGTGCTGGCTAACGAAAGCGTCGGCATCGAGCCCGGCAAGGACCGCCATTATGGGCGGCAGCTCGTGATCCAGGCCAAGGACGGCAGCCTGGTCAGAACCGTGCTCGTCTACAACAAGGGCAAGATCTACATAACAGAAGCCACGATCCTGCCGAATGGCGACAAGGATTCCTTCTCGCCCGAACGATTCGTGGAATCGATTCTGTTCGACCTCGATGGCGCCGCGCGCGAGCGCGATAACGATCCCGCCAACTTCAAGACACCAGACGGGAAATGATCTCCGGCAGTTGGGCGAAATCGTCGACGACGGCGTCGGCGCCCAGCTCGTGCACCGGCACTGGCGTGTAGCCGTAGCTCATGGCGATAACGGGGATGCCGGCGCCGCGGGCGGCAGCTACGTCCACTGGCGAATCGCCCACCAGCACCGCGCGGTTGCGGGACCCTTTCAAAGCCGTCACCGCTTCCAGCAGATGGCGCGGGTCCGGTTTGTTGTAGGGGGTACGGCCGCCGCCGATGATGGCCGGGAAATGGCGGGTGAGCTGTAGCGCATTCAAGAGCAATTCGGTCAGGTCCTGCGCCTTGTTGGTGCAGACTCCCAGCCCGGCCCCCTGGCTGGCCAGCCGGTCCAGGGTTTCCGGCACGCCGGGAAAGGGCCTGCTGCCGCGTGCGATATTGGCGCGGTAATAGGCAAGGAACTTCTCGGTCAGAGCGCTGAGGCGAGCCGCGGATACCGGCACCCCGGTCCTTAGCAGCGCGTGCTCGAACATCGCCCGCGCCCCGTGCCCCACGAGATGGCGCAAATCCTGGGGCGCCACCGGCTCATGACCTTCGGCTGTCAGTACGGCATTGAGCGACGCCAGGAGATCGGGCGCGGTGTCGACCAAAGTACCGTCGAGATCGAATACAATGGCGAGTGGCATATCCGGCATAGAGGGGATGGGTCGGTCCTGCCCCGCCCGGCAATAGTGCCGGTGGGCTAGGGACTTAGCCTATAAACCGCCATGAAGAAAGATTAAGCAACAAAACGTCAATTTCCCCTTGGTAGGCTAAGACGTTAGAGGCATTCCCAGTGGAAGCCGTCCTGGACCCATATGATCGCATGAACCGATCCGCTTTAGCCGTTGTTGTCCTTGCCGCCGGGCAGGGGACGCGTATGAAATCTGCGCTGCCCAAGGTGCTTCATGCCATCGGCGGGCGGCCGATGCTGGCGCACGTGCTCGCGGTGACAAAGGATATGCAGGCGGCGCGTGTCGTGGTGGTGACCGCGCCCGGTGCCGATCAAGTCGCCAAGCTCGCTGACGTCTGGGGCGCCGAAGCAACGGTGCAGGATCGTCAGCTCGGCACCGGCCATGCGGTGTTGAGTGCGGAAGCCGCGCTCGCCGGGTTCGAGGGAAATCTTCTGGTGCTGTTTGGCGATGCGCCTTTGTTGACGGCGGCGACCCTGGGACGCTTGGTCGCAAGGCTCGGTGAGGGCGCCGATATCGCGGCTCTGGGTTTCCGCGCCGCCGATCCCACCGGTTACGGCCGCATGGTCGCAGACGGCGATTCGCTGGTCCGCATCGTGGAGCATAAGGATGCCAACCAAGCCGAACGCGGCATCGACCGCTGCTTCGCCGGCATGCTGGCGGGGCGCGCGAGCCTGATTTTCGAACTCCTTCACAAAGTCGGTAACCGCAACGCCCAAGGTGAGTTTTATTTGACCGATGTCATAGCGATAGCACGGGAACGCGGTCTTCATTGCGCTATTGTCGAGGGTCCGCAAAGTGAGATGCTGGGGGTGAATTCGCGCGCGCAATTGGCTGAGGGCGAGGCCGCGTTCCAGGCACGCGCCCGCGCCGCGTTGATGGATGCCGGCGTCAGCATGCTTGCGCCCGAGACTGTCTATCTGTCGGCCGACACGATCATAGAGCCCGACACTGTCATAGGTCAGTTCGTGGTGTTCGGGCCCGGCGTCACGGTGAAGCGTGGCGCTCAAATCCGCAGCTTTTGTCACATCGAAAACAGCGAAATCGGCGAGCGCGCCATTGTGGGTCCTTTCGCGCGTTTGCGCGGCGGTGCCAAGCTCGGCGATGACGTGGACATCGGCAATTTCGTCGAGCTGAAAAACGCCCATCTGGAAAAGGGCGTGAAGGCGCATCATCTCACCTATCTGGGCGATGCCCATGTCGGGGAGAAGGCGAATATTGGCGCCGGCACCATCACCTGCAATTACGACGGGTTCGCTAAGCACCGCACGGAAATCGGGGCTGGTGCGTTCATCGGTTCGAACTCGGCTTTGGTCGCACCGGTGACAATCGGCAAGGACGCGCTGGTCGCCGCAGGAAGCGTGATTACCAGGAACGTGGAAGCCAATGCCCTTGCCGTCGGTCGTGCGCGGCAGGAAGTCAAACCTGGCGGAGCCGAGCAGATCCGGACACAGAACAAAGCTCGAAGAGATAGGAACGCGTGAACCATGTGTGGAATCATCGGCATTGCCGGAACGCGTGACGTCGCGCCTTTGATCGTGGACGCGCTGAGGCGGCTCGAATATCGTGGCTATGATTCGGCCGGGGTCGCCACGCTGAACGACGGCAAGCTCGACCGCCGCCGCAGCCCGGGCAAGCTAAATCAACTCGTCAAATTGCTGGACGAACATCCGCTGCCCGGATTTACCGGTATCGGACACACGCGCTGGGCAACCCACGGAGCTGCAACGGAGCGCAATGCGCATCCCCACGCCTCTTCCCGCGTGGCACTCGTGCACAACGGCATCATCGAGAATTTCCGCGAGTTGAAGAATGAGCTGCGCGCGGCCGGCCATCAGTTCGAATCTGACACCGACACCGAAGTGGCGGTTCACCTCATCACGCAACATCTCGACGAGGGATGTTCGCCCGAAGACGCCGCAAAGAAAGCGGTGAAGCGGCTCGCCGGTGCGTTTGCGCTGGTGATGATCTTCAAGGATGAGCCGGGGCTTCTGATCGCGGCCCGCCGCGGCAGTCCGCTGGCCGTCGGCTACGGCCCGAAGGAAGCCTATCTCGGTTCCGATGCCTTCTCATTGGCGCCTTTCACCAACCGGGTGGCCTATCTGGAAGATGGCGACATGGCGGTGGTGCGCGGCGCCGACGTGGTTATCTATGACAGCGCCGGCAAATGGGTGGCGCGGCCGATCCATGTCATTCCGCCGTCGGGCGGGATGGTCGACAAGGGCAACCGGCGCCACTTCATGGCCAAGGAAATTCACGAGCAGCCGGAAGTGGTGGGTCACACCATCTCGCGCTATGTCGATGCTTCGGGACCGAATGTGAACCTGCCGTGGAAATGGGGTCCCTGTTCCGGCATGCTCCGCGGCTAACCATCTCGGCCTGTGGTACGGCCTTCTATGCCGCCATGGTCGGGAAATATTGGTTTGAAAAACTGGCGCGCATGCCGGTGGATGTCGATGTGGCGTCAGAGCTTCGTTATCGCAATCCGGTCTATGCCGAAGGCGGGCTTTGTCTTTACGTGTCGCAGTCCGGCGAGACGGCGGACACGCTGGCCGCCATGCGCGATGCCAAAGCGGCCGGGCAGAAAGTCGCTGCCATCGTCAACGTGCCGGAAAGTTCGATCGCCCGCGAGGCCGACGTCGTGTGGCCGACCTATGCCGGGCCGGAGATCGGCGTCGCGTCGACCAAAGCCTATACGTGTCAGCTTGCGGTTCTGGCTTCGCTCGCCATTGCCGCCGCGCGCGCTCGTGGCGAGATCAGCGCGATGGAGGAGCAGCGTCTTTGCGGCCTGCTGTTGGAGACCCCGCGTCACATGGTGTCGTTGCTGGCACAGGAATCGAAGATCGAAAGTTTGGGCCAGGAGATCGCCAAAGCTCAGGACGTGCTCTATCTCGGCCGTGGCGTGCATTTCCCGACCGCGCTCGAAGGCGCGCTGAAACTGAAGGAAATTTCCTATATCCATGCGGAAGGCTATGCGGCCGGCGAGATGAAGCATGGTCCCATCGCGCTGATCGATCGCAATGTGCCGGTGGTGGTGATCGCGCCGCATGATGAATTGTTCGACAAGACGGTTTCGAACATGCAGGAAGTCATGGCGCGCGGCGGCAAGGTGGTGCTGATTTCCGACCGTAGGGGTCTCGATGAAGCGGCCGATCGCACCTGGGCGACGATCGAGGTGCCGGAAGCCGACGCCTTCATCGCCCCGATGCTTTACGCGCTTCCCATTCAGTTGCTCGCCTATCACACGGCGGTGGCGAAGGGGACGGACGTGGATCAGCCCCGCAATCTGGCCAAATCGGTCACGGTGGAGTAGACGCTCTCCACCGCCGATCGTATTCCTGCTTGCGATGACAGCGGCCGCAAAAAACCGCTATCGTGCGTGCATGACGACAATGTCCGATTCGACAAGCCAGAAACGCGCGGCGGCAGCACGCGCACTCGATTTCGTGCAGAACGGGATGAAGCTGGGGCTCGGAACAGGCACCACGGCCGATCTGTTTCTGGAACTGCTGGCAGAGCGGATTCGCGCCGGACTTGCCATCGTGGGGACGCCGACCTCCGAACGCACCGCGGAGAAAGCGGGCGCACTCGGCATTCCGATACAAGAACTGGACGCGTTGGGGACGCTTGATCTCGCCGTCGACGGCGCGGATGAAGCCGATGCCAATCTTAATCTGATCAAGGGTGGCGGCGGCGCGTTGTTGCGGGAAAAGATCGTGGCGGCTTCGGCAAGGCGCCTGGTCATCATCGCCGATGAGAGCAAGCTGGTGCCGCGGTTGGGCGCGTTCGCTGTGCCAGTGGAAGTCATTGCCTTCGGGCATGGCACGACGCGGACGCGGATCGTCGCGGCGGCGGAAAAATTGGGTTACCGAAATCTCGCACCAATGTTGCGCACGAAAGAGGGGCGCCCCTTCCGCACCGACAGCGGCAATGTGATCTATGATTGCCCCTTCGGCGTGATTGCGGATGTGCCGGCTTTGGCCGCGGCCTTGTCACCCATTACGGGCGTGGTCGAACATGGGTTGTTCGTTAACATGGCATCGGCGCTCATCATTGCCGGCGCTGATGGTGTAAAAGTCATAACCCGCAAATAGTGTTGTCGATGCGCCCCATCTCGGGGAAGTAAGCAGGATGTTATGGCGTCTCGCAAATTCGACTTCGATCTTTTTGTCATTGGTGCCGGCTCGGGTGGCGTCCGGGCGGCGCGCGTTTCCGCCGAGATGGGTGCCCGCGTAGCCATCGCCGAAGAGAACGGTTTCGGCGGCACCTGCGTCTTGCGCGGCTGCATTCCCAAGAAGCTCTTCGTCTATGCCAGCAGTTTCGCCGAGGAATTTGAGGATTCGCACGGCTTCGGTTGGAGGGTAGAAGGCTCGCGTTTCGATTGGCCGACGCTGATCGCGAACAAGGACCGGGATGTCGCGCGTATCTCCAGCGTCTATCGCAGTGTGCTGGTCAATGCCGGTGTCGCGATCTTCCAGGATCGCGCGGTGCTCAAGGATGCGCATACCATCCATTTGAACACGGCGGACCGCGACATCACGGCGGAAACCATCCTTATTGCCACGGGCGGCTATCCGTCGCGCGAACGGTCAAGCCCGGGAACGGAGTTGTGCATCACGTCGGATGAGGCGTTTCATCTGGAGAAATTCCCGGACAGCATCGCCATCATTGGTAGCGGCTATATCGCGGTGGAATTCGCACACATCTTCCACGGGCTTGGCGCCAAGGTGACACTGATTTATCGCGGGCCCAAAATCCTGCGCGGGTTCGATGAGGATTTGCGCGATTGCCTGCACGCCTCGATGCGCAAAAGGGGCATTCGCCTGATGCCCGAAACCATACTGCCGCGGTTCGAACGGGTGGACGGCAGGGTGCGTTCCAGCACCATTCTCGGCGAAGAGATCATCACCGATCAGGCGATGCTCGCCATCGGGCGCAAGCCGAACACCCAAGGGCTTGGTCTCGAAGCGGCCGGTGTCGCCATGCGGCCATCGGGCCATATCGAAGTGGACCTTTATTCGCGCAGCTCGGTCCCGAACATCTATGCCATCGGCGATGTGACAGGCCGGATCGAGTTGACACCCGTCGCATTGAACGAGGCGATGTGCTTTGCCGATACGGTGTTCGGCGGGAAACCGCGCGCCCCCGATCACGAACTGGTGGCGACGGCGGTTTTCACCCGGCCCGAAATCGGTACGGTCGGTCTGACCGAGGAAAAGGCGCTGAAACGCGGCCACACTATCGACATCTACAAGACGAGCTTCAAACCGCTGAAGCATACGCTATCGGGCCGTGACGAGCGCTCCATGATGAAGCTGGTGGTGGATGCGAAAACCGACCGGGTGCTCGGCTGCCATATATTCAGCCCCGACGCGGGCGAGATGGTGCAGCTTGTCGCGATTGCCCTCAAGATGGGCGCGACCAAGGCGCAATTCGATGCGACCGTTGCGGTCCATCCGACCATGTCGGAAGAGTTGGTGACGATCCGCACCAAGACAGCGACGCGGGCACCGGACTGATCAGGCGAAACGCTCTTTCGCCCGCTCGCGCGCCTTTGCCGCCTCGATTTCTCGATCCCGTGGCGGACTGGCCGTTTCCAATGAATCGATGAGCCGGCGCGCGGCCTCCGCAACTTCCTCCACCGCGCGGTTGAACGCCGCCTCATTCGTTTTGGAGGGTGCTGTGAAGCCGCTGAGCTTGCGCACGAACTGCAAGGCCGAGGCGCGGATTTCTTCCTCCGTGGCAGGAGGCTCGAAATTAAACAGCGTGCGGATGTTTCGGCACATTTTGGTCCTCCGGGTCTTTCCTTGAACGCTCCAGGGAAGGATGATCCTTGCCATATAGGAAGGTGCTGCGGGAATCACACTCTCGGGCGGCGCGGGGTGCGCAATCCATGTCTCCATCCACGGCAAAATGCCTAAACATCACGGTCGGCGAGACGAAGCGCGTGTCGTGCCTGCTGCAGATACCGGCCCGGCCGCTTGCTTGTTATGTCCTGGCGCATGGAGCCGGCGCCGGGATGGAACATCCGGTTCTCACTGCCGTCGCCGCCGGCCTGTATGAGCGCGGCATCGCTAGCCTGCGCTATCAATTTCCCTACATGGAGGCGGGCGGCAAACGGCCCGATCCGCCGAAGCTCGCCCATGCCGCAGTGCGCGCCGCCGTGGCGGAAGCTGCGCGCCGCCTGCCGGGAATCCCACTTCTGGCCGGGGGCAAATCCTTTGGCGGCCGGATGACGTCGCAAGCTCAGGCAGAAAGCCCGCTGCCGGGCGTTCGCGGCTTGGTGTTCCTGGGCTTTCCGCTGCACCCCGCAGGAAGGCCGTCGCGCGAACGCGGCGATCATCTGTTCGCTGTCAACATTCCCATGCTGTTCCTCCAAGGGACGCGCGATGCGCTGGCGGATTTGACCGAGCTGGAACCCGTTTGTGCAGCTCTGGGCAGGCGCGCGACGCTCAAACTCTTTCCCGATGCGGATCATTCCTTCCATGTTCCGGCCAGAAGCGGTCGCAAGGACGCGCAAGTCTTGAGCGAGATGCTGGACGAAATCGCCCGCTGGGCCGGGACTGTCCTGGCGTAGCTGCACAGGTTTTATCCCCAGCCTGTGAATGGATGAGGATGAATCTATCCCCATGTCGCACTGGACGAGGATAGCCGGCAAGAACATTGGTTCGGCTTGGAAATCGGTAATTTCGAATCGCCGCTCCCGTTAGGAATTCGGTAACAATTAGGGCGCCTCATGTAATCACCAAATCGACTGGCGAAGCCCTTCGCCATCCCCTATATCCACCGCCATCTATGAGTGGAGGCCGGTGTGGCGCAAATCTGGAACCCCAGCTCCTGGCGGGGGAAGCCCATCAAGCAGGTTCCGCAATACCCCGATGCGGCGGCGCTGACCGCGGTCGAGGCGCGGCTCAAAACCTATCCGCCTCTGGTCTTTGCCGGAGAAGCCCGGAATCTGACCGCTGCGCTGGCCCAGGTAGCGGGAGGAAAGTCTTTCCTGCTCCAGGGTGGCGACTGCGCGGAAAGCTTCGCCGAATTCCACCCCGACAACATCCGCGACACCTTCCGCGTGATCCTCCAGATGGCCGCGGTGCTGACCTTCGCCGGTGCCATGCCCGTGGTGAAGGTGGGGCGCATCGCCGGTCAGTTCGCCAAGCCCAGGTCGGAAGACACCGAGACCCAGAACGGCGTCACGCTCCCGTCCTATCGCGGCGACAACATCAACAGCATCGAGTTCGATGCGAAAGGGCGCGTGCCCGATCCGGACCGGCTGCTGCAAGCCTATGGCCAATCGGCGGCGACCCAAAATCTGCTTCGGGCCTTCGCCACCGGCGGCTATGCGGATTTGCACAATGTCCACCGCTGGACGCTCGATTTCATCGCGGGTTCGCCGGCGAGCGAGCGCTATCACGCGCTGTCCGCCCGCATCGGCGAAGCGCTGGCTTTTATGGAGGCGTGCGGGGTGACCCCCGAACTCGTGCCGCAATTGCGCACGACGGATTTCTACACCAGCCATGAAGCGCTTTTCCTGGGCTATGAGCAGGCGCTGACGCGCGTGGATTCCACCAGCGGCGATTGGTATTGCACCTCGGCGCATCTGCTCTGGATCGGAGACCGCACGCGCCAGCTTGATGGCGCGCATGTGGAATTCTGCCGGGGCATCAAGAATCCCATCGGGCTGAAATGCGGTCCCTCGCTGGCGGAGGACGATCTCTTGCGGCTCATCGATGCGCTCAACCCCGAAAACAAACCTGGGCGCCTGACGCTTATCTGCCGCTTCGGCTCAGACAAGGCCGGAGAGAAATTTCCCAAGCTGCTGCGCACCGTCACGCGCGAGGGAAAGAAGGTCGTGTGGTCCTGCGATCCGATGCACGGGAACACGATTAAGGCCTCGACCGGTTACAAGACGCGGCCCTTCGATCGCGTGCTGAAGGAAACGCGTACCTTCTTCGAAGTCCACCGCGCCGAAGGCACCCATGCGGGCGGCATCCATCTGGAACTCACCGGCAAGGATGTGACCGAGTGTCTGGGTGGCCCGCAGGAGATTTCGGAGAGCGATCTCGCCCGCCAATACGACACCCATTGCGACCCGCGGCTGAATGCGAGTCAGGCCTTGGATCTCGCTTTCCTGGTGGCGGAGAATCTGCGTGCGGAACGCCAAAGCCAATTCAAACCGGCACGAAGCGGGCTGGCCTGAGAAATTAGCCTTTAGATAAAGGCACTTAGAGCTAACTGCAGGCTCGCGTAACAAGGCGAAACATTTTATGAGTGGCGCCTAAGTCCCTTTGCGCGCATTGAATTCTTAGTGAATTCGCAGTTGCGGTATAGGGCATAGAGTTTGACCATTCATCAGCTTGCTTCGCAGCGTGTATTGCGTGCCGCCGTCGTCGGGGCCGGCGTTTTTGGGCGTCATCACGCGGCCAAATATCTTCGCGTCCCAGGTGTCACGCTTGATGCCGTGGCCGATCCGAGCCCGGACGCCCGCCATTATGTCGAAACCCATCTTCACGTGCCGGCCATTGCCGATTGGCGCGAGCTGCTGGGCAAGATCGATATCGTCAGCGTGTGCTCGCCGGCCAGCACGCATGCGGCCATTGTGCGGGCCTTTCTGAATGCTGGCGCCCATGTCCTGGTGGAAAAGCCCATCGCCACCGATCTGGAAGAGGCCGAAGAACTGATCGCCCTCGCCGCAGCGCGCGGGTTGGTACTCACCGTGGGTCACCAGGAACGCTTCGTCTTCGCGAAAAGTGGTTTGCTCGATTACGCAGATGCGCCGATCCTTGTGGAATGCGTGCGCGAAGGCCCGTGGACCGGGCGTGGCACCGATGTGAGCGTGGTGCTCGATCTGATGATCCACGATCTGGACCTCGTTCACCGGCTGGTGCCGAGCGCTCTGGCCGAGGTGCAGGCGGAGGGACGTTCCGTGTGCGGAGAACTGACGGACCAGGTGACCGCGAATCTTGTGTTCGAAAACGGCTCCGAAGTGGAACTGGTGGCGAACCGTGCGGCGGGCACCCGCCGACGCTCCATGCGGGTGGTCTACCCGGACGGTGAGATCGAAATCGATTTTCTCACCCGCAAAGTCACGAACACCACCCCGCGCAAATTGCAGAAATTGGAGCTTGGCGACCCCCTGTGGGAATCGGTCGCGGCTTTTGTCACCGCCGCCCGCGCGGGGGCGTCTTCCCTGGTGCGCCCC
>DATLVC010000081.1:0-13251 GCA_035577685.1 Micropepsaceae bacterium | reverse complement strand
CCGCCCGAGGCCGAGCCCATCGCATAGCCGCAGCCCATCAGCGTGACCATGGCGCCGCGCCTGCGCTTGGGCGCGAACTCGTTCACGATCACCACCGCGAGCGGCACCGCCGCGCCAAGTCCGAGCCCGGTCAGGAAACGCAGGATCATCAGCACGTTCAAATTGGATGCGTCGGGAACAAACGATGCCAGCAACGCTGTAATCTCCGGCACCTGCGTGACGATGAGCGAGAACAGCGCGACATAAAGGACGGTCAGCACCGTGACGCGTTTGCGCCCATAGCGGTCGGCCAAGGGGCCGATGATGAGGGCCCCGATGGCCACCCCGAGCACCCCCGAGGAGAACACCGTCCGCAGCGCGCCGCGGGCGAGGTCCCAATCCTTGGTCAGGGCGGGCGCCACATAGGCGATGGATTGGTTGTCGACGCCATCCAGGAACAGGGTCAGCCACGCCATGAAGGCGATGACGCATTGATAGGTGCTGACATTCTGAGAATCGATGATGTCCGCGACGTCGACCGTCCTGGTCATGGTCCCGCTCCCGAAGGGCCTTTGGCCTGATTGGCGGCGATCCTACACGGAAAAACCCGCACTGTCCCGGCCGGCTCGGGGCTGATCAGGCCGCGTGGTCCAACGCATCGCCGGCCGCAGCGATGCCGTTCAGATACAGCTCCCACACCAGCAGATTCTTGCGGCAGGCCTCGACCACCGCATCTTCCATATGCAGATCCTGAGCGAATTTGGCGATTGTCTGCCAGCCCATGTCGGAATGCGCGATGTCGGCTTCCTCATGCAACTCGAAGAAATCGAGCTGTTCATTGTGGAGCTTGAACAGCTCGCCCCAGCGTTTGCGTTCGAGGCCAAACCAGCCCTTGTCGCGCATCACCCCTTCGCCATAGCCGGGCACATTCGCGCGTTCGGCGCAGGTGTTGGCGACGATGCCTTCCAGCCAATGGCGGTTTGCCATCAGCCCTTCCCAGGCCGCCCAGGCGATCTGCGTGGTGTCGATGGGCGTGGCGGCGCGGATGTCTTCGAGGCGCATTCCGATATGGGTGCCGAGCTCTTCCAGGATCTGCCAATGCGCCTTGCCATGGCCGTGCTCGTGGTCGGCGATCACCTCCTGCGTGCAGGCGCCGATAATGGCGATGCGCGTATCCCAGTCCGGGCAATTGCTGGCGACTTTCAGCTTCAGCACCGAGTTGCGCTGACGCGTATTCTGGCGGTGCTGCATGACGAACATGCGCGCGCGCCCCTTGGTCATCGGCTCCTTGAAGAATCGCGTGCGGCGGCAAAAATCATCAACCACCGCATCGAGGCGGCGAATAACGGACTCCTTGGATGTCATGGTCTCTCCGGCGTTTTTGCGAATGTCTTGTGGGGGCGAGTTTCCACGACTTCGGCGCATTCAACAATGCCCGCGCCGAACTTGGCTTAAATAACGAAAGGGCCCGGACGCAGTCGGCGTCCGGACCCCGTATTTAGCGCTTTTGCGGCGTCGCCTTAGGGTCTGTCGTCGTAGCGGTCAAACGGTCTGTCATACCGCCCGTCATCCGGGAAACCGCCGGTGTCCGCCGCGATTTCTACCGAAGCACGGCCGCGGTCGGTCGGATGGCAATCGAAATCGACCCTGTCCACCGAGCGCTGGGGCAGACCGATTCTCATGGGTTCGCCCTGAAGCAACTCGCCGCGGAAGATCTCGCGAGTCCGCCCGTCCCCGAAGGTGGCGACGACGCTGTCGCAGCGGACGTCCGAGTCCCGCGCAATCAAAGCCATGCTGTCGGCCTTGAAATTGCCTAGCCGGGAATCATGTGTGTCACGTTGCGAGAAATCCACCCATCCCAACCGCTCCATCGCTGCGAAGGAAGGAGCCGCTGCGCTGGTACAGAGGAGGGCCGTAAGCGCAAAGATCGTGGCTCTTTTCATAGCAAGCTCCTTTGTTTTAGCCGTTTCCGGTGTTGGAAAGATAACGGCCCGAACGCCTGCCTGTTCCTTGCGAAAAAGCCAATGCAATCAATGCAAAAGCCACAACACAAATCAGAATAGCCGCGCTGCCGTTGCGCTTGGCTGAGGTTTTGCCGTGTCGCGTCACCGCAGCCCCACTAAGGGAAATTACCTAGTGGCGAAAAAGGAGAATAAGGGGCAGCTTTTAGCCAAAGAACTTGGCCAAAGAACTCAGAAGGTGGGCTATGCCGTACAGCGCAGGTGGCTATGAGAATCGCGCGGAAGAATGCGTCCGCCTGGCGAGCCTGACCAAAGACGACATGCTGAGCCAGCAGCTTCTGAAGCTCAGGCAAACCTATCTGCGGACCGCGGAAGAGCTTCGCCGTTTGTCCGGTGGCGGCCGGCAGAGCGGGGCGAAGAGCTGATTTCGCTTCGGTGACCGGCGGGAAGCAGATATTCCGCACAAGTGCATCCGCTTGAAGGCCAAGCGGTATGTCGCCCGAAGCACTGACAAGAGTCTGAACTCCGCCGGGGCCGTTTCCGGTGCGCGCTGTACGTCCATTCCAAAGTGCCGCACACGATATCCGCTTGTGGTTCGCCGATGCGGCCGGTGATCCGGCGTGATATTCTTCCGGCAACGCGGATTGCCGGGGGCCTCCCAGAAAATGGTGCCTTCAATCATAGGACCGGTCGGGCGAACCCTGCGAAGATATCGCTGGCTGCTCGCAGGGTTCACTCTTCTGCTTGCAAGCTACACGGCGGCCGGATTCCTGCTTGTGCCCTATTTGGCACGCTCGGCAATTGAAAATTACGTGCGACAGGACCTCAAGCGGCAGGTGGCAATCGCCAAGCTGACCTTCGATCCGTTCACGTTTACAGCGGAAATCACTGGCTTCGCGCTTCGCGAGGCCGACGGCGCACCGATCGTGAGCTTCGATTTTCTTAGGGTCGACGCTCAGCTCAGCTCACTGGTAAACGGCGCCTGGACCTTCAAGGAGGTGCGGCTCGACCGCCCAAATTTTCAAGTGCTGCTCAACGCCGACGGCACGCTGAACCTTGCGAAATTGGCGCCACCCGCGCCTGCGTCGCAAACGCCTCTGCCGCCGTCTGCCGTTCCTGCGATCCGGATCGAAACCCTGGCCGTGCATGCTGGACGCATCGGCATCGAGGATCGGACCCGGGCAAAACCGTTTGCGACGACGCTGACGCCGATCGAGTTCACGCTAACCAATTTCCGCACGGCACCGAATTTTCAGAATGCCTATACTTTTGCCGCGTCCACGGTGGCTGGAGAGCGGCTGACCTGGTCCGGCCAATTCTCCGTCCAACCGCTCGGTTCGGCCGGACGCTTCACAATCGCCGATTTGAAAGCCGCGACCATCGCTGCCTATCTGCAGGATACGCTGCCATTCGATCTTCCCTCCGGTGCGCTGGATCTGGAGGGCGAATATCGCGTGGCCTTGGGAGACAAATTTGGCCTCACCGTCGATCTGCCGACGCTGAAGCTTCGAGACGTCGTCCTTGTTCCAAAAGGTGTCACGGGCGCACCCTGGATAAGCCTGCCATCGGTTGAAATTTCCCGAACTAGGGTCTCGCTCGCCGATCATAAGCTCGCGGTCGAACGCATCCAGTCCGACAACGCCAAGCTCAGCGTGTGGCGCGAGAGCGATGGTTCTTTGAATCTGATGCAGCTCTTCGGCGCGCGCACGCCGGCCGGAGCGACGGCTCCCGCCCCGGTCGCGACAGCGCCCGCAGCCCCCGCGGTGGCGCCGAGTTGGAATCTTGGCGTTGGCACGGTCGATATCCGCGGGGCCTCGATAGAGGCCGAAGACCGCATGGTGCAGCCTGCCGTCAAAATGAGCCTCGCGCCGGTCGCCTTGACGGTATCGGGTTATTCATCCGATCCCGGGAGCACGCTCAAGTTGGATGCAAATCTGACTGTCGGTAGCAAAGGCCAGGTCGCCGCGCAGGGCGATGTCAAGCTTACGCCGATGGAGGCGAATTTCGCGATCGGGGTCGACGATTTCGAATTGCCGCCGCTTCAGCCCTACATCGCGGCGTCCACCGCGATGGAGCTCACCGGCGGACAGTTTTCGACCAAAGGCAAATTCCACTATATGGCCGAACCTGCGAAAGGCACGCCGGGCGTGCAGTTCAGCGGTGATGTGACATTGGCCAATTTGGCAACGACCGATGCGGCTTCGCACCAGGATTTCATCAAATGGCAGGCCCTGCGCATTATCGGCATCGATTACCGCCAGGCGCCCGACCATCTCGATATTGCTCGGATCGAAGCGCTCAAGCCCTACGGGCGCGTAATCGTAACGGCCGACCAGACATTGAACGTTGTCGCCATTATCAATCCGCCCGGACGTGTCAGCAACGTTGCCAAAACGGAGGCCGGTTCGCCGAAGGCCGACGGGAATGCAGCGAAGACACCGGCCTCTGACTCGACAATGTCGATGCGCATTGGCGCGGTGCGGATCACGGATGGGAGCGCCAATTTCGCGGATTATTCTGTGCAGCCCAATTTCGCTGCGGGCATGCTGGCGCTGAACGGGACCGTGACGGGCCTTTCATCGGACGCGAATTCGCGGGCCGAGGTCAAGATCACCGGCAATGTCGACCGTTATGCGCCCGTAGACATCAGCGGCACGGTGAATCTGTTGTCGGCCGCCGTTTTCACCGACATCGCGATGAACTTCCGGAACATGGAATTGACAACGTTCAATCCCTATTCGGGCAAATATGCCGGCTACAATATCAGCAAAGGCAAGCTGACCACCGAACTGCGCTACAAGGTTGAGAACCGCAAGCTCGACGCGCAGCATCACATCGTGCTCGATCAGCTTGAATTCGGCGCGGCGACCGACAGCAAGGTCGCGGTGCCGCTGCCGGTCAGGCTGGCCGTATCGCTGCTCAAAGATCGCGATGGCATCATCGATCTCAACCTGCCGGTGACCGGAAGCCTGGACGATCCGCAGTTTCGTGTCGGGCCGATCATCTGGCAGGCGTTTGTAGGACTCCTCACCAAGATCGTGACGGCGCCGTTCGCGTTGCTGGGTTCATTGTTCAATGGCGGCGAAGAACTCGCTTATGTCGATTTCCATGCTGGTTCGGCGGCACTTTTACCGGATCAGCAAGAGAAGATCGTCAAACTTTCCAAGGCTTTGGCGGAGCGCCCGCAGCTCAGACTGGATATTCCGCTGCAAACTTTAGCGCCTGCTGACGACGCGGCCTTGGCACAGACCGCTTTTGAAAACGCCGTCACTCCGTTGTTGCCTGTCGGAGACACGCCCGCGACGCCGCAGCAGCGCCTGACGGCACTCACCCTATTGTATCAGCAGCAAATGGGTGTCGCGCCAAGTCTTCCCGTGCCGGCCGCGCCGGAGGCGGACTCTACGCCCGCCGGCATCGCGTTTCTCGAAACCGAGCTGCGCCCGCGTTTTTCGGCAACGCAGGCCCAACGCGATTTGCTCGCCCGCGCGCGCGCCGATGCGGTGCAGGCGGCCGTGCTCAGCAATACGGACATCAACTCGGAACGGGTGTTCCTGAGCGAACGCACATCCGGCAAAGACAGTGCCGCGGACGCCGCGCGCATGGAACTCGACCTGCAGTGACACCCATCGATTGGCTGAAAGGAGGCCTCGTATGATCCGAAAGATTTTATCGAGCTGCGCCCTGATTGCTGCACTTGCAGCCCCTGCCTTGGCACAAGACCCGTGCGTGGCACCGCCGGCGCCGACAGTTCCAGATGGCGCGAAGGCAACCCCAAGCCAGATCGTCTCCGCGGAGAACGACGTCAAAGCTTTCGCCGCGGCGTCAGACAAATATCAAACCTGCCTCGCGCGGGAGATCGGCCGCCAGAAAGATTTGGCGAAGCAGAACAATGTGGAATTCGATCCCAACATTCAGGCGACGCTGGAAACCCAAGGCGGCGCACAAAGGAAGGATGCCGCGCGTGTCGTCGCCGCATGGGGCGCCACCGTGCAGGCCTTCAACGCAGCTCAGCAGCGAAAGCAGCGCCAAACAGACCCGCGTGCTCAGACATCCGGGGGCGGCGGCTCCATGGGCAGCGGCTACGGAGCTGGCGGCAGATATTAGCCGTTATAAGCGCACCGCGGATTTGCGATTGAGCGCAACCCCCGGCGCACGGATTTTGCGAAAGCCGTTCGCGGCCAGACCCCTCAGATTGGCGGATCTGGTGCCGGCTGCAGGATTTGAACCCGCGACCCCTTGATTACAAATCAAGTGCTCTACCAACTGAGCTAAGCCGGCCTGGACGGCACAAATACTCACGTCCTGAGGCCAGCGCAACCGGATGGGGCTTGCGGCGACATGCGCGCAAACGCGCTCAGACGAATTGCACGTTCAGGACTTCATAGGAGCGCGCGCCGCCTGGTGCCCTCACCTCGACCGTGTCGCCCGCAGCCTTGCCGATCAGCGCGCGCGCAATTGGCGAGGAGATCGAGACGCGGCCCTTTTTCAGATCGGCTTCAAGATCGCCCACGATCTGATATTTCACCTTGGCGTCGTTTTCTTCGTCGGCCAGTGTGACGGTCGCGCCGAACGTCACGGTCTTGCCCGACAGCTTCGAGACATCAATGATTTCCGCGCGGGACAGCTTGTCCTCCAGATCCATGACGCGGCCTTCGATGAAGCTCTGGCGCTCCTTGGCGGCATGATATTCGGCGTTCTCCGACAGATCGCCATGCGCACGCGCCTCGGCGATCTGTTTGATGATCGCGTGTCGCTCCACCGTCTTCAAATGCCGGACTTCATCCTCCAGGACCTTATGGCCCGCGGCGGTCATCGGAATGCGTTCCATTCTCTGCACCTTCGGTCGAGGCTACCCGTGTTCAGTAGCTCATTCTTACCATGCCGGCCGGTTTCGCAACGGAGGCGCGTTTGCGTTTCGCGGCGGGAACCTGGCCCCCTTCGGCGGCTTGCTTGTCCGCCACTTCCTTGTCCGCCGCTTCCTTGGCCAGGCGCAGCGCGCGCAGTTTGGCGGTCTTCACCGCGCCGGCGGCGCGCTCCTTGCGGGCCTGCTTGGCGTGCGTATCGTCCTGGGCTTCTTTCTTGAAATACTTCTGAGCCCCTTTTTGTGCGGTGCTCTGCTTGGTCGAATCGTCCATCGGGACTCCTTAGTTTGGATTGCGGAGAAATGCGTAAGCACCAGCCAAAGGGCAAGCCAGCCGTGCTTGCGGGTAACCGGCGCAGCAATACAACGAAAATGCGTCCTCACTGTGTCGGCCCTATTGGCGGACACGTCAAGCAAGGCTCTTTCCAGCCGGGTTCGCTGCAGATAGGCGCGGGGTGAGACGCGTGCGGCTATTCAGCAGCCTGGGGAGCGGTTTGCACCGATGCACGGCTCTTCTTTTGCGGCAGGGGCATCCGGCGCACATACAGCGCCATGAAGGCCGCCAGTAGAGCGAGAGCCGCGCTGGCAAAAAACGCATAGTCCCAGGTGCCCGACATCTCGAACAGATTGGTCGCGAGACCGGCGCCCAAAAGTGAGGCAAAACCCTTCGCGCTATACAGAAAGGCATAGTTGCCGGCCGAGTTCTTGCTGCCGTACAGGTCGGCAAGCACGGCGGGAAACAAAACATACAGTTCGCCCCAGGTGAGGAACACAAGCGCCACCAACGCCACCCATATAGCGTCGCCTTGCCGCCCCAATGTTGTGAGGGCAAGCAGGAAGATGGCCTGAAGCAGGAACGCGACGAACATCGTCTTTTCGCGGCCCAAATAATCCGAGACCGAGCCCCACAAAATGCGGCTTAAAGCGTTGGCCAGCGGGTAGAGGATGAGGGCGATTGTCAGCGCTGAGTGGCCGATTCCGAAGTCGGTCGCCACTGGCTTTACCGACGCGGTGACCATCAGCCCGCCGATCGCGACCGACAACATCGCGACGAACAGGAAATAGAACTGCGGCGTACGCAGCATTTCCGAATAGTTGAATTGGAGGTCGTGGCGCCGGACATTCGGCTTGGCGGCCGCCGCGGCCACCTTATAAGTGGACGGCGGGTTCACCATCAGCAGCCCGGACAGCGCAATGAGGGCCCCGTGCGTGATACCGGTCCATATGAACGTATTGGAATAGCCAATGGCTTGGATCAGGTAATCAAATATCGGATTGAAGAGGAAGGCGCCCCCTCCATAACCCGCGGTGATGATCCCCGAGGCGATCCCCCGCTTGTCAGGGAACCATTTCACCGCGGTCGAAACCCCGCAGGCGTACACACAGGCAACGCCGATCCCGGCCATGCAGAAGAGGACGTAAAACGAAAGTAGGTTCGGAACGTACCCCAATGCTCCCCACCCGATGGCGCAGAGCAGCCCGGATGCGATCATGAAAAACCGGGGACCAATTTTATCGATGTACGATGCAAAGAGCGGCATGGCCCACGTGCCGGCGGCAATGAACAGGCCAAAGCCCCACTGCACTTCGGATAGGGACCATTGCTGTGCCGCGTGAGCCTTCACCATGGGCTCTGCAAACAGTGTCCACGCGTACTGAAGGTTGCCGATCATTATCATGCCTACGAAGGCGGACCATAACCGGACCCATCGATTCATCGTTCACTCCCCTCGTATCTCCGTCTTGCGCCGGGCGGCGCAGCGAAGATCATATTGCAAGCCCCCAGGCGCGACACGGACCTGCATTTCTCGCATTCCGATCCGGGCGAGCACCCAACTCTGGAAAATCCCGCCGGTCGAGCCTTGTAGCCAGTGTTAGAATGCCACGCAGAGAGACGCCGTTGCCATCGCCCCATTGATAAATTCCTATACCCGCGTTGGCTTAGTTTTCCAACCGAAAAGGGCGTTTGCGGAAACTGCTGTCCGGCGCATTAATAGTCTTTGCAGGCATCTTCACGGCGCCGCCTCACGTCTTTGTGCGGCAGACGGCCCGCGCATCAGTCCCCGATTACCGATATGTTCGCAGCTGGCGAGGAGTGAGTGATTTCTTGTCCCGATCAAAGAAATCCGCCGGCTTGCGTAGATTCCGTTTGCAGTGTCCAAAGCCACCCTGGTATACATTATACCAGATGACCTCCTATGATCAAACTTTGCGCGCGGCCTCCGCTGCCGTGGCCGAAAAAATTGTGCCACCAGCCAAGGTGACTGGAGCGCCTGGGGCGCCGCGCTTGGCGCTTGCGCCCATCGACACTTCGCCGAGCTTCAAGAACCAGGCCTATGCGGCCCTGAAGAACCTGATCGTGACGATGGATGTCTACCGCAACCGTGAAGACATTCGCCTCGACGAGCGCACGCTAGCCGCCGATTTCGGGGTCAGCCGCACGCCGGTCCGCGAAGCGCTTGCCCAACTCGAACGCGAAGGCTTTGTCCGTTCGGTCCCCCGCCGGGGCATCTATGTCGTGCGGAAGACCAAGCGCGAAGTCATCGAGATGATCACCGCCTGGGCGGCGCTGGAAGGCATGGCCGCCCGGTTGGCGACACAAAATGCCAGCGACGAGGAGATCGCCGCTCTTCGCCGCATGTTTACCACTTTCGAAGGCGGCGAGGTCCAAGCCAAGCTGGACGAATATTCCGAAGTGAACATCGAATTCCACCAGGCCATTATCCGCATGAGCCGCAACCGCGTGCTCATCGATATGGCCGAAAACCTGTTCACCCATATGCGGATGATCCGGCGTAAAACCATTGGCGAAATGGACCGCGCGGACAAATCCATCCACGACCACATGAACATCATCGAAGCGTTGGAATCGCGTGATTCCGCCCGCGCCGAAGAACTGACGCGCGAACACGCACTTGGTCTTGCGGACCACGTCGCGCGCTATGCGGATTATCTGGATTGAACGTCAACTTAGATAAAATTTAGGGAGGTGCGGATGTCCGCAACAGTACAGAGTTTAGACGCCAATGCCACCGAAACGGAGCGGGAGCTGACGGACGGCTTTCATCTCGTCATCGAGGCGCTCAAGCTCAACGGCGTCAAAACGATCTACGGCGTGCCAGGCATTCCGATCACCGATTTCGGCCGCATGGCGCAGGCCGAAGGCATCCGCGTTGTCTCCTTCCGACACGAGCAGAATGCCGGCTATGCGGCGTCAATCGCCGGCTTCTTGACCAAGAAGCCCGGCATCTGTCTGACGGTTTCTGCGCCTGGTTTTCTCAACGGTCTGACGGCGCTGGCCCATGCCACCACCAACTGCTTCCCGATGATCCTGATCTCGGGCTCCTCCGAGCGCGAGATCGTCGACCTGCAACAGGGTGACTATGAGGAAATGGATCAGCTTGCGATCGCCAAGCCGCTGTGCAAGGCGGCCTTCCGCGTGCTGCACGCCGCCGACATCGGCATCGGCATCGCGCGCGCGATCCGCGCCGCGATCTCAGGCCGTCCGGGCGGCGTCTATCTCGATCTCCCCGCCAAGCTGTTCGGTCAGGTCATGGACGCGGAAGCCGGACAGAAGTCATTGGTAAAAGTCATCGACGCGGCCCCAGCGCAAATCCCCGCGCCCGAAGCGGTCAAGCGTGCGCTCGACGTTCTGAAAAGCGCCAAGCGCCCGCTGATTATTCTCGGCAAGGGCGCGGCTTACGCACAGGCCGACGATGCGATCCGCGCGCTGGTCGAAAAGACCGGCATTCCGTTCCTGCCCATGAGCATGGGCAAGGGCCTCCTGCCCGACACACATCCGCAGTGCGCAGGCGCGGCGCGCTCGACCGTGCTGGCGCAAGCCGACGTCGTCATGCTGATCGGCGCACGCCTGAACTGGCTGCTGTCGCACGGCAAAGGCAAGACCTGGGGACCGGCGCCGAAGAAGTTCATCCAGATCGACATCGAGCCCAAGGAAATGGATTCCAATGTCGAGATCGCGGCACCGCTCGTCGGCGACATCGGCTCCTGCGTGTCGGCGCTCGTCGATGGGCTCGGCGGCAACTGGCCCCCGGCGCCCGCCGATTGGGTCACGACTGTCGTGTCTAAGCGCGACGAGAATGTCGCCAAGATGGCGCCGCGTCTGATGAACAACAACAATCCGATGGATTATCACGGCGCGCTCGGCGTGTTGCGCACCATCGTCAAGGAACGGCCCGACGCCATTCTCGTCAACGAAGGCGCCAACGCGCTCGATCTTACGCGCGGCATCGTCGATATGTATCAGCCGCGCAAGCGTTTGGATGTCGGCACCTGGGGCGTCATGGGTATCGGTATGGGCTATGCCGTCGGCGCTGCCATCGAGACCGGCAAGCCTGTGCTTGCCATCGAAGGCGACAGCGCGTTTGGCTTCTCCGGTATGGAGATTGAGACCATCTGCCGATACAGGCTGCCAGTGTGCGTCGTCATCTTCAACAATGACGGAATTTATCGCGGGACCGACGTCAACAATTCGGGCACCGCAGACCCGGCGACGACCGTCTTCGTCAAGGGTTCACGCTACGACAAAATGATCGAGGCGTTCGGTGGCGTGGGCGTCAATGCGACGACTCCCGACGAGTTGAAGCGTGCCGTGAACGCAGCGATGGATTCGGGCAAGCCGACGCTCGTCAACGCAGTGATCGACCCGGCGGCGGGAAGCGAGTCGGGCCGCATCGGCAATCTCAATCCGCAAAGCGCGCTCAAGAAGAAATAGAAACGGGGTAGGAAACAATGGCATCTCGCAGGAAATCCAAGAAGCCGGTGATGAAAAAGGCGAAGGCCACGAAGGCCACGGCCAAGAAAGTCGTCGCCAAGAAGAAACCCGCCACGAAGAAGATCGTCGCGAAAAAGAAAGTTGCGCCGAAGAAGGTCGCAAAAGCACCGGCGAAGAAGCCGGCCGTGAAGCGTGCGGTCGCGAAGGGCAACGGCCTTCTGAAGCCCTCGACCAAGCCTTGGGGCATGGACGGCAAGGCGCTCGACGGAGTGAAGATTCTCGACTTCACGCATGTGCAATCCGGACCGACCTGCACGCAATTGCTCGCCTATATGGGCGCCGATTGCATCAAGGTCGAACGCCCCGGTGTCGGCGACATCACCCGGACCCAATTGCGCGACGTGAAGGGTGCGGACTCGCTCTACTTCACCATGCTCAACGCCAACAAGCGGTCCATCACCATCGATTCGAAGAATCCCAAAGGCATGGAGATTCTGGAACGGCTGGTGAAGATTTGCGACGTGCTGGTGGAGAATTTCGCTCCCGGCGCGCTTGACCGAATGGGCCTGACCTGGGAGCGCGTGCATCAGCTCAATCCGCGCATCATCATGGCGTCGGTCAAGGGCTTCGGCCCGGGCCCCTACGAAGAGTGCAAAGTCTACGAGAACATCGCGCAATGCGCCGGCGGCTCCGCGTCGACGACGGGCTTCCGCGAAGGTCCCCCGTTGGTGACCGGCGCACAGATCGGCGACTCCGGCACCGGGCTGCATCTCGCGCTCGGCATCGTGTCGGCGCTCTATCAGCGCAACCGCACCGGACGCGGTCAGCGCGTGCTGTGTGCGATGCAAGACGGCGTTCTCAATCTCGCGCGCGTGAAACTGCGCGATCAGCAGCGCCTGAAACACGGGCCGCTGACCGAATACAGCCAATATGGCGAAGGCATCCCGTTTGGCCAGGCGGTTCCGCGCGCCGGCAATGATTCGGGCGGCGGCCAGCCGGCCTGGCTTCTCAAATGCAAAGGCTGGGAGACCGACCCCGACGCCTATATTTATTTCATCACGCAGGCGCCGGTATGGGCGGAGATTTGCGATCTGATCGGCAAGCCCGAATGGAAGACCGATCCCGACTTCGCCACGCCCCCGGCGCGTCTGCCAAGGCTCAAATTCATCTTCGGCGTCATCGAAGAATGGACCATGACCAAGACCAAGTTCGAGGTCATGGATATCTGCAACCAGCACGACATTCCGGTGGGGCCCATCCTGTCGATGAAGGAAATCGCGGAAGAGCAATCGCTTCGCGCGACAGGCACGGTGGTTGAGGTCGATCATCCGACGCGGGGCAAATATCTGACGGTCGGAAATCCCATCAAGCTGTCGGATTCGCCCTGCGAGGTGAAGCGTTCACCGCTATTGGGCGAACACACGGAAGAGATCCTGACCAAGGTTCTGGGCTATTCCGACAAGGAAGTCGTAGAGATCAAAACCTCCGGCGCGATTACGCCGCCGGAAAAAGCACGCGTCGAAGCGGCTTAAAGCACACGTCCTCCCCTTCGTGGGGAGGTCTCGCGAAGTGACGGTTGGGGGCACCCGACCGTCCTTTGGTACCCTTTCCCGCAACGGGCAAGGAATTGGAACAGAGGGGAAGAAGATCATGCGCATCGTCGTTCACGGCCAACAGGCCTTCGGCAAAGCGGTGCTCGACGCGCTGATCGCGCG
>DATLVC010000080.1:0-18766 GCA_035577685.1 Micropepsaceae bacterium | reverse complement strand
GACGAAGGCGGATTGCCTGGGCAGGCCCGCGGCCTCGCCTTCCAGCTCGCGGAAAATCTCGGCCGGCTCGATTGGGAGGTCGAGAATCTGCCAGCGGAATCGCGGGCCGCGGCTCAGACGCTCAAGCGGTTCGGCGTCCGGATCGGGCGCCGCGCGTTGTTTCTTCCCAAGCTAATCCGGCCCGCGCCGTCTGCACTGGCCGCGATGTTATGGGCGGTCCATGCGCGTCTCACCCATGTGCCCTCCCCACCTGCGCCGGGCTTGACCTCCTTTGCGCTCGAAAAGGAGGACAGCGAAATGCCGGACAAGTTCCTGGCCGTTGCCTCTTTCCAAAGAATTGGCGCCCGCGCCATACGGCTGGACATCCTCGAACGCATCGAGGAATTGCTGTTCGAGGCATCGCATCAGATGCGCGAGGCGGACCAGACGCTATCGGCCATTGTTTCGTTGCTCGGGTCCGGCAATGAGGACGCCCTTGCGCTCATCGCCGCACTTGGGTGGAAGCGCGAGACGCGACAGACGGGCAAAGTGACCAGACCGGTGTGGCAGCGCCTTCGCAAGGCTAAGCGTGCGGGCAAGCATCGGCCACGCGAGAAACCAGCCGCCAAATCCGATTCGCCGTTTGCCGGCCTCGCGGCTCTCATTGCTACGGACTGAGCGTTGAGCGAACAGCTCCGTATCGACAAATGGCTTTGGCATGCACGCTTCTGCAAGACGCGCGGAATCGCCCAGGAAAAGGCGCTCAAGGGTCACGTAAGACTCAACGGCCATCGCGTGGAAAAACCCAGCGCGAATGTTCGGGTCGGCGATGTGATGACGCTTCCCCATCTGGGCAAGGTGATCTCGATAAGGGTGTTGGACCTAGGGTTGCGCCGAGGGCCAGCTTCGGAGGCCCAGACCCTTTATTGCATCATCGAGGAGTGATGTGCGCGCTGCGAATTGTACAGAGCCGATAATGGCTATTCGCTTATAGCTTGATCGCGGCGTCCAGCCGCCGTATGGACCCAATGTTTCACGCCAGGAGCCCGGCATTATGACCTACGTCGTCACAGAAGCTTGCATCCGCTGCAAGTACATGGACTGCGTCGAGGTCTGCCCCGTGGACTGCTTCTATGAGGGCGAGAACATGTTGGTGATCCACCCCGACGAATGCATCGATTGCGGGGTGTGCGAGCCGGAATGTCCCGCCGACGCGATTCGGCCCGATACGGAGTCCGGTCTGGAGAAATGGCTCGAGGTGAACGCCGAATATGCCAAGGTCTGGCCAAACATCACGGTTAAGGGAGAGCCCCCTCCCGACGCCAAGGAATGGGATGGCAAACCGGGAAAGTTCGAGCAGTTTTTCACGCCCAAACCTGGAACCGGTTCCTGAATTCTTGTGGTTTCATTTACGTTTAGCAGCGAGCTCTCATTTTCTGTGAAAGGCCGACACAATTACGTGAAATTCAGGATTAGCGCGGTTCTTCAAGGAGTTGGAGTGAAATTCTTCTTCCTTTGTGACAATAGTTGTGCTATATTTGCACCGATGAAATTAACTGGATGGCGCGTCTTAAACTGCTCACGAGCTAGTCTGAAGGAGGCGCCTTACCGGCGCCCGGCGTAGCCGGCGGAGGTTTTTTCCGAGGTTTCGGCATAGAAGCGGGCACATGCTCTCATGGAGAGCAGCGTGTATCTGCGCTTCGGAAGCTGCCACCTCGTCCGCATCTCAAGACTAGGCCCATACTTGGGGCGCTCTCAGGCATCCGGCGCGCAATAGGAAGGTTCTGATGACGACTGCTGTGAAAAAGAAGACCCCGGCTGCACCCCTGAAAGTGGTCCCGGCCAAGGGGGCGTCCTCCAAGGCTGCTCCGGCGCCCGCCAAGCCCGCCGTGAAGGCAGTTGCGGCCGCCAAGCCGGCACCGGTGGCCAAGCCTGCGGCTGTGAAGCCGGTGGCCGCAAAGGCACCCGCAGCTCCGGCCGCGATCAAGGCGCCTGCTGCCGTGCCTGCCAAAGCGCCTGTGGTGGCCAAGGCAGCCGTCCCGGCCAAGAAGCACGAGTTTAAGGCGGGCGACTTCGTGGTCTATCCCACCCATGGCGTCGGACGGATTCAGAAGGTCGACGAGCAGGAAGTGGCGGGCATCAAGCTCGAGCTGTTCGTCATCGCCTTCGAGAAGGACAAGATGATCCTGCGGGTCCCGACCATCAAGGCGAAGGCCGTGGGCATGCGCAAGCTTTCCACGCCGGACGTCGTGGCGACCGCGCTCAACACGCTCAAGGGCCGGGCGCGCATCAAGCGCACCATGTGGAGCCGCCGCGCCCAGGAATATGAGGCCAAGATCAATTCCGGCGATCTGGTTTCCATCGCCGAAGTGGTGCGCGATCTGCACCGCGCCGGCGGTCAGCCGGAGCAATCCTATAGCGAGCGGCAACTTTATGAGGCGGCCCTTGCCCGTATGGCGCGCGAAGTCGCGGCCATTGAGCGGATCGACGAGCCAACCGCCGTCAAGCGCGTCGAAAGCGCCCTGGTGAAGAAGGCTGCGTAAGCTTTCACGGGCGATACGATAATCGATTGGCTTCCGTGCGAAGGTGCGGAAGCCAATTTGATTCTAGGCCCGGCGGAATGCCATCGCCGGGATGACGCATGAGCGATCTCACACACCGGCTTGCGACACCTGACGACGTCCAACGCCTGACCGCCCTAATGAACGCGGCGATCTCCGAATTGCTCAAGCCGTTTCTCACCGCGGACGAGATTACGGCTTCGTTTAGCGTGATGGGCCTCGACACCCGCCTTATTGAGGATGGCACCTATTTCGTCATCGAATCCGACGGGTCGCTTGCAGGATGCGGGGGCTGGAGCCGGCGGGCGACCTTGTTCGGCGGCAGCCATTCCGCCGGGCGCAACGACGCGCTACTGGACCCGCGTACGGATTCCGCACGGGTTCGCGCCATGTACACGCACCCGGCCTTTGTGCGCCGAGGTGTCGGCAGGCTTATCCTTCAGCTTTGCGAAAGGGCAGCAGCCGGTGAAGGTTTCCGCCACGCCGAACTCGCGGCAACGCTTGCTGGCGAGCCACTTTATCGCGCGTGCGGTTATTCGGAAATCGAGCGCTTCGAGACCGATACGCCTTCGGGCATTCGCGTGCCGCTGATCCGCATGGGAAAGCCCATCGGCCTTTGACGCGTTTTTGCTGTCAGATCGCCTGAGGTTTTTTTCGCCGGGTTCGCCGGGGCGCGTCTTTGCGCGCCTCCGTGCCGGTCGATGCCACAATGGACGGTGTTTCGCTGGTACCCGTATCGAGAATTTCGATTGCAGAGGGCGTCGAAACTTCGATTTCGGGGCCATTGTAAAGTTCGATCCAGCCGCGCACACGCACGCGCTTGCCAGCGAGATTCTTCACATCGACGTGCGCGGTGCGGAAGGACTTCAAATCCTCCGGTGCCACAGTGACGGTGAAATCGGTGCGATAGTCGGCGCCGAAATTGATATAGGCGCGGCCTTTGTAAATCGTTGCCGTGGTCACCGTACCTTCCACGATTTCGAAGTTTCCGGTCCGGGTGCGAAGCTGTTCGGGCGTGCGCACCGAAAAAGTACCATCGCCCCAATGGCCGGCATGGGCCGCGCGAGCGTCCTCTTCAGCAGTCAGCATCTGTTTGGCGCAAGGTGCGCTGGCGTGATCAGGCGCCGCGCGAGGCACGCCCGCTTTCAGCAAATTCGCCTGCACCCAGGCGCCATCGGCGAAAACCTCCGCGACGACGCGGCCATAGCGGTCCGGCGGACCATCGGCTGCCAGCGTCAACGCACCTGTCCGCAGCACGCCTGCCAAGGTCTGACGGGCCGTTTCAGTGTCGGACGCCAGTACGCCTGCAAGACGCACCTCTCTGCCATCGGTGGTGAGAAACGTCGAACCGTCGATGGCCTTGGCAAAATTCACGCGGCTGGCGCCAGCACTCGGACATTGCGGCGCAGGCGCCGGGATCGTCCTTTTCCGGCTGGCTGCGGAGGCGTCTGCGCATATCGCCACAGACAGCGTGGCGACAATAGCCAGACCGCCGGCCAACGTCCCCAGGAAGGCAGATCTGCTCAGTCGTTCCATTTCCCGCCGATGTTCAGGCCGTATCGCCCCGCTCCAAGCAGCGCCACGCAGAGGCTGCAGGCCAGAAAGAAGAACGGTCCCTCGACGCGCCAGCCCACGCCGTTTTCGGCCAGCTGGAAGATATGGCCCGTGTCGATATGGGCGAGCACGAAAGCCATCACCATCCAGAAGACCATCATCCAGGCGCCCAGCCGCGCATAGACGCCGAGGATCACCATGACAGGCGCGATCCCTTCGAAGATGACAGCCGTCCAGGCGAGCCCCACCGGCATGCCCCAGCGCGTCAGCGTGTCGCGGATCGCCAATTCGCCATTGATGACGGCCCAGGTGTGCAAAAGGATCAAAGCCGCCACCGTTACGCGCAAGACCAGTTTCGCGATGTCCTCGCGCATATCGGTCAGGCCACGCGTGTGGCTGAGTGAGCCGCTCATCATTGTGGTTGCCATAACTCCTCCGTTGGTTTCGGGAGCGCGGCCCGCCCGGGCCTTTTCAGGCTCGGACGGGACAGAGCTTTCGCAACGCGATCAGTTCCAATTTCCGCCGATATTGAGGCCGTAGCGGCCCGCACCTAGCAAAGCCACGGAAAAGCCACCGAGCAGATAGAACATCTGAGTTTCCAGGAAATAATGGTCCCAGTGATTTCCGGCTGGGTTATTGGCCACCATGAACAGATGGTTCTGCGCGCCCATCAGGCCGACATGGGCCATGAAGAGTGCGATGATCATGAAGACACCGAGTGCGAAGCCGGCAAGCCGTGCATAGGCGCCCAGGATCATCCCCAACCCGCCCCCGAATTCCACCAGGAAACCGATCCATTTCAAATCCGCGGGCAAGCCCCAACGGACGAGATTGTTGGGTATCCCGGCATCGCCTGTCGCCAAGGCCAACCCATGAAACACGATTAAAATGCCGACCGTCAGGCGAACGACCAGCTTTCCGAGATCTTCATTCGATTGCGCAACTGCTGCCGCCATTGCTTTTCCCCCATCTTGGTTGTGGCGTTGTGGGCACGTTCATTATACGCAAGCGGAACATTTTTGACAGCCGCCGGAAGACGATAGGCTGTAGAGGTCACCCGCTGATATCCGTGCCATGCCCACCGATGCGTCTCCCGACATGACCCGTATCCTGCCTGCCGATGCCGCCTCCATTGCCGAAGCCGCCTATTTGCTGCGCCACGGCAAACTCATCGCCTTCCCAACCGAGACAGTTTACGGCCTGGGTGCCAATGCGCTCGACGATCACGCAGTCGCGGGGATCTTCGCTGCCAAGGAACGCCCGCGCTTCAATCCGCTGATCGTGCATGTCCGCGACCGCGAGGAAGCCGACGAGCTGGTCATTTTCAATCCGCTGGCCTCCGCGCTCGCCGATGCGTACTGGCCGGGCGGTTTGACGCTGGTGCTGCCCCGCCGCGAGCCGACTCCGCTTGCCAGTCTGGTGAGTGCAGGGCTGCGCACGGCGGCGGTGCGCTCGCCGGCGCATGGGGTTGCACGCGCGCTTGTCGATGCGGCCGGTGTGCCGATTGCCGCGCCAAGCGCCAATCGGTCGGGCCGGCTCAGCCCCACCAGTGCCGCCGATGTCGCCGAAGAGTTGCGGGGACGCGTGGACCTTATCCTAGACGGAGGGCCCTGCCCGCTCGGTATCGAATCCACGGTCATCGGTTTCGACGGCGGTCGGCCGCTGCTCCTGCGCCCCGGTGCCGTGGCCCGCAGCGACATCGAAAAGGTCCTGGGGCCTTTGCAGGAGCCCGGACGGGGCATGATCCAGGCGCCGGGCATGATGGAGAGCCACTATGCGCCCGGCGCGAGCCTGCGGCTGAATGCGACCCTGGTGGAACCGGGCGAGGCCCTGCTTGCATTCGGTCCGGAGGTTCCAGTTGGCGCCGCTGCGGTCTGCAATCTCAGCGAGACAGGCGATCTTCGAGAAGCCGCGGTCAATCTTTTCGCGATGCTCCGCAGTCTGGACCGGTCCGGTGCTGCCCGCATCGCCGTCATGCCGATCCCCGCGCGCGATCTTGGCGAGGCGATCAACGACCGCCTTGAACGTGCGGCTGCCCCGCGTCAAGACTAATGGATGACAACGCTGGACGCTTCCATCGCAGAGCGGCTCAAGGACGCCGCAGGACCCGGCGGCTGGAGCGACGAGCCTAACCAAATCGCGCCTCATCTGGCCGAATGGCGCGGCCGCTGGAAGGGAACGACCCCGCTCCTCTTGCAACCTGCCGCGACCGGCAATGTCGCTCGCATTCTTTCCATCTGCCACGAAACGGCTACGCCCATCGTTCCGCAAGGCGGCAATACCGGACTTGTCGGCGGGCAGATTCCCACAAATGGCGAGGTGCTGCTGTCGCTGGCCCGCATGAACCGCATCCGCGTCATCTCGACGGAAGATAATACGCTTCTTGCCGAAGCAGGCGTGGTGCTCGCGAACGTCCAGAAGGCGGCCGATGAAGCCGGGCGCCTGTTCCCCTTAAGTCTGGCCGCGGAAGGCTCGTGCACCATTGGTGGCAACGTTTCCACCAATGCGGGCGGCGTGAACGTGCTGCGGTACGGCATGACACGCGATCTAGTCTTAGGCCTCGAGATCGTACTTCCCGACGGTCATGTGCTCGATTCCCTGCGTGGCCTTCGCAAGGACAACACCGGTTATGATCTGAAGCAGCTTTTCATCGGAGCGGAAGGAACGCTCGGTGTCGTCACCGCTGTCATGGTGAAGCTGTTTCCCAAGCCCGCCGGCTATTCGACCGTGCTGACCGCGCTTGCCGATGTTGGAAATGCGGTCGAATTGCTCAACCGGCTACAGGCTGCCACGGGTGGACTCGTCACAGCGTTCGAACTGATGCAGCGGCGTGCGCTCGACCTCGTCGTCAAGCACATCCCCGGTGCCGTCAATCCGCTTGCCTCCCATCAGGGATGGACGGTTCTGATCGAAGTCTCCAACCCGTCCGCCTTCGACGCCACCGAGGCGCTGGAACAGGCTCTTGCCCAGGCCATGGAAGAAGGAGCCGTCGTCGATGCGGTCTTCGCCAAGACGGCGCGAGACCGCGACGCGCTCTGGCGCTTGCGCGAGAGCATCCCCGAAGCCCAGAGACAGGACGGCGCCTCGATCGCCAACGATATTTCGGTGCCGCTGTCGCAAATTCCGGAATTCATCCGTTCGGCCGACGAGTCGGTGCGCCGGGTGCTGCCCGAGGCACGCCCCTTCACCTTCGGGCATGTCGGCGACGGCAATCTTCATTTCGCCGTTCAGGCACCGGGTCACGATGCCGCCCTTATCGCCGCGCGCGGCGCCATCGAGCGGACGGTGCAAGAGGAAACCGAAAGACTGCGCGGCTCGATCTCGGCCGAGCACGGGCTTGGCCTCGCCAAGAACGAAGCCATCGCCCTTTACAAAAGCGCAGAAGCCATCGCGTTGATGCGCGCGCTAAAGCGCACGCTCGACCCCAACAATATCCTCAACCCGGGAAAGCTATTGCCGCCCGGAAGGGGATGAAGATCAGGGCGGGGGTGCGGCTTCCGGCTCGACCTTGAGGAGCGCCATCTGGAAGACCAGCGTCTGGTCGGGAGGAATGACCCCGCCCGCACCCTGAGGACCGTAGCCGAGATTGGACGGGATGACGATTTCCCACTCGTCACCCTCCTTCATCATCTGCAGGGCTTCGACCCAGCCGGGAATCAATTGCCCAGCCGGAAAGGTCGCCGGCATCCCATCCATGGTCTGGTCGAACACCTGGCCGGTGATCAGCGCGCCCTTATAGGTCACCGTGACGTTGTCCGTGGGCGCCGTCGCCGTCTTGCCCGTGCCCGCCTTGAGGACGCGATATTGCAGCCCATCGGTGGTCACCTTCACGCCGGGCCGTTTGGCATTATCTTCGAGATATTTTTTATTTGACTCCGGGCTGATATCTGCAGCCGGCGGCATCGCGGCGGCCGGCGCACCTGCCGCTGGCGCCTCGGCCTTGGGCGCTGCCGGCGGGGTGTTGCTGGCTTGCTGTTGATTGCAGCCGGCAAGCGCCAGACCACCGACGCAAACCACGGCCATGGCCGTCATAATCTTCAAGCGCATATGTCTCTCCTCGCGCGTACCGCGCCCTTCTTAACCGCAAACCGGCAGGCAGGGAAGTTGACGAATGGGTGATTTCACCATCGGAGCCGGGCAGAATGGGTCCATGGCCCAGGATGACGCTCCCACCCCCGCGCAGGCATCGCCCATCGTGGGGGTGGGAGCAGTGATCTTCAACGCGCGTAATGAAATCGTTCTGATCCGGCGCGGCCAAGAGCCGCGCGCGGGCGAATGGAGCATTCCCGGCGGCAGGCTGGAATGGGGCGAATCAGTGCGGGAGGCCCTTCTGCGCGAGGTCCGGGAAGAAACCGGGCTTATCGTCGAGATTGCGGGCTTGATCGACGTCGTGGACTCCGTCATGCGCGAACGTGGCGGGCTGATCCTCCACCACTATGTGCTGATCGATTTCCTCGCGCACCATGCCTCGGGCGAACTTGTCGCCGGCACCGATGCCGCGGAAGCGCGATGGGTCGGATTGGGGGACCTGGACCAATATTCCCTCTGGACAGAGACGCGCCGCATCATTGAAACAGCCGGGCGCATGCGGGGCTAATTCGTTGCGGATCATCTTCGTTCACCGGACCATCGTCGACTACAATGTCGAAACGCCCTATCAGCGTGCCGTCGGCGGCACCGAGGCGGGCGTTGCCTATCTTGGTGCCGAGCTCGCGCGGCTGGGCCACTCCGTTGTGCTGCTCGCCAGCCCCTCCGTGCCGGGAATCTATCGCGGCGTCGAATGCCTCAACCACAAAGTCGCGCTGACCAGGGATCTCCTGAATGGCGCGGACGCGATCATCGTCGTGAACGAAGCCTGCGGGCGGACATTGCGCGATCTCGGCGTGACCAAACCACTTGTGCTGTGGACCGGGCATTCGGACGACCAGCCATCGATAGAACCGCTGGAATATTCGCGCGAGCGCAAAGCCTGGTCGGGATTCGCTTTCGTCAGCCAGTGGCAGCTCAATGAATATTGCAACACGTTCTGGCTGCCGCGCGAAAAAGCGCGGGTCATGCGCAACGCCATCTCACCTGCATTCCTCGAAGCCAAGCCGGCGGAGCCTTGGTTCCGTACGGGCAAAGCGCCCATTCTCGTCTACACCAGCGCACCCTATCGCGGGCTGGATGTGCTGCTCGCGGCTTTTCCTGCGATCCGGGCAGCCATTCCCGGAACCGTTTTACGGGTCTTCTCCAGTCTCTCGACCACGCGCGGCGGGCCCGAAGATAATCGGTACAAGGAGCTTCACGACCGGTGCCTCGCAACCGAAGGTGTGGACTATGTCGGACCGGTGTCGCAGCCCGCATTGGCGACAGCGCTGACGGAAGCCGCCGCGCTCTCCTATCCATCGACCTATCTGGAGACCTCCTGCATCGCGGCGATGGAAGCAATGGCCCTGGGCGCAACGGTCCTGACCACAGAACTCGCCGCGCTGCCCGAAACGCTGGCGGGCTTCGGCCGCATGGTCCGGCCACACGACGACCCAAAAACTCTTGCGCAGGAATTTGCAGCCATGGCGATCGGCGCGCTGAACGACATCAAGAATAATCCCGACCAGGCTGCGTCGCGCCGCGCCGAGCAGATCGCCTATGTTCGCAAGAATTATGTCTGGCCGCCGCGGGCGCTCGAGTGGCAAAGCTGGCTTCTCGAACTGATCGCCAAGCGATAGCCGATCAAAACAACTTCATCGCGACGTTGCCAAGAACCACTGCGCCGAAGCCGGTAACCGCGATACCGAAGACGTGGTTGATGTTGCGCATCACGCCCGCGTCGATGTGATGATGCAAAATGCCAACAACGGTGGTAAGCGTGAACCACCAGATCGTCGAACCGGCAATTACGCCCGCTACGGTTAACGCGGCATCGAGGAAGGTGGCCTCCCCGCCGGCCAGGCTGCCGAGACCGGTGAACAGAGCGGCAAAGCCGAACAGCGTAGCGGGATTGGTGATCGTGAGCGCGAAGGTAGAAGCGACGGTGCGAAGCAGCGACGCCGAGCCATTGTCGCGGTTCTGTGCGCCATCTGCATCACGCAGCAGCGAAACGTCCGAATTGAAAATGTGCAGACCAAAACCTAGCAGCATCAACCCGCCGATCAGCCTCAGCGGCGTGGAATAGCCTTCAATCAATTGCGAGATCGCGGTCAGACCGAACGCCGTCACCACCGCAAAGATGCCGTCGCCCAGAGCGGCGCCCAGCCCGGAGAAGAATCCGTTCAACGGGCCATAAGCGAGCGTTCGCCTTATGCAGATCAGATTGACCGGCCCGATGGGTGCGGCCACCACCAGCCCAATAATGATCCCACTGCTGACGAGAACCAGATCGTACATCTAACGAAAACTCCCTCTTCTCACCTGCG
Source organism: Micropepsaceae bacterium (assembly GCA_035577685.1). Classification (GTDB taxonomy): domain Bacteria; phylum Pseudomonadota; class Alphaproteobacteria; order Micropepsales; family Micropepsaceae; genus CAIYRG01. Next base: position 8,277 of record DATLVC010000080.1, on the reverse strand, counting down.
TGTCAAGGGCTTGAACGAGAGGATGACTCACCGGATGCTTGCCATGTTCTGGCCGCGGAGGCGCCGCGGAATCGACAGGAACGCTCGGGAGGCTCATCGGTGTCGGGGTTTTTGTGGGGGAACTTTGGAAAGCGGTAAGCTTTTCCAATTAGCATGAGTACGAGAGTGGGAAATGAGCGAATTCGAACGCAGATTAGCTGGTTACCGACTTACAACGGCTGAGATTCTCTATCACCGGCCGGATCATCCTGTACTGCTTCAAACCTATCTCTGGCAGGAATACGATCTGGCTCCGCGTTTTCCGGTGCTCAACAAATTCTTGCGCTTCTGGGAAACCAAACTGGACGGCAAACTTCATTCCGTCTGGGTGGCCGCAACGGGAATCGTTGCACCTACCGAACTCAAATATTACGGCGGAGAGTTCAAGCTGCAATAGGCGCAATTGTCTCGATAAAACGTAGCTTTTGACCGCTGGGCGGTTCCGCGGTCGCGCCCTCGCGCATCACGATGCGGCCGCGAAGTAGGGTTGCCACGGGCCAGCCGGCGGTTTCGATGCCGTCATAGGGCGTCCAGCCACAGCGCGAGGCGATCCAGCGATTCTCGATGCGGCGGCGCGCCTTGAGATCCACCACGGTGAAATCCGCATCATAACCTTGCGCGATGCGCCCCTTGCCGGCGATACCGAACACGCGTGCCGGACCTGCGCTTGTCAGATCGGCCAAGCGTTCGAGCGTAAGCCGCCCTGCGTTCACATGGTCGAGCATGATGGTAACGAGCGTCTGCACGCCCGTAAGACCGGACGCGGTCTGAGGATAGATGCCGTCCTTATCGGCGCGCGTGTGCGGGGCATGGTCGGAGCCAACGACATCGATCAGGCCTTGCGCGACAGCGTGCCACAGCGCCTCGCGATGGCGGGCCTCGCGAATCGGCGGATTGATCTGGGCGTAGGTACCCAGGCGCTCGTAGCACTCAGGCGCGGCGAGTGTCAGATGCGGCACGGCGGCTTCCACCGTGGCAAGGTCGCGGGCCTCCGCGATCAGCGGCAACTCCTCCGCGCTGGTAACGTGCAGAAGATGCAGACGCCGCCCAGCAGCCCGCGCCAGCGCAAGGACGCGAGCGGTCGAAAGGCGCGCGGCCTCGACGTCTCGCCAGACAGGATGGGTGGAAGGATCCCCTGGCATTGCGAGCTTGGCACGCGCCCTAAGCCGCGCCTCGTCTTCGGAATGCACCGCCATGCGGCGCCGGCCTGATTTCAGTGCGGCTAGGATGGTCTCCTCCTTGTCCAGCAGAAGCGAGCCGGTCGACGAGCCAAGGAACGCCTTCACCCCCGCAACGCCGGGCAAGAGTTCGAGCTCGGAGAGCGCGCCGATATTCTCCATCGAGGCGCCGACATAGAAAGCATGATCGCAATGCATGCGCTCGCCAGCGCGTTTCAGCTTGTCTTCGACCAGAAGCCGCGTGGTAGTGGGCGGATTGGTGTTGGGCATTTCGAACACGGCAGTGACGCCACCCAGAACCGCTGCGCGGCTGCCGGTTTCCATATCTTCCTTTTCAAGATGCCCCGGCTCGCGGAAATGCACATGGGTGTCGATCACCCCGGGAAGGATATGCAGACCGCGCGCTTCGAAAATCTCCGCGGCTTGCGCGTGCGCAAGCGCCCCGATGGCAGCGATGCGTCCTTCCTTGATACCGATGTCGGCAGCGACAACGCCCGAAGGCGTGACGGCCATGCCGCCGCGAATCAAGAGATCGAATGCATCGCTCATTGGCTTTCCAGCATGGCGAAGACATCATCCAGAACCGCCCGCCGTTCCACATGGACAGCGTGCCATAACGCGTAGAACAAAAGCTGCCAGCAGGCATTGCCTTCATGCTTGCCGCCGCGCGCCGCGAAAGCCTCGAACAGGCCCGCCACCTTTTCCGGCTGGCAGATTTCTGCGACACCTGTCGAACGCGAAATAAGTCCTGCCAATTGTCCTGCACGAGGCTGAATCCATTCGGCGACCGGCACCGTGAAGCCGCGCTTGTCCGCAAATGGATCGGCCGTGGGAAGCGCATCCTGCAGCCAGCGGCGAAGCAGATATTTGCCCTTACCCTTCACGATCTTCAGACTGTCCGGTAAGCGAAATGCAAGATCGGCCACTACAGGATCGAGCAGCGGCGTGCGGCCCTCGAGACCATGGGCCATCAGGCAGCGGTCCACCTTCAACAACAGATCGTTGGGCAGCCAATCGGCGCAATCCAGCGCCTGGGCCTGTTGCAGGCGCGTATAATCGCCGGTGGAGAAGCGCCGTTCGGCGGCGGCAATTCCCGCCCGCCATTGACGTGAGGAATCGCGCAGCACGCCGAGCTGTTCCAGAAATCCGCGCCGGCGCATCGGACGCCCGCCGAGAAAAGGCGACCGCAGCGCACTGCGGTAGCGGCCATAGCCTGCAAACAGCTCATCGCCGCCTTCCCCGGTGAGGACGACCTTCAATTCCTTCGCTGCTTCCGCCGCCAACAGATAGGTTGGCAATATGGCGTAATCGGCAGCCGGATCGTCCATTGCTGCTGCAATCGCGGGAAGATGCGTCCAGAAGTCTTTCTCCGTGACCGCAATTTCGATGTGCTCCGCGCCCACGGAATTCGCCACACGCCGCGCGGTCTCACGCTCATCATGGGTAGAGGTCGCCGGAAAGCCGGCCGTGAAGGCGCGCACGGGCTTTTCGTTCAGCCGCGCCATGCAGGCGAGCACGGCCGCTGAATCGATGCCACCTGAGAGAAACATCCCATAGGGCACATCCGAACGCTGATGCACTGCAACGCTGTCCATCAGCGCGGCATCGAGCTCCTTCAGCGCGTCGGCCTCGCTTAAGCGCAAAGGCGGGCCTTCGGGAAGTGCACGTTTTTGCCGGCGGCCAACGATCCGCCCGCCACGCAACACCAAAGTCTCGCCCGGCGCGACGCGGTGAATGCCTTCGAAGATCGTGTCGCGCCCCGTAGTGAATTGCAGCTGCACAAGTTCGGTCGCGGCCGATACGCGAACTTTCGGCGCAAGCAAATTGGACTTCAGGATAGCCTGCAATTCCGAGGCGAAGACTATTCCCCCGGAATGTTCCGCATAATAAAGCGGCTTGATCCCGAAGGGGTCGCGCGTGAGATAGAGCGCGTGGTCGCGCGCATCGTGCAGCGCGATGGCATACATGCCGCGCAAGGCTCGCGCGAAGTCGGCTCCGTCGCGCGCATAGGTCGCGAGCGGCACTTCGCAATCCGAATGCGTCTTGAATTCGCTCGGCGAAAACTCGCTCTTCAGTTCGAGATAATTATAGATCTCGCCATTGGCGACCAGCGCGGTGCCATTGTCTCCGTAGAGCGGCTGATCGCCCGTCGAAAGATCGATGATCGCAAGCCGCGTCTGCACCAGCCCAACACCCGGGGCTTCATAGCGCCCCTCCCCGTCGGGACCGCGATGGCTGAGCGCGCGCAGGAAACCATCCAGCAGAGCCGAGTTCGGCTGCGCCGTTGCACTGGTCATCACGCCCGCGATGCCGCACATCAGCGCCGAACCTTCTCGAAGACGTCCAGATAGCGTGCAACGATGGCACTCTCGGAAAATTCTTCCGTCACGCGGCGCTTGCCCGCAGCCACCAAGCCCTTCGCGAGCGGCTTGGAAGCAATCACGCGGCGGATGGCTTGAGCGAGCGCCGGCACATCATCAACGGGTGTGACGATGGCATCTTCGCCATTGCGTGCGAGCCAGACTGGTCCGGTGCTGGCGGTGGTCACGATCGGCACGCCGCAGGACCAGGCTTCCACGACAACATTGCCGAAGGGTTCTTCCCGCGAAGGGTAGACGCAAACATCGGCAGCTTTGTAGAGCGCCGCACGGTCCGTGCGCCAGCCGAGAAATTTCACCCGTCCTGCGACACCCAGGTCTTGCGCCAGATTTTCGAGCACTTCGCGTTCGGGCCCCTCGCCAGCGATCCACACGAAAAGCTCCGGAATGAGAGGTACCGCCCGGATAAGAATATCCAGCCCCTTGTTCGGGTGTAGCCGGCCGAGCGCCACGGCAAGCGGCGCACCCTTGGGTGTTCCGAAGACGGTGCGTTCCAATGCCGGCGCGTCCGGCATGGAAGGAAAATTCGGGATCAGGAAGACCTTCGATTCCGCCCAGCCGCCGGCGACGACATAGCGGACAAGATCGGGCGCGTTGCAGACGAGATAATCACAGGCTTTGAAATTCTTCAGATTGTAGTAGCCGCCGAGCCGGCCGATCACCGTATAGTTTCCCCGCGGCACAAAGGATGCTGCCCGCCCGGCAAAGGCCAACACAATGTCGGGGGCAAACGCGCCCGCCACACGGCGCAGCACGCCTTTACTGGCAAAATCGAGCCATGTACCGAACGGTGCGGTCTCATACGCGATGCCGGCCTGTCTCAGGGCCTCTTCCCTCTGCGCATTCGGTTTCAGAACCGAGCGAACCCCGATCCCATTGCGCGCCAGCGCCAACGTGAGACTGACGAAGAACGTCTCCGCGCCGCCTACGGATGCTCCCGCCAGAACGGTGAGGACTTTCAGCGTCATGGAACCTGCTTCAAGGGAGGGGCACAAGTACGACAGCCAATCCGAACTTGGCAATCGGCAATGGCAGCCACTTGCCTCGGCACGCCCGGCGCTCTAGGTGAGAATCATGATCCATGCATCCATTTTGGAGGATCGCGCCGTCCTTGCGCTGTCGGGGGCGGAGACGCGCGACTTCCTGCAGGGCCTGATCACCAACGATATGTCGGCCGGCGCCGACGGACGGGCCATCTATGCGGCGCTGCTGACGCCGCAGGGAAAGGTCCTGTTCGATTTTCTCGTTATCCCGAATGGCGAGGACCGGCTGCTGATCGATTGTGCGGCCGCGCGCGCGGCCGACCTGGCCAAGCGCCTCAGCATCTACCGGCTGCGCGCGAAGGTGGACATCGCGCCGAGGCCCGAGCTCGCGGTCGCGGCCCTGTGGGGCGACAGCGTCGCGGCCGACATTCCGCACGGCATTGGGGCCTTCGCCGACCCGCGTCATCCCGGCCTCGGATTGCGGGCCATTGCACCGCGCGACGTGCTGGCGAGGGCGCTCAGCGATATTGCCACAGGCGATTATCAAGCGCACCGGCTGGCGCTCGGTGTGCCGGACAGCGCCGATCTGCCACCCGATTCGGTGTTCGCGCTCGATGCCGGGCTGGAAGAACTGAACGGGGTCAGCTTCAAGAAGGGCTGCTATATCGGACAGGAAGTAACGGCCCGTATGAAGCACCGCGCCACAGCCAGACGCCGTTTCGTCCTGGTGGAGTACGCCGGCGAATTGCTGGCTGCCGGAACATCCCTCGAATCGGAAGGACGCGAATTGGGCACGCTCGCCTCCGGTATGAATGGCAAGGCGCTCGCGCTGGTGCGGCTCGACCGACTGGCCGAAGCGGAAGCGAAACACGCGCCTATCCTCGCAGGCGGCGTTGCGGTGCGCTTGAAAAAGCCGGGATGGTTCCATGGCTGAGCTCGTCCGCTGTCCCTGGTCGGGAGACGATCCGCTTTATCGCGCCTATCACGACGAGGAATGGGGCGTGCCGGAATATGACCCGCGCGCGCTCTACGAAAAGCTGGTGCTCGATGGTTTCCAGGCCGGCCTGTCCTGGATCACGATCCTGCGCAAGCGGGAAGCCTTCCGCCGCGCCTTCCACAGCTTCAAGCCGGAACGAGTCGCTCGCTACGGTGCCAAGGACGTCGCGCGTCTGCTCGACGATGCGTCGATCATCCGTAGCCGTGCCAAGATCGAGGCCGCGATCACGGGAGCGCGGCTGTGGCTCGATATCATGGAGAAAGAGCGCGGCGGATTTACCGAACTGATCTGGAAACATGCGGACGCAAAGCCGCGCGCCAAACCGCTGAAGCGGATGCAGGACATTCCCGCCAAGACCGACATGAGCGAGAAACTGGCGAAGGAGCTGAAAGGCCGGGGCTTCAAATTTTGCGGGCCTGTCATCGTCTATGCGTTCGCCCAGGCCATCGGGATGGTGAACGACCACATCACGACCTGCCACCGTTACGGGCCGTGCGCCAAGCTGGCCGCTCAGCCGCGGCCGCGATAGGGCTCGACCTCGATATCCGGCAGCCAGACATCCTTCGGCAGACGCCCCTTTTGCCAGAACACGTCAATGGGCATGCCGCCGCGCGGATACCAGAAGCCCGCGATGCGGAGATATTTGGGCCTGATCGCCGCCACGATCCGCTTGCCGATGACAAGGGTACAATCCTCGTGAAATCCGGCGGCGTTGCGGAAACTTGCCAGCAAAAGCTTCAGCGATTTTGATTCGACGAGGCTCCTGGCCGGACAATAGTCGATCACGAAATGCGCAAAATCGGGCTGGCCGGTGATGGGGCAGAGCGTGGTGAATTCCGGCGCTGTGAACCGCACGACGTAATCGGCGTCAGGGTGCGGATTGGCCACCGCGTCGAGCACCGCCTCATCGGGCGAGGCCGGAACGGCGACGGGGCGGCCCAGCTGCAGCGGCCGTTTATTGCGCGCCACTGCCGGTCTCTTCATAGACACAGGACTGCCCTGAGGACGGCCGCGACAGTTTCACCCGGCAGACTTCGGGCAACCGGGTCTTCGCCTCGCGGAAGATGTAGCAGGCGAGATTTTCGAGTGTTGGGGCACCCAGACCTGCGATCTCGTTCAGCAATTGATGGTCGAGCTCGGTGCGGATGGAGGAGAGCGCCACGTTCACCTCGCCGAAATCGCGCACCCAGCCCTTCACCGGATCCCGCTCACCGCGCAGCGTCACTTCGGCATAGAAGCTATGGCCATGCATGCGCCGGTTGGTGCTCGAAGGCGCCTGCTCCAGATAATGGGCGGCATCGAAGCCGAATTGCTGGGTAATTTCGATCGTGGGCATGGCCGGGCCTTACGGCGCGCCTGCCCCTGCCGTCAAGAGCCTAAGGTATTCCGATTAGCTTGTGGGTTTGCAGGCTGAGACGCCAGGCCGGGTGAGCGAGGCAATATTCGGTCGCGGCGACAGTGTTTTGCGCACGCTCAGGGCCATCCATGGGCTGCAGGAAAAAATGCCCGAAGGCGAGCCCGGCATAGCATTCCGGCTCGGCGCCGGCTTGCGGGTAAACCAGCTTCAGCTCGTTTCCGCTGACCTGAACGAGATCGGCACCGGCCTTGGGACTGACGCAAATCCAATCGATCCCGGCGGGCGCAGCCAGAGTGCCGTTGGTTTCGATGCCGATCTCAAAGCCCTTGTCGTGCAGTGCACGGATCAATTCGCTATCCAGTTGCAGCAAGGGCTCACCTCCGGTGCACACGACATAGGGCCGTCCTTGCCCCGCCGGCCATTTTGCCGCGACCGCTTTTGCCAGCATCTCGGCACCGGCGAACTTTCCGCCGCCCGGGCCATCGGTGCCGACAAATTGCGTGTCACAGAATTTGCAGGTCGCGGTGGCGCGGTCTTCTTCGCGGCCGCTCCACAGATTGCAGCCGGCAAAGCGCAGGAAGACGGCAGCCCGTCCGGCACGGGCGCCCTCGCCTTGCAGCGTGTAGTAGATTTCCTTGACTTGATAGGTCACGCCACGCGCTCGCGATAGTTTTCGTATCCTGCCGCTCGCAGCTTGCAGGCCGGACAGGTGCCGCAGCCATAGCCCCAATCATACCGATGGAGGCGGTCGCCATGGTAGCAGGTGACGGTATCCTCCAGGATCAGGTCTACAAGCGCGATACCACCAAGGCGTTCGGCCAGCCGCCAGGTTTCGGCCTTGTCGATTCTCATTAATGGCGTGTGGATGGTGAAGTGCTGTGCGAAACCGAGAGTGAGCGCCTTCTGCATCGCCTGCATGGTTTCGTTGCGGCAATCGGGATAGCCGGAATAATCGGTCTCGCACATGCCGCCGACGAGATCGTAAAGCCCTCGCCTTGCCCCGAGGGCCGCCGCGGCGGTGAGAAACATCAAATTGCGCCCCGGCACGAAAGTCGTGGGAAGCCCGTCGGATCGCATCGCGATGGCGACATCATCGGTCAGCGCCGAGCCGCCGATCTCAGCCAATACATCGAGCGAAAGAACATGGTCATCGCCCAGTCGGTTCAGCCAGGAAAATTCGTCGCGCAAGCGCGCGAGAATGCGTGGACGCACGTCAAGCTCGACCGCGTGGCGCTGGCCATAGGCGAAGCCCACCGTTTCCACATGATCGAATTGGGTGAGAGCCCAGGCAAGACAGGTGGTCGAATCCTGGCCGCCGGAGAACAGCACCAAAGCCTTTCGGCCC
>DATLVC010000079.1:0-6367 GCA_035577685.1 Micropepsaceae bacterium | reverse complement strand
GGACCATGCAACAGGCATGCGGCTGGGCCTTGAGTGCAATCTCGAGCATTTCGCTTGTCGCGGCCATTTCGAGATTGAGCGGCAGCTTCTCGCGCACGAGTGCGGCGAGATCGACATCGTTGATGTGGCGGCGGTCTTCGCGCAAATGCGCCGTGATGCCGTCGGCGCCCGCCGCCATCGCGAGCTTCGCCGCCCGCACGGGATCGGGATGCGGACCGCCGCGCGCATTGCGGACAGTCGCAACGTGATCGATGTTCACCCCAAGGCGCAGCCTCGTCATGCCGGCTCAATGTCTCGCATGTTCGAAGGGAAGCAGGCCCTGGGTTTCGGCCGGCACATGAGCCTCACTGGAATAATCGGTATCGAGGCCCCGCACGCGCTCCACTGCCTCCACCGCCAAATCCACCTTCAGCGCGCGGATCAGATTCTCCAGATGCGCCGCATCACGCACCTCTACGTCGACCTGGAATTCGAAATAAAGCGGATTGCGACTGGTGATCTTCAGGTTCGAGATATTCGCGCCATTGTGGCTGATGACATTGGCCAGCGTTGCAAGCGCGCCGGTCGAATTCTTCAGCCGGACCACGATGCGCGCGACCGACAGCGTGTCGCCATGATCCTTCCAGCGCACATCGATCCAATCGGCCATACTGTCCTGGTAGCGGTCGAGCACGTCGCAATCGATGGTGTGGATGACACAGCCTTCGCCCGGCACCATCAGCCCGATGATGCGGTCACCCGGAATGGGATGGCAGCAGCCGCCCAGGCGATAACCGATGCCTTCGGTCAGTCCGCCGATCGACACGCTTCCCGAATTGGGTTCGAGATAGCTCGCGCGTTTGCGTTTGGGATCGCGCTTCAGCTCCGGATAGACAGCCTCGAGCACCTCATCGGCGCGAAGCGCGCCGCGTCCGACATCGGCGTAGACATCTTCCGCCTTCGACAGACGCAGCTTGCGCAGCACGCCCTCCACCGCCTTGTCGGTGAGCTCGAAGCCCTCGTCGGCAAACACCTTCTCCAGGATCTTCCGCCCCAGAGAGACGTGCTGACCGCGCTGGGCGTGGCGCAGATAGCGGCGAATTTCGGCGCGGGCGCGGCCCGTCACCACAAAGCGTTCCCACAGCGGCGACGGTGTCTGCTCCTTCGAGCAGATGATCTCGACCTGATCGCCATTCTTCAGCGGCGTGTGCAGCGGCGTATGCACGCCGTTCACCTTCGCACCGACCGCGGTGTTCCCCACATCGGTGTGCACGAAATAAGCGAAATCGATCGGCGTGGCGCCGCGCGGGAGGGCAATCAACATGCCCTTCGGCGTAAAGCAGAAGACCTGGTCCTGATAGAGGCTGAGCTTGGAATGTTCGTAGAACTCTTCCGGGCTTTCGCCGCGTTCCAGCAGATCGACCATGTCGCGCAGCCATTCATAGGCGCGCATCGCGGTGGGATCGTTCTCGTCGATCTTCTCGCGATAGCGCCAATGGGCCGCGACGCCGCGCTCGGCCACCTCATGCATTTCCTGGGTGCGTATCTGCACCTCGACTCGCTGATTTTCCGGACCCATCACGGTGGTGTGGATCGAGCGATAACCGTTCGATTTCGGCAGCGAGATGAAATCCTTGAACCGCTCGGGCACCATGCGCCAGAAGCGGTGCAGAACACCGAGCGCGCGATAGCAATCTTCCTCCGAACCGACGACGGCGCGGAACCCGAACACATCGGACAGCTGTTCGAAATTGCTTTTCTTGTCCTTCAGCTTGCGCCAGATCGAATAGGGCCGTTTGGCGCGGCCCAACACCCAGGCCTCAATGCCGCTCTCTGCAAGCTTGCGCTTGATTTCGTCCGCGATGCGCTGGATGCGGGCCGAGGATTGGGCGTCCAACCGTTCCATCCGGCGTACGATGGATTCGCGCGCCTCCGGATCGAGTTCGGCGAAGGCCAGATCCTCCAATTCCTCGCGCATATTCTGCATGCCGATACGGCCGGCGAGGGGGGCGTAGATTTCGATCGTTTCCTGCGCGATGCGGTGGCGCGCCTCGGGGCTCTTGATGTGCGAGAGCGTGCGCATATTGTGCAGACGGTCTGCGAGCTTCACCAGCAGCACTCGGATGTCGTTGGACATCGCCAGCATCAATTTGCGGAAATTCTCAGCCTGCTTGGTGCGCTCGGAGAAAAGCTCGAGCTGCGAGAGCTTGGTCACGCCATCGACTAGGCCCGCAATTTCCTTGCCGAAATTCTTCTCGATGTCCTCGATGGTGGCGCTGGTGTCCTCCCCCGTGTCGTGCAGGAGCGCGGTCGCGATGGTCGCCGTGTCGAGCTTCAGATCGGTGAGGATGCCTGCGACTTCCAGCGGATGCGAGAAATAGGGATCACCCGAGGCGCGCATCTGCGGCCCGTGCGCCTGCATGGCGAAGACATAGGCCTTGTTCAGGATGGCTTCGTCGGCGTCCGGGTCATAGGCCCGCACACGCTCGATGAGCGTGGTTTGCCGCATAAGGCGCCGGCGCCGCGCGGTCATGCGCGGCTCCGCGAGGCTGCGTGAACGGCCGGACTACTCTTCGTAATCCGTGGTGTCCTCGGGCTGAGGCTCGGCGCGGCGCTGGGCCTCCGAAGTGAGCGCGCGGAGCAGCTCCTCCTCGGTAAGCTGGCGGTGCAGCATGTCCTCGCTGGCCAATTCCTCGGGTTGCGGCGCGGCTTCGGGCTCGTCGACCTCGGCATGACGCTGCAAGCTCTTGATGAACTCTTCCCTGAGTTCATCGGCCTTGAGGGCTTTGACCGCAATTTCGCGGAGCGCGACCACCGGATTCTTATCGCGGTCGCGGTCGACCAGCGTGTCCGCCCCGCCCGACAATTGCCGGGCGCGATGGGCAGAGAGCAGCACGAGATCGAAGCGGTTGGGTATCTTGTCGACACAGTCTTCAACGGTAACGCGGGCCATCCGGTCCTCATTGCGGGGGAAAGGGAGTCAGACAACATAGTAAAAGCCTTCCCCCGGGGCAAGAGCCGGCGGGGCGTGCCGAAAACGGGGCCTTTCGGTCTTATTCCGGCGCCGGGGTCGCGAGGTCGACGCCTTTCGGAAGGGTGTAGACAGCCAGAATCTTGGTCAGGGCCGGGCCATTCTTGACGCTGTGCTTGACCCCGGATTCCAGGCGGAAGCTGTCGCCGGCCTTCAAATGCTTGGTGCCGATGCCGTCGATGATGAAATCGGCTGCCCCCGCGAGGACATAGGAGATTTCCACCCCGGGATGGGTATGGCGGGCCGCCGTCATGTTCGCGTCAATATCGGTTTCGACCAGATACACGGTGTACTTGCTGTCAGGGGCATCGGTCTGCTGCAGGATCGTGCGCTTGGGCACGTAGCCGCTACTGGGTGCGGCAAAGGGCGTGGACGCGGTGCAGACGAACGCAAGCGTAGCGGCGGCAGCGAATAGGAATTTTCTCGACATGGACGATCCTCCCGGAGTTTTGCGAAACCTAGCAGCCGCCGCGGAATCCGTCGATGGCGGGCTAGGACGGCGAAATCATTTCAATGCCGCTTGGCGGCAATGCCGCGATCAGTTCCGATAAGGGGCGTCCGCTCACCGGATGGCGCCAATCCGGTGCCACGTCGCGAAGGGGAATAAGCACAAAGGCCCGCGTCTCCATCCGGGGATGCGGGAGTTGAGGCGGCCCCTCTTCAACCCGCTCGTCATAATCGAGCAGATCGAGGTCGAGCGTCCGCGGTGCGTTAGGCGCCCCACGGTTGCGTCCGAACTCGGTTTCTACCGCGTGAAGCGCGTTAAGAAGCGCCGCCGGGGACAGCATTGTCGCCACCTCGGCAACCCCGTTAACGAACGCCGGATCGCGCGGATCGGGCCATGCTGCACTTCTGTAGAAACCGGATCGCTTCACAATCGTTATGCCTCGACCGGGGAGTTTGCGAAGCGCCGCATTGAGCGTTTCCGCTGGAGGGCCGGCCGGGGAAGGAAGGTTTGCTCCTAGCGCTATAAGGATCATGCTCTCACTTTCCCAACATCGCATCTCGGGCTACACCGGACCCATTAAAGTCCGGTCATTTTTTCAGATTTCAATTTTTACGGAGGACATAAGATGCTCTTCTATCCGCAGGAAAGAATTGCGCTTTTCGTCGACGGCGCTAATCTTTACGGGGCTGCCAAAGGGCTGCAATTCGATATCGACTACAAACGCCTTCTGGAGCTGTTCGCGCGCAAGGGTCTTCTCGTGCGCGCCTTCTATTACACAGCGCTGGCCGAGGACCAGGAGTTCTCACCTTTGCGGCCTTTGATCGACTGGCTGGATTATAACGGGTTTACAGTGGTCACAAAGCCGCTCAAGGAATACACCGACGCGCAGGGACGCCGCCGCGTCAAGGGCAATATGGACATCGAGCTCGCCATCGACGTGATGGAGATGTCCGAGCGGGTCGATCATATCGTGATCTTTTCGGGCGACGGGGATTTCCGCAAATTGGTGGAGTCAGTGCAGCGCCGGGGACGCCGGGTGTCGGTTTGCTCCACCATTCGCACCCAGCCGCCTATGGTCGCCGACGAACTGCGCCGCCAGGCCGACAATTTCATCGAGCTGGACGAGCTGAAATCGATGATCATGCGCGAAGGTGGCCGGCCAGGCTTGCCGCTCGGCCAGGGGAATCTGGAAAACGCCTGAAAACGCCCCCGGTGATATCAACGATGAGAATCGTGATTCCCCTCCCCCCCGCCGCGGGGAGGGTTTGGGGGTGAGGAATGCCGACGCCAGGTCAGCCGCTGCATGATTGTCCGCTTTGCCCGCGGCTTTATGAGTTCCGCCAGCAGAACCGCGGCGCATTCCCCGACTTCTTCAACGCTCCGGTTCCAAGCTTCGGGTCCATCGAGGCACCCCTTCTGATTGTCGGCCTCGCGCCGGGCTTGAAGGGCGCCAACCGCACCGGGCGGCCTTTCACCGGGGATTATGCCGGCGAACTGCTCTACGGCTCGCTCAAGCGGCACGGCATGGCGCGCGGGGAATATCGGGCGCGCGCCGACGACGGGTTCGAACTTGTGGGTGTACGCATCACCAATGCGGTGCGCTGCGTGCCGCCGGAAAACAAACCCCAGCCCATCGAGATCAACACCTGCCGGCAGTTCCTAATTCCCGAAATTGCCGCCATGCCGAATCTGCGGGCGATCCTTGCGCTTGGGCAGATTGCCCATCAGAGCGTGATCACCATGCTCAAGCTGAAGAAGAAGGATCACGCTTTCGGCCATGGGGCACGCCACGAACACCAGGGGCTCACCGTTCTCGGCAGCTATCATTGTTCGCGCTACAACACGAACACGGGTGTCCTCACCGAAGCGATGTTCGACACGGTGATGGGCCAGGCCAAGAAAGTGGCAGGACTATAGGGGCGATCCCTTCGGCAGGTCGAACATGCCGGGCTCCAGAGTATCGAAATAGGTGAGCACCTCGTCGGTCTTCACCACATCGGCGTATTTGGCGTTCATATCGCAGAGCGTGATGGCGTGGCTCGCCTGGCTGCGATCGAAGCAGCCATCTTCCACCAGCGCCACGCGGTAATTGTTGCTGAACGCATCGACGGTGGTCGCGCGCACGCAGCCCGACGTGGTAGTGCCCGTAATGATCACGCTGTCGCAGTGAAGCTGCGTCAGATAGCTCGCCATGGGGGTCGCAAAAAATCCCGACGGTTTCTGTTTGGTGATCACCAGATCTTTCGGTGAGGGCGCGATCTCGTCCACGATCTGATAACCGTCGCGATTGCTCGGCGTCTTGGGCGCTTCACCGCTGCGCGAATTCTTCGCCCGCCAGCCGCCGGAATCCCAATTGTCGGCGCGGCGCACGCCGGTGGTGTAGATCACAGGAAGGGCCTTCTCATGCGCCTTGTCGATCAGCCGCTTGATCTGCGCGATGGCGACCCAGGATTCTGCGCCGCAGGAATTGCGCCAGCGCTTGATCGACTCCAGGATCGGCTCGTCGGGATCATCCCCGGCGAACGCGTAGCTCACGTCGATGACGAGCAGCGCCGGGCGTTTGCCGAAGCCGGCACGCGATCCGTAGCCCGCGGCCTCAAACACCGCCTTGTCACGTTCGGTCAGAAATTTGTTCCAGATTGGTTCGGACATTACTCCCCCTTTTGATGCTCACCCGTAGCGGTCTTCTTTCCACGGATCGCCTTCATTGTGATAGCCGCGCACTTCCCAAAAGCCCGGGCGGTCATCCTCTGTAAATTCGATCCGGCTGATCCATTTCGGACTCTTCCAGAAATACCAATCCGGAATCACCATGCGTACCGGACCGCCATGCTCTCGCGGAATGGGTTTGCCCTCCCAGGAATGCGCAAGCAGCGCGTTCGGCTCTTCGAAGACCTCGCGTTTCACAT
>DATLVC010000078.1:0-3432 GCA_035577685.1 Micropepsaceae bacterium | reverse complement strand
CTCCCTTGGGTCCCACGAATCAATGGCCATCATCCTTGAGAACCCTGGTGGGTTTGCTGCTTGCCTCCCGACAGCCGATGTTCATTGCCTGGGGAGCAGAGCAAATTTGGTTCTATAACGATGCGTGCGCTCCCATCCTTGGCGACAAACATCCCCATGCCTTGGGCGAGCGCAGCGATGTGGTGTGGAGCGAGGCGTGGCAGGTCCTCAAGCCACTGTTCGATCGTGTGTTTGCCGGCGAAGCTGTGCACATGGAAGATTTTGGGGTGATGCTGAATCGGCACGGACGATTGCAGGAAGCGCATTTCTCCTTTTCTTACACGCCGATTTTTGGCGATCGCGGTGTGGTGAGCGGTCTATTCGGCGCGTGTCTCGAGACGACCGCCCAGGTGATCGCGATTCGCGAGAGGGAGGCGGCGGAATCGAGGTTGCAATCGGCGCTTTCCGCCGGCGACGGGATCGGCACCTGGGACTGGGATGTCAAGAACGATCGGGTGGTCGCGGATGAGAGATCCGCATACTTCTACGGCGTGGATCCCGCCCTGGCGAAAGCGGGCACACCCGTCGCGCAGTTTTTTGCGGGCATTCACGCGCAGGACGTACCCATGGTGCGGCGGCAGATCGATGAGGCGTTGCGCACCGCCGGCGAGTTTCGCTCCGAACACCGTGTGCGCCAGCCCGACGGGAGCATCCGCTGGGTGATGGCGCAGGGCCAGGTCATCCGCGGCGAAGACGGCGCGCCCGGCCAGCTCCCGGGCGCGCTATTTGATATCACCGAGCGCAAGGCCGCCGAGGAGGCGCTGTATAAATTGAACGCCGATTTGGAAGGCGAGGTGGAGTCGCGCACCCGCGAACGCGATCGGCTGTGGCGACTGTCCCCCGATTTGATGGCGGTCACCGACGCGGCAGGCAGGATGGTGCGCGCAAATCCTGCATGGCTGACACAACTGGGCTGGGCGGAGCAAGAAATAGACGCGCATAGCTACCTCGGCCTGGTACATCCGGAAGACCTTGAATCAACCAGGGCGCACATCATCGCGGTGCGGGATGACTCTGCGCCGCTGCGATTCGAGAATCGATATCGCACGAAGCAGGGCTCGTACCGCTGGCAGCAGTGGACGGTGGTACCCGAACAAGGGTTCATTTATTGTGTCGCCCGCGATATCACCGAAGAGCGAAAAAAAGCCGAGGCACTCGAACTCGCTGAGGAGGCGCTCAGGCAATCCCAGAAAATGGAGGCCGTGGGACAGCTGACCGGCGGGATTGCCCACGATTTCAACAACCTTCTGATGGGCATCGGCGGAAGCCTGGAGATCATCGATTCGCGCATCAAGCAGGGGCGGTTCGATGTCGATCGCTTTGTCAAGGCGGCGCAGGGCGCCACCCAGCGCGCGGCGCAATTGACGCACCGGTTGCTGGCCTTTTCCCGGCGGCAGACCTTGGATCCGAAGCCCACCGATGCAAATCGGCTGATCAACGGCTTGGTGGAGCTCATTCAACGCACCATTGGTCCGGCGGTCAGGCTGGAATTCGTCGCGGCGGCCGGTCTGTGGAACACCTTGGTCGATCCCGGTCAGCTCGAGAGTGCGGTGCTCAACCTTTGCATCAACGCGCGCGACGCCATGCCGGCGGGTGGCACGCTGACGATCGAGACCGCCAACCGACCGCTGGATGATCGCGTCGCGCTGGAAAGCGAACTCTCTCCCGGACAATACATCTCATTGTGCGTCAGCGATTCCGGCACCGGTATGCCTCCCGAAATCGTCGCCAAGGCTTTTGAGCCATTCTTCACCACCAAACCCATCGGCACGGGAACCGGACTCGGCCTCTCGATGGTCTACGGATTTGCCCGTCAGTCGGCGGGGCAGGTCCGAATCCATTCGGAGCCCGGCAAGGGCACCATGGTGTGCATTTATTTACCGCGTCACATGGGCGAGGTGAACGAGTCGAGGCCCGTCGATCCAGCCGAGTCGACCGAGGAAATGATGAATCACGAGACCATATTGATTGTCGATGATGAGCCGACGGTGCGAATGTTCGTGGTCGACCAGCTGGAGGAAGCCGGCTATGTGGCCTTGGAAGCCGAAGATGGGGCTGGGGCGCTGCGTATCCTGAATTCGAGTGTAAAAATCGATTTGCTCATCAGCGATGTGGGGCTGCCCGGCGGTATCAATGGACGGCAGCTGGCGGACGCCGCCAGAGGGGTCCGGCCCAAACTCAAGATTCTTTTCATAACCGGGTATGCCGAAAGCGCGGTGTTCAGTCATGGGCATCTCGACCCCGGCATGCACGTTCTGACCAAGCCATTCACCGTCGACACTTTGGCGCGGCGAATCAGCCAGCTGTTGACCTCCGACTAAACTCGCGGTCGACTGTTGACCGACCACGCCGTTTGACTGGACGCACGCGGTGTCAGTTACTCACCTACAGGGGGTCGCGCAAAGTAGCCCTATTCGCTGCCGCAACACGGGACTAATCTTTTGTCACCGCGATCGACGGAGGTCGCCGGGATCTTAAGGGGGCGACACCAGCATTCTTTTGAATCTAGGCCCGTCATTAAATCCTCGGCCTGCCGTCGGTTGCGGTACCTCGATGAGGCGCACGGAAAAACGAACAAGAAAAGTGGCTGCCATGACCAGAATAAGAACCACCACGGGAAAGGTCATCATCTGGGGAGCCTTCGGGGCCTTACTCTATGTGGCGCATGAAGCTTTCATCCCGGTGGCGCTCGCGCTGCTGTTCGGATTGATACTCTCGGGCCCGGTCGAGGCCCTGCATAAAATTCGTGTCTCTCGCAGCCTGGGCGCTGCGCTAATCCTCGTGCTGGTCCTGTCCGCAGTCGGCGGAGTTGTGGCGTTGATGTGGTCGCCGGCACAAGAGTGGTTTGCGAGGGCTCCGCAGACCATGACCATCATCAAACAAAAGGTCAGTCCGATAGCAAAATTCATGAACCGCATCGACGAAATACGCAAGAACGCGGGAAACATCGCAGCGCAAGGCCACGCGGCGCCCGCGCCTCCCGTCGCCGCTGCCCCCAGTGCTCCGGGACTGCTGCTCGGTGCGGGCGGATCGGCCATTGCCGCACTCCTGACATTCTTGATGGTGACGCTATTTTTGCTCACCGGCGGCCCGCCGATGATGGCCAGGATGACGGCCGCCTTCGTCGACAATCTAAAAGTGTCCCATGTGCTCAATATTATCGAGAAGGTCCGGGGCGAAGTCGGGCATTTTTATCTCACCACCACGCTCATTAATATCGGGCTCGGAACGGCAACGGGACTTGCCATGTGGGCTTGGCACATGCCGACGCCATACTTGTGGGGAGCATTGGCGGCCATGCTCAATTACATTCCCTATGCGGGCCCGGGAACTACGCTGGCGGTGCTCACGCTGGTGGCCGCAGTTTCCTTCAGTACCTTGGCGCAGGTTCTG
>DATLVC010000077.1:0-5659 GCA_035577685.1 Micropepsaceae bacterium | reverse complement strand
CCCGCGCCTGAAAATCGCCGATGCACCGGCGATTCTGAAAATTCCGGTGCTTCCGATCTCTTACGGCGACGCGCAGCATTTCCTCGCCGCGCTCGACGGCCGCGTGGTGCCAGCCACATGGCGCGGCGCGCTTCCCATCACCTATCACGTCGGCGGGGGTACCGCGCGCGCGCATCTGCAGGTGAAATCCGATTGGAGTCTCAAGACCCTCTACAATGTCGTCGCAATGATGAAGGGCAGCGAATATCCCGATCAATGGATCTTGCGCGGCAATCATCATGACGGATGGGTGTTCGGCGCGGGCGATCCGATCAGCGGGCATATCGCCATGATGGCCGAAGCCAAGGCCATCGGCGCGCTCGCGGCCCAAGGATGGCGACCCAAGCGCACGCTGGTTTATCTGAGCTGGGACGGCGAAGAGCCGATGCTGCTCGGCTCGACCGAATGGGCCGAAACCCATGAGGCCGAGTTGAAGCAGAAGGGCCTCGTCTACATCAATTCGGACGGCAATGGGCGGGGCTTTCTCAATGTCGAGGGCAGCCATTCGCTCCAGCATCTGGTCAACAGCGTTGCCGCCGATGTAGGCGATCCCGAAACCGGCGTGTCCGTCGGTGCCCGGCTGCGCGCACGGCTCCAGGTCGCCGGCACCGCGCCCGGTGCCAACGAAGAAGCGCGCGAGCGCGGCAAAATCGCCTTGGACGCGGCGCGGGATCTTCCCATCGGGGCGCTCGGCTCAGGCTCGGATTATTCCAGTTTCCTTCAGCATCTGGGATTGGCCGCGCTCAATGTCGGGTTCGGCGGCGAAGGTCAGGTGGGCGGCGTCTATCATTCCGCTTATGACACCTATGAATTTTACAGCCGCTTCGGAGACCCCGGCTTCGTTTATGGCGGCGTGCTCGCCAAGACCGTGGGGCGCATCGTTCTGCGCGCGGCCGAAGCCGATGTCCCGGTGCAGCGTTATGGCGATTTCGCCGATACGGTCTCGCGCTATCTCGACGAAGTGAAGAAACTCGCCGACACCAAACGCGAGGCCGCCGACGCGCAAGCCAAGATGCTGTCGGGCAATGCCTACCGGCTCGCCGACGATCCGACCAAGACCGCTGGCGCGCCGACACCGCTGAAGAGTGTGCCGCATTTTAATTTCGCGCCGCTGGAAAACGCCGTCGACGGGTTGAAGAAAAGCGCCAAAGCCTATGACACGGCTTTGGCCGCAAACGGCGCCAGCCAATCGGACAAGACCAAGGCCGACCTGTTCGAACTCACGCGGCAAACCGAAGAGACTTTGGCGCCGGATGTCGGTCTGCCGGGCCGCACCTGGTACAAGAATCTGATTTACGCGCCCGGCCGGTACACCGGATATGATCCCAAGACGCTGCCCGGCGTCCGCGAAGCGATCGAAGAAGAGCGCTGGGACGATGTGGACCGCTATGCCGCGCTGACTGCCTCAGCCCTGAAGGGCTATGCGGACAGACTCGATGAGGGTGTGCGGCTGATGAATCCGCCGTGCGCCTCTGCGCAGGCGAATTAATTCGCTTTCAAGGCAGCGCGAATACCCAAATCCCGCTAGCCCCGCGCACGGCCGGGGCCATCACCTTGGTCGTCAACGCCAGCACATTGGTGGTGAGCGACTGGCCTTCGCCAGTGAACATCATCACATATTGCTTGCCGTTCACCGCATAGGTGATCGTGCTCACCATCACCATGCCGCCGACGACCGATTCCCAGAGCACTTTGCCGTCATCGGCATCGAGCGCGCGCACGCGGCGGTTCAGATCGCCGAAGAACACAAGCCCGCCCGCCGTCGTCACGAGCGAACCATTGGTCCCTTGCGGCTGTGAATAGATCACCTTCATCTCGCCAGTCGCGGCGTCGATCTTGCCGATATTCATGTATTTATTGGGATCGGAACCGGGCCGGATGATTCCAGCGCGCGGACCATAGCCGTTGGGACTTTCGATATTCGCGGTCATCGACAGGCATTGATCGTGGAAGGGCACGTAGAGTGAATTGGTCTGCGGATCGTAGGACGTCTGCATGATCGCCCTGGTGTTGTGATAGCAGCCGATGATGTGATCGCCGTCCTTCTTGAAGACCTTGTCGAAATTGATCTGCGTCTGGCCGGTCTTCACGTCGATCCCATTCATGTTGATGTTGGGATCGTCATAGGGGAACGGCCGCGCCCACAGGAATTGGCCGTTCGTCTGATCGAGGGCGAACATGCCGCCGCCTTCGGCCGAGGTCAGGATGATGTCATGCTCGCTGCCGGGCGTGATGGCAGGATTGATCCATCGCACATGCTTGGGATCGGGGCTGACGCGGGTGTGGATCAGAATGCGCTCGTGATTGTGGTCCGCGTCCCAATCGTCCCCAGGCAATTCCTGGTAATACCAGTTGAGCTTCCCGGTTTCGACGCTGAGCGCGAGAGTCGAGTTGCTGTAAAGATCGGACGGTGCGGTGTTCGAGACTTCACCCGCTGCGCCGTGGCGTTGCAGGCGCGTATAGGGGTTGGGGTTGGCGACGCTCCAGTAAAGGATCTTGCGATTGGGATCGTAGGAACCGACCTGGCCCCACGGACCGGCGGCGCGCGCCTCCACCGGCACATCGCCCCAGCTGTCGCCGCCCGGTTCGCCCGGCGCTGCGGTGGTGAAGAATTTCCACACCAGCTTTCCCGTCATCGCGTCATTGGCCGCGATGAAGCAATTCTCGCGCTTGCCCTGCTCGCAGGTCCGGTTCGAGATTACCTTGCCGTCGGCGACCAAAATGCCACCTGCCTGCTGGCCGCCATTGTCGAGCTTGCTTTCCCAGCGCTGCTTGCCGGTCTTGGCGTCAATCGCGACCAGGAAACCGTCGGGCGCGGCGAAATAGATCATGTCCTGATAGATCGCGAGACTTTTTTCGCGCGCCACCGTGCCGCGCACGCGGTCCGGATAGCTGCGCTTATATTCCCAGATCAAATCCCCGTTGGTTGCATCAACCGCCTGGATGCTGGCGCCGGGCGCATACAGATACATCACGCCGCGGTAGACGATGGGCGTGGATTCCTGCGTGCCATTGGGAAGGCCGCGGGCCCAGGCCATCCTAAGCTGGCCGACATTGGTCTTGTTGATCTGGTTGAGCGGGCTGAAGCGTTGCTCATTGTAGGTGCGGCTGACCATCAGCCAATCGGCCGGGTCGGGATTGTTCAGCATGGCGTCGGTGACGGGAACGAAATCCGGAGCCGAAGCCGCGAGAGCCGGCGCGGCCATGATCGCGGACGCACCGATCAAAATGGCCAGGACGCGATGCGAATAGCCCATGGGTTCCCCGCCGAGTTGTAGGTTTCCTCCCGGTCCGTTCGATCGCGGACCGCGGACCTTGAGGCTAGCGCGAAGCCGCAAACGTGGAAAGAGTCGTCAGCCCGGACGGAAGAGGCTAGGTTGTTGCCGGACGGAATATCGCCGGAGACAATGGCCGTGTCGTATTGCAAAGGATGGTTGCCGCGGACATTTGGCGCTGCGGCCGTGCTGTTTTCGCCGCTGACAGCGGCCGCGCAGAACACCGCGGCGCCGCAGAATTCCACGGGGGTCGCGGCCGTCGTCAACGAATTCGTGATTTCGAATTACGATCTCGACCAGCGCACCGCGCTCTTCGTCGCCACCTCGGGCGTGCGGCCGACGGCTGAGAACGTGCCGCAAATCCGTGCCCAGGTCTTGCGCACCCTCGAAGACGAAGTGATCGAGATGCAGGAAGCGAACAAGCACAAGATCGCCGCCAGCAGGGCCGAAATCGACAAGGCGCTTCAGAGCATCGCCGAGGACAACAAGCTCACCGTGGATCAGCTTCTGGGCCGGATCGGCCAGAACGGCGTGACCGCCACGACGTTCCGCCAGCAGATCAGTGCGCAAATCGTCTGGCAGAAGCTCGTGGCCGCGCGCTACAGCGCGGATGTCATGATCACCGATCAACAGGTGACCGAGGCCATGGACCGCCTGAAACAGGGCGCCGACAAGCCGCAATTCCTGCTCTCGGAAATCTATCTCGGAGTCGACAAGCCGGAGGACGAGACCACGGTCCGCGCCAGCGCCGAGCAGATTGCCGGACAGATCAAACAAGGCGCGCCCTTTCCAACGGTGGCAGGTCAATTCAGCCAGTCGCCATCGGCCGCCGATGGTGGCGATATCGGCTGGGTCATCCAGGGCCAAATGGCGGACGAACTCGACCACGTGCTTGTCCAACTGCAGCCGGGACAGATTGCCGGGCCGATCAGGGCTGAGGGCGGCTATTACGTTTTATTGTTGCGGGATCGCCGCGAACCGGCGGGGACCAAGACGGCCGAAATGCCTGCGCCGGCCGCCGCCGACCCCAACGCCCCGGTGCCGCTCGACAGGTTTCTTATTCCATTGGCCGCTGATGCCGACGCGATGCTGAAGGACCGCGCCATGAAGCTCGCGGCCAATGTCGAGGGCCAGGTGAGGGGCTGTGCGGACCTTCCCAATATCGCCAATCAGCTTCAAGGCACAGTCCTTCAGCATCTCGGCGCCGTGAATCCGAAAGATCTCAACCCGGAATTGCGTGAAGCGCTCACCAAGACCGGCCCCGGTGAAATGGTGAAACCGTTTTTTTCACCGGCGGGCCTGGAGTTGATCGTGCGCTGCGACACCGTCCCGACCAGACTCGGAACGTTCGAATTGCCGTCGCGCGAACAGCTTCAGCAGCAATTATTCGTGCAGCAAATGTCGCTCTACGCCAAAAGCTATCTGCGCGATTTGCGACGCAACGCGGTGGTGTACACGACCGGACGCTAGGCCAAAGCGGCACGAGCGAAGCGAAATGTTTGAACGATCGCAACCCCGATCATCCGTTAAAATTTTCCTAACGGAGCGCTCTCGTCACGCAATTTAAAAAGTCGCACCGGCAAACGCTTGGTACAATTGCGTACTAAAAGCTGTACTGCTCTGGCGGGAGGGGGTAGGCGTGCGTAGCTACCGACTGTACATGATTGATAAAATGGGTGGCTGTGTTGCCGCCCGCGTGATCGATGCCGACACGGATTTTCACGCGATTGCTCTGGCGGAAATGCTTCGCGGTGAGTTCGGCGCAGAATTGTTCGATCGTTCCCGCAAGATTGCCGAACTTGGAGAATGCCGGACGAAAGAGGTCCGGCCGCGATTTGCGAGCTAAATCTTAAACGAGTCGCTCCCGTTTAATATTGGGTTAACGCTTCTTAACCCAAGATGTCTCCTGAAGAGCTTTTCGACGCGACAGTCCTTTCCGTTTCCCGAACGCCGGAGAGTCGGAGCGACGCACCTGCGGCCACAGGGGGAGGGGCTGCCGTTCGGGATGGAAGCCTCGGCAAAGTCCAAACCGCAGGAGCATTCTGGACGGTTTGAAACCAGAATCCTGACGCCGGTTTCGACGCTTTTTCACAGTCGCAGTCGCCGCCCCAGATCACAGCGGCACCAGCAGCATCGCCGCCCATTGGATATGCGTGGCCACACCCACGGATAGACGAAGGCGATTATCGATCTTGCCGTACATGTGGTAGCTGTTCCCATCGTCGTCGCGGCGATGACGGCCGGCGGACGTGCGGGATTACGGAGGACTTTGGCGCCATGAGCGAAACCCAAAACACGCTTCCCATCGAGGCGTGGAACACGGTCCTGTTCGAAAAATTCTGCCG
>DATLVC010000076.1:0-22065 GCA_035577685.1 Micropepsaceae bacterium | reverse complement strand
TAATGCGTCGAACGAAATGGCGCCGGTGGCCGAAACCACCGGGTTATTCGCGCCGATCCCCAAATTGAGAGTTCCTTGCGGCCCCACGGTCAGGGTGCCCACTCCGGTCACATGCGAGCTTTGCAGGGTTCCGCCGGTGCCGCCGGCAGACACGGCAATATTCACGACGCCGGTGCCGACCGCCTGGATATTTCCCGCCACCACCGCGTGCGCGCCTTCGATGGTGAGTTGGCTGCCCGCCCCTTTCCCGAAGAGGATATCGCCCGTAACGGTTCCGCTATTCGTGAAATTGATCGCGGTGGTCGCGAGGGACAGGTCGGCCGCGACGGCTTTTTGAGCTCCGTTATTGAGCACGGTCGTGGTGGCGGAGATGGTGCCGCTGTTGGTGATCTGGGTCAGCTTGCCGGAGGCGTCCTGGATGGCATAGGCCGTCAGGCTGGTGACCGCAGTGGCCGTCAGATTGGCGCTCGATGCGATCGTGCCCGCATTGTTTAACGTCGTCAGCGAGCCACCGCTTTGGATCGACACGGCGACCGTGTTTCCGCCCAATTCACCGCCGGTCGTTGCCGAAATTGTGCCCGTCGCAGCATTGGTCAGAAGCGGCACCGTCGCACCGTTGGCTATGATGATCGCGGTAGCATTGGAGGCCAGGGACGCGGTATTGGCCAGATCGCTTGTCGCAACGGCGGTGATCGCGCCGCTGTTGTAAAATCCCCCGGAAAAACCCGTCAATTTGCCGCTGGTGTTGTCTGAGGCGTCGCCGATCTGGATCGTCGTTGCCGAAGTGGAGGGCCGGTCGCCGGTGGACGTGATCTTGCCGCGGTTGACCAGGCTGTAGCCGGGCGTGTTGACGTCCGAAAGCACCCCCAACGCGATATTGGAAGCGTCCAGCCCGATCGAGGGCGCGACAATCAGGGCGGGCGACGTTCCTACCGTGCTTATGATACCGACAGCCGTGGTGTCGGTGCTGGTAATTGGCCCCGCATTCAGAAAGCCCCCGGCTATGTTGGCCCCGATGGCCACCGCCGACCCCGGATTGACGGTGGTCTCCGTCGCCTGGCGGGTGGTTGTGATCATACCCGTGTTGGTGAAAGCACCGTCGATAAGCCCCGACGTTATCACCCCGTTGGAGGCGGAGCCCGATGCGGTCACCGATCCGCCCAGCGTCAAATTTCCGTTGAGTTCCGTCTCCACCGCCACGGCGTTTGCAGAAACGCCCGTGACCGTGATGCTCGAAACTGAAGTCGCGACGATATTGCCGGTGAATGCCCCGGTACCGTTGAGCAAAACGCCAAATTGTCCACCGGCCGTCGAGGGCTTGGCGGTTCCCAGGATGTTTATGATGCCCGCATTGGTGAAGGACCCGGTATTGCTACCGCTGATCTGAACGCCGACCGCGGAGGAATCGGCGTTATTGGAAATCGTGCCGCTGTTCGAAACGGAATTGTTCGAATTGAGCGACACCGCCACCCCAGTGGCGGTAAGGGCGACGGAGCCGGCATTGCTGATCGTGATATTGCCAGGCGTGCTGTTGGCCGCGGTTGCGGTGGCCACCGCTGCGGTGGTGCTCGTGCTGATGGTAAGATCATCGGCAAGGGCGGGGGCGCCGGCAACAGCAACGCCGATGGCGCCCGATAAGAGCACGCGATACTTCACGATGGGCGAACTCCCCTAAGGTTTCTGCGACTGGATTCGGCCTGAAATCCGGGCGGTATTGCCGGCTGAAAGAGAAAAAGTCCCCCGTCACCCGGAGTATCCGGCGGTACATGAACCGAAAATGAATAGTGCTCTCGATACAGGCGGGGCGGCGCGTTTGAATAATTAATTTTTGGATATCGTCCAGCCACGGGAACGGAAAAACCGAATCCCACGTCAAGCTGCGAGGGGACTTCAAAATTACGGGCGTAATTTTATCACCAGGGCGGAACTATTTGTTCCCATCCTCGTTTTCCCTGGGTTTTCGCCAGTGAGAGCGAAATTGTCGATGGGAGCGAAACCAGGTGTCTGCCGAAACTGCCGACCCGACGAATGGCCCCGAACTGCAACGGGAAGCCGCCGAAGCGCGCTTCCTGGCTTGTCTGTTCCGGGATAATGACGCCGCGATTGCCGATCTGCTTGCTTACGCTTCCATGCTGGAAGCGGCGCTTCCCCAGCGGCACTGACCCCGTCTGTTAGAACTGAAAATAGAGGAAGCGGCTTTGGCTCTGCAGAAAGAGCACGCTGATTCCAAAGAGGCATCCCACGATAGCCGCATAGCCGAAACTTGGCCGCCATTGCAGGACGCGCTGTGCACTCGGTTGGGCTTCGGTAAGGGCGGGCGAGAATCGCGCCAGAATCTGCTGCGTATTGGGCATGGTCCAGGCGATGGCAAAGAGCACCACAATCCTGATGAGGATCTCGTTCGGCCTTGCCGCTCCGGCGCCGTGGGCGCCAGCCATGCCGGACAACAACGTCACGGCGGAGCCAGCTGAACTCGCCCGGAAGAAGACCTGCGCGACGAGCGCCGCGAGATAGGTCAGAAGCACAGACCCGGCGTGGCGAACCCAGCTGGGTGCTGCCTGTTTCGCGCGGCCATGCCTGCGCAAACGCCAGGCGTGGTTGATTGTGAGATAACAGGCGTGCAGCAGGCCGAAAACCAGGAATTGGAATCCCGCGCCGTGCCAGATGCCGGCGAGGATCATCGTAAAGAAGGTTGGCAGCGCGATCAGGCTCGCGATGCCGCCGGTGCTGGCCATGGCCTTGCGCGATACGTCATATCCCCGTGCAATCCGCCAGCGCATCACCGACATCGAAACCGGGTTGTAAAGATACTCGGTCAGGTAATGCGTCAGCGTCATGTGCCAGCGTTGCCAGTAATCGATGATACTCGCCGCCTTGTAAGGCGAATTGAAATTTACCGGAAACCAGACACCAAACATGCGTGCGAGACCGACGGCCATGTCCGAATAGCCGGAGAAATCGAAATAGAGCTGCAGCGAATAGGCCAGGGCCGCGCCCCATGATGCGAAGAACGCGAGGCTTTGAGGATCAGCGAAACCCGCGTTTGCCGCGTCCGCGATAGGATCAGCGAGGAGAATTTTTTTCGATAATCCGATGACGAACATCGTCAGTCCGACGGAAAGATTGGCGGGATCGCAGCGATAGGTCTCAGCCTTGGCGAATTGCGGCATGATTTCGCGGTGGTGCAGAATCGGCCCCACGATGAGGTGGGGAAAAAACGTCACGAACAAAAAATAATTGATCGTGCCTTGCTCCTTGACGAGCCCCTGCCTGCAATCGAGGAGATATCCGAGCTGGGTGAATGTGTAGAAGGATATGCCCAGCGGAAGGATGACATCGTCCATCGCAGGCGCCGGGATGCCGAGCGACTGCAGGAACGAAAGCAGCGCATACAGATATTTGAAATAGAACAGCACGCCGAGATTCACGATGACGGCGAACCACAGGATGAGGGATTGCCGCCGCGGCCGCAGGCAGTATGCCGCAATCGCCTTTCCGAACGCGCAATTCAGGCTGACGGAAGCCAGCAGGAGCAACACGAAAGGCGGGTTCCACCACGCGTAAAACACGAAGGAGCAGAGGATGAGCCACAGAGCCGCCGCCGCGCGGCTACGGGTTCCGAGAACATAGAAACCGGACAGCGCGATCGGAAGAAAAGCAAAGATGAAGATGTTCGAATTGAACAGCACGGATTACTGCCCCACGTTCTGCGGCATTTGAGCGATGCTGGTCCTGTTGCGTGCGGACGCGATAAGGCCATTGCGCGCCACGAAACTTCTGACGAATTCGACAACCTTCGCGGTGTTCTCGTCCGCACCTTCCCGGTCGAGATGGACGTGCCACTGATCGTCGATGAAGTGGCGATGCGCAAGCTGATAGGGCTCGTTATCGGCGATGCCGGCATAGGCCCTTTCAGCCCGCCGGTCCAAGGGGTCGCAATCTGGGACCGGCGCGATATAGACAGCGACTGCGATGCCCCGCGCTTCCAGACGCCGCCGGAAGTGGTCGATATAGGTTGTGTCGGGCACGATCGGGAGATCTATCCGCGCGCAGCCATCCTTGAGCGTCAGTTCCGGATAATTCAGGACCGGTCCGTTCATCGCAAACCAGCCTTGGTCCTGTTGCAGACCGTTGACGACGTTTCTGTAGGTGTTCCCATTCCGGTCGAACTGGAACACCAAGCGCCGCCAGACTTGCCGCGGCACCTTCAGGAGCGTCTCGGGATGCTGCG
This sequence comes from Micropepsaceae bacterium, assembly GCA_035577685.1. Lineage (GTDB taxonomy): Bacteria > Pseudomonadota > Alphaproteobacteria > Micropepsales > Micropepsaceae > CAIYRG01. Next base: position 17,834 of record DATLVC010000076.1, on the reverse strand, counting down.
TGAGAAATTGTGCGATATCAGGTAGGCTCGCGTAGCGCACGATTGCCTTTGTGCCTTCCGTCCACTCAAGGGAATAGGGAAACGGCGGATTCACGCGGGTCCACGGCGCGATATAGAGCACGATCAGACGCGGCGCCCGATTCTTCGCGAGATAGCGATCCACCAACAGATCGGGGGCCGCGACGAATTGGAGAACCGAGGTCGAAAGATTGTAAGTCCGCAACCCTGTAGCCGCCTCAATGCGGCGCGGCTCCACGCCAACCAGTAAAGCCGATTCGCCGACGAGCAACAGATCCGCATCGATCCCGGCGGCATCGAACTGGCGGTCGTGCAAGATGTCGATGACATTCGAACTATGGCGATAGAAATAGCTACTCTTGGCCAGCGCGAAGCCCAGCAGAATAGGCAAGGGAAGTGCCAGCAGGCACACGGCCAGGTAGCGAAGATGCGCGCGCATCCGGGCAATCCGTCCGGAAGCCGATCACATGGCAGCGGAAAGAAGCTGAATCGTTAACGCTGAATGAGATATGCGGAAGCAGAACCCAACCATCGATACCCCCCGGTCATGATGGCGCCCGTTAGAGTAGAATAAGATGATTGAAAGTTCCCGGGTGTGCAACGAAATTTTACAACTTCCGGGGGTGCAATGACCTTTCTGATCCAGCAATCCCGCATCTCAGAAAAGTCAGGTAACTCTATAAATTTCTTTGATTTTTTACCCTATTTCTATGGAGAAAGCCCAGGCTGCGAGCTCGACCACTGGTCGAAAAAACCAGGAACTTCGCGGAACGACTTCATATAGTTTGCGTATTGCTTACTGCGTAAACGGTAATGCAACGCTCAGGTTTATTAATGAGCCCGCAGGTCACGCGGACCGGCCCGGAAATGCCATGAATGCATGAAGAGGAGTTCTTGCAGAGGTAGTAGCAACCCGAACCGCGCTGAGCTTGGTCAGAACAAAATCAGGGGTGGTTTGTCAACGGAAAGCCGATCATGGATGCGAACCACGCTGCGGCCTCTCACGAAAGAATTCCCGAAGAAACGCTGCTCGATAGATTCAACCGCTATTTCGAAGCGGTACCAGCTCTGACGGAAAGCGACATCCAGAAATCCCAGCGCATCCGCTTTCAAGTCTACTGCGTCGAAAATCCGTTCGAGAATCCTGCCGACCACCCTGACGGGCTGGAACGCGACGTCTTCGATGCCCACTCGGTGCATAGCATCCTGATCCATCGCGCGAGCGGGGAGACCATGGGGACGACGCGCCTGATCATGCCGGTGCCCGGCGCCCTCCAAGGTAGCTTCGCCATCCAACAGGTCTGCGATCATCCCACGCTGAACCGGTTGCCGCTGCACCGAATGGCAGAGGTTTCGCGCTTCAGCATCTCCAAACAGTTCCGTCGCCGTAAGGTCGATACACTGTATGAAGGCTTCGACACGACGGGCGGACAACGCAGCGTAGCGCCCCTCATGAGTCTCGGGCTCATTCAGTCTCTCGTGCGCATGAGCGCCGAATACGAGATCACCCATTGGTGCGCAACCATGGAGCCTACGCTGCTGCGTCTGCTCCAACCCATGGGAATCTATTTCGAGCCACTGGGTCCGCTGGTCCAGTATCATGGGCTGCGTCAGCCTTGTTACTGCGAGGTGGCTGCGATGCTGCAGCGGGTGAAAGACCAGCAGCGCGCGATGTGGGAAATTCTCACCGATGGCGGGGTGCTGCTTCCGAAGCAACTCGATCACTTGCCGCATTAGTGGGCGGCGCTCCATGCCCCTTAGAGATCAAGCGGTCGCCATGGCGTCAATGGGGTGCCGGGCGACCCAATCGGTTACGGCGCCTGCGGGCATCGGCCGGCTGAAGAAATAGCCCTGCCCCGTTTTGCAACCCATTCCGATCAGCATGTTCTTGGTGTGCTCGGTCTCGATTCCTTCGGCGATCAGTTCCAGGTGCAGACCGTGGCCGAGATTCACGATCACACTGACAATCAAGCTCGCATCTGCTGAACTCGCCATTTCGCGCACGAAGCTCTGATCGATCTTCAGTTCGGAAAACGGCAGATGATGGAGTTGCACCAGCGAAGAATAGCCGGTGCCGAAATCATCGATCGCGAGCTGGAATCCCTTTAGCCGTACCCGGGTGAGCACCTCCGACATCAAGGCGGAATTGCCCATCGCCGCGCTTTCCGTCAGTTCCAGACGCAACGAACGCGGCGGAATGCGGTGACGGGAACAGAGTTGGACCAGATCGTCCGGCAGTGAGGCGACGATATTGGTCGCCGAGACATTCACCGAGACGAAGGAGTCGATTCCAACTTTCTGCCATTGCGCGATCTGGCTGGCGGCAAGTTCGAACACGCGGTCGGTCAGGGGGTTGATGAGATTTTCCCGCTCCGCGAGGCTGATGAAGCGCTCGGGCATGACGATGCCGAATTCCGGATGCCGCCAACGCACCAAGGCTTCGAACCCAATCGTCTTTCCGGTATCGAGTGTGACGACGGGCTGATAAAATAGTTCCAAGCGATCATTGTCGATCGCTTCCCGCAAGTCCGCGGCATCAGCGTAATAGGACTTGCCGCGTATTTTCTGCAGAACCTGCCGCAGTTCGGCAAGGCGGAACGGCTTCTCCAGGGGCTGCCCCATTTCGAGTCCCAGGCCTTGGCCGATTTTTTGGGCCATGCCGAGAACGCGGGCATCATAGCCGCTCATCAGAATGATGTTCGCTTGACTCCCGGCGTCTGCAAGACCGCGCAAGAGTTCGATTCCGTCGCAATCGGGCAATTGGAGATCGAGAAGAACAACGCTGGGCGGTCTCGTGCTCAAAGCCGATTGGAACCCGGTGGAATCGGCCATGGCCGTGACTGCGAAGCCGGTGGATTTAGCCACCTTCTGGATCATCTCCAAAAGCACCTGATCGTCATCGACGGCGAGAACTACGTCATCCACCGAAATTCTCCTCCCGTTTGCGCATCGGATGTGCGCTTATGCGGCACGGCTGCCAAGGCAGACCCGCTTGGCAAGACGAACCGACATATTTGGTTTTGCTAATGCCGCAACACGGTCGCGGCTTCCCGGGTTGCTTTGCGAGAAACCGGATCCGGTTTGCTGCTGATTTTTGGAAGAGATCGTCTCGCTGATTGTCCGGGGCAATGGGCCAATACTTGGAGGCGAAGTTCCAAAGGCCACGATCAAGCTCCGCGTCAGACCGAAACTTCCCCCTCTACGAAGGACAACGAAACATCCGGACAACGGTTCCGCAAAAATTGATGTTGAAGATTCCCAATGTGTCGAGAACCGGACATTGCACCGGGGGCTTTGCGGCACGCGAGATCACGGAACGGGAGAATGGTTCCACATTTGGCGAAAAGATTCCGAGCCGAGGGAATTCTGGTACAGCTGGGTGGTCTCGAACCACCGACCTTCGGATCCACAATCCGACGCTCTAACCAACTGAGCTACAGCTGCACGGCTTCGCGCGATGCGCGATGGGGGCGAAACTAGGAGGCCGATTTGCCAAATGCAAGCCGCTCCGCCAAGCCGCAATCTTGCGGGCTCGTCACCTTTGTGACCCAATAGATGGGGATTGCCTGGGGTTTTTGATGCGTAAAACTTGGTTTCTGCGGGCCGGCGGCGCGGTGGCGGCCCTGGCGATGGTCTTGGCTCTGGGGCTGCCACACCGTAATACGGCCCGTGCCGCTGCCGCCGATACGCCGACCCTCTTCCAATGGGAAGAGTATGTAACGGCCCCTTTCCTGGCCCAATACCGGCAGGCCTATGGCGAGGCGCCCAAGACTGCCATCTTCGCCGATGAAGACGAGGCCTTCGCCAAGATGCGCGCCGGATTCAAGCCGGACGTGATGGGGCCCTGTTACTATGAGTTCCCACGCTGGCAGGAAGCCGGTCTCCTGCAGCCCATCGACACGGCAAAGCTCAAGAACTGGAACAGCCTGTCGCCCACACTGCGCAGCCTGCCCGGCATCGCGGCGGGTCCCGGCAAGGTGTGGTTCGTGCCGCATTATTGGGGCAACACCTCGATCACCTACCGCACCGACCTGGCGCCCGAATATGTCGGCCATGAATCCTGGAACATCTTGTTCGACCCGAAATACAAGGGCCGGATCGCTGTGCTGGAGGGCGTCGACGACACGGTTCCCTTCATCGCCCGCATGATCGGAGTAGACGCCTACAATATGACACCGGCCGAATGGCAGCGCGTGCAGGCAAAGCTGCGCGAACTGGTGAAACAATTGCGCTTCGTTTCGAGCGACGACACCTCGCTCGCGCAAGGCCTGGCGTCGGGCGAACTGGTGGCCGCAATGAGCTGGCGCGTCACCTACAAGACATTGAAGACGCAAGGCAAGAAAGTCGCCTTCATGAACCCGCCCGGCGGGATGTTCACCTTCGTCTGTGGCCTGACCATGCATAAGGACGTGAAGAATTATGACAAGGCGCTGGCGCTGATCGATTCCGAAATCTCCGATACGGCTTCCGACTATCTGATCAAGAATATCGGCGACAGTCCGGCCAACGGCGTGGCGCTCGCGAAGGAGCCCGACAGCATATTCAGCGCGCTCGGCATCCCGCGCGACGTGGACAATTTCCTCAAGAGCGGAATTTTCCAGCGGCGGCTGAAGAACAAGGATCAGATCGTCAACGCCTGGACGGAAATTCGCGCCGGGCTTTGACCCGCCTCAGAGAAAGGGCAGCGCTACCACGCGCGCCGCTATGTCGCGCCGGCCCGTGGCATCGACCTGCCGCACCGTCAGCGTGGTGCCGGGCGAAGCGCATTTGGGCGAGATTTCCGCGAGCGCGATGGCGCTTTTCAGCGACGGCGAATACAGCGAACGCAAGGTGCGTCCCACTTCGCCGCTGCCGGAGATGACCGGCGCGAAAGGCAGCGGCTCGTCACTGTCCAATTCGAGACCGGCGAGCACGGCACCGCCATTGCCTGCACCCGCGTCTTGCGGATGCGAAAAGCCCAGCGCGAGGGGCGAAGGGGCCCGCGCGAAGGGCTCGCGCGCCGGCGTGAAATCCAGATGAGGAATAGGCATGCCCGCTTCGAGATATAGAAGCTGCAACGCGCTCTCGCCCGCCAGCCGCAACGACACTAAGTGCCCGGCGCCATACAACCTGTCGAAGACCAGGCTCGCATCTGCCGCGGCGCAGGCGATCTGATACCCGCCAAGCCGTCCGCCGCGGAACACCGTAACCGGCAGCCCGCGCCAATCGAAAGCCGCGTGGCGCCGCGCTTCGAGGGACGCGATTTCGAGCCGCGCCGCGATCATCAGGGCGATGGCATAAGGTCCGGTGACGAGCAGCAGCCCGCGCCCGGCCGTTTCCTCGCTGACCTGGGTACTTCCGAACCTGGGTGCGGCGTCAGCAAACCAGCCGATGTCGGCATCGGCGCTCCGCAGCAGGAACGCGTCATCGGCGAGGCGCGACAGCACACCAAAGCCGCGCAAGCCTCCGCCGTCGGCGCACCAATAGACATCCTCCGAATGGCCGACAGCGATGCCGCGCACGGCCGGCCCGCATGCGGTTGACAGGAGCGCGGAGGCTCCCTGCCCGACAATATGCAAATCCTGCTGGGCGGAAACATCGATCATTACCACGCTCGTCCGCGCGGCCAGCGCCTCCTGATCAGGGCTGCCATAATGCGCAGGGATCGTGAACGCACCGTGCGGCAACCAGGCATTGGCAGGATTGTGCTCGGCGGTGCGCGCGTGAAACGGCGTCGGAGAGGTTACGGCTTTCATGGTGATCCCGTCTGATGGCTGCTGCCCATGAAAACCAGGCCGGCCGCGATCCGTCCGGCGCGGCCGCAAACGGCATTCACCGGTTCGGACGTCCTGCCGCACAGATAAAGCCCAGCAATCGGCGTGCGGATGCGTGCCTCGTAGCTTGCCAGCATGTGCCAGAAAGAAGAACGGAAATCGGCCATGTCGTGTTTTCCGTCACCCGGCACCACCATGCAATCGGCAACGAGACGATCCTTCAATCCCGGCGCAAAGCTTTCCAGCGTCGCGAGTACGCGTTTGCGCAGAATGGCGCGGCAGGCGTCCCAGCCTTCCGCGACGACAATAGGCATATAGGGCAGGAGCGCGGAAAGAACGTGACACCCGGCAGGTGCGAGCGCCGCGTCCGCCGCGGTGGGCACGGTGGCCTCGATCGCGAACTCCTCGGGCATCCGGCCATTGAGCGCCGCACCCTTTGCTTCGGAGGCGGTTTCGGGCCGTCCGGCAATGACGACACGCCCCCCGAGATCGCCTGCGCCCAGCCCGGCGATGGGAGGAGGCCCGGTCAGCGCCAGCATGATCTGGACCGTTCCGATCCGCTCGGGCTCGGGCATGCTCGCCGCCGTGCCGAATCCGACGGAGCCCACGGGCACCAGATCCAGCAGCGTCTTTCGCGCATCCAGGCTCGACAACACCGCCTTTGCCGGAATCATCTCGCCATCGGCCAGAGTGACTCCGATGGCGCGCCGTTTCTCGACGATGATGGAGCTGACACGTGCGGAGCTGCGCAGCTCGGCGCCCGCCTTGCGCGCGGCCGCTTCGAGCGCCGCCGCCAATGCGGTAAACCCGCCCAGGATTTGGCTGACCGCACCCTGGCGGCCGCAACTCTCCTGCGCGTAGCGCCAGATCAACACGAGCGCGGAGCCGGGTTCCTGGGGCGACAATCCGGACGGAAACACGTCGAAGGAGAGCGCTGCCGTCAGCGCGTCGTTCTCGAGCCAGCGGTCGGCAAACGCCGCCGCGCTGAGACGGCTCAAACTTTCCAGCCGCTCCGCATCGGCAGGCGTGAGCCGCAGGCGCCGGATGAGGGTGGTGAGCGTCTCGTCTCTGTTCTCCGGCCTCGGGTCGGCCAGCGTGCCGTCCCACAATGGCCGCAGCAATCGCGCGAAGCGGACGGCCTCCTCGTGGAACGCCACATAGCCGAGCCCTTCCTGGCCGGCTTGGGCCGCAAAGGACGTGCGGCGGCGGAAGCTCTTTTCCGGCAGCACGATGTGTTTGCCACCCGGCCGCAGCGCAACCATCTTCATGTTCGGTTGCGCGAAGGCGAGCCCGTGCTCCGCTAGGCGCAGCTCACGCACCGCGCGCCAGTCGAGCGCATAGGCCACATGCGACAACAGCGGTGCGCGAAAGCCTTGCGCGAACTCCATTGTTTCGCTGGCGCCGCCAAACCGGCTGTTCGCTTCCAGAACAAGCACCCGTGCCTTGCTACGCGCAAGATAGGCTGCGGCAGTCAGCGCGCCGATCCCACTCCCGATGATGACCGCGTCGTAGCGGTCGCGCCCCGGGTGGCGGATCATCGCAAATGTCCCGACTTGAAATCGGCCGCCACAGACAGCGCGGCGCGCTCTCCTGAGACGCCGAGCAGAAAAGGTGCGGCCGCCGCCGAAGGGCCGGCGAGATAAAGGCCCTGCACGGGCGTGCGGCCATCTTGCCATTGCGCGCCGCCGAACGGGCGAAAGCCCAGAACCTGGTCCGGCGCCAGCTCGCCGCCTTCTATGTCGCCATCTGTGACGCCGAGCGCGGCTTCGATGTCAGGGCCGGCAATGATCTGGTGCCCGAGTACAAGCGCGCTGACGCCCGGCATGGCGCGCTCGGCCGCGTCGAGTGCGGTCGCTGCGAGTTTCGCGCGCCTGGAATCCGTCCAATTGCCGTCGAACAGGGACGTCGGCACTGCTGAGATCGTCGCCGTCATGACGGCCTTCCCGATGGGTGCCAGACGCGGATCGGCGAAGGACGGCACGCGCAGCGTCACTAGGGGCCAGTGCGGAATGACGCCCACGCGCCACACATCATGAGCCTGGGACAACGCTTGCAGGGATTCCGCCACGTGAATCGGACCGCAGGCCGCGTCCGGAGATTCGCGCGCCAGCGGCAGCTCCGGCGGCCGATCCAGTGCGAACAGGACGCGCGCTCTTTGGCCGACCATGCGAAAGCGTTCGGCACGTTTCACCGCCGCGGCGGGAAGCGCACTCCACGGGACAAGGTTGAAGAACGTCTGCCTCAGATCGAGCGCAGAGATGATCGCGGCAGCTTCGATTTGTCCCTGGCCGGTTGCGAGCACCGCGGTGGCGCGGCCATGCGCAACACGGATGTCGGTGACTTCCACCCCGCACCGGATCGCCACGCCGGCCGTTTCCGCCGCACGCACCAGGGCGACTGCCAGACGGCCAAGCCCGGCTGCGGGCTGTCCCGAGCGCCCGACGCCTGGCGCGAGCGCATGCAGCGCTGTGCCGGCGAGAAAGGGCGACACGGCGCGCCCCGACACCGCATCGGCCGCGAGGTGAAGGCGCAGATGCGGCTCCGCAATGCGCACGGCGAGCGCATCAGCGAGCGACGCGGCGCCCCAGCCGCCAGCAGGCCAGGAGGCCGCGCGCGCTGGCCCGGGCACTGCGCGAAACCAGCGGCGCTGCAAAGGCCCGGGGCTGAGAAAAGCGCGGGCTTCGATCGCAGACTGCAGCGCCTCGGTTTCCCGCCGGAAGGCGAGGATGCCCGGAAGCGCCGCGGCGGGAACGGTGCGCGACAGGCGCGCTTCGTCGGCAAAGAGGAGGCTCACGCCCTCTGACGAGACACACACCGAGGCCGGCGCCGGCGAAAGAATGGCGCCATGACGCGCGAGATTTAGCTTGCGGTAAAGCCGGTGTGGGATTGCCGGCAATTCGTCGGCAAAGAGCGAAGCCCGGAAGCCGGGATGGAATTCATGCGTCGCCGCGCGCCCGCCCGGCGCATCAGCCTTGTCGAGCAGCACCACGCGCAGGCCCGCGCGCGCAAGCGTAACAGCTGCGACCAAGCCTTCGGGACCGGCCCCGATGACAGCCGCGTCGAAACGATCCATGTCCCCCTGACTTCAGACAACACGTGCCTGAAGCTCCGCTATTGCGATGTCATTTCGTCCATGTGGGTGAGGTTAGATGCCAAAACGCAAAACGGGAAGGATGCTAATGCATCCTTCCCGTGTTGTGGTTAACACGCCCGGGTTTTACCGGGCGTAATCGGCAGGACTTAAAGAACGCCGCGCTTGTGCTCACCGAGCACAACGCGCTTTGGTGCGAAAGCCTGCTTCAACACCGAGAACGCCTTGCGAGGATCGGCGCTGCCGCACATGAAAATATCGAACGCGGCATAACCGCGTTCGGGCCATGTATGAACGCTGATGTGGCTTTCGGCCAATACAGCGACGCCGCTTACGCCCCCGCTAGGCGTAAAGGTATGCAGGTGGATATGAAGGAGCGTCGCTCCCGCTGCTTCCACTGCATCGATCATTGCCTGCTCAATACGATCCTTGTCGTCGAGGCCTTCGGCCTCCCAAAGATCGATGATCAGGTGACTGCCCGCAAATACCAAACCGTTTTTCGTGACGAAGTGGTCCTTGCGATCCGCATCCCCTTCGGGAATAGGAACCGGGACGGTCCTCTCCGGAACACGAGCCTTAAGAGCCCGAGCTCCATTGATCGCCGCCACACCGAGTCCGAGTTGAGCCATCCTGGCACCTACCCTTCCAAAGGTGTTGACACCAAAGCGCGTCATTGCTGGCGCGCCGACCAAGAAGAAAGCGGCGGGCGGAAGATCGTTCCGCAACACGCCGCTTTGTCCCGGCGAACCGAGACAGGGGGAAATATAGGGCTGCTTTCCCCCAGCGCAAGAAAATTTAGCCCTTGCGGCCAATTTTCTTTGCCGCATGACAAGCGGACACGCCAGAGAGGCAAAAAAGAGCGCCAAGACGAGCAAAACAAGCGCGCAGCCAAGCGAGAGGTAGACAGCCAGATGCGCGCGCCCTATAGGCGAAGCCGCCGAAAAAACAGCAAGCGGTAGCGACGTGGCAAAACTCAGAAACAAAATGTTCCGTGAACGGCTCCATAAGGGCTACGCCCAGAGCATGGAAGTGACGGCCGTGCTGGCCGACGAAAAGAGCCAATATCAAGCGATTAAGATTTTCGACACGGTGGCGAACGGCCGCGTCATGGTGCTGGACGACATCGTCCAGATCACCACCCGCGACGAGTCCGCCTATGCCGAAATGCTCACCCACCTGCCGCTTCTCGAGCACGGCAGCGCGGCGCGGGTGATGATCGTGGGCGGCGGCGACCTCTCCATCGCCGACGAAGCGCTGAAGCACAAAGGCGTGAAAGAGGTGGTGCTGGTCGATATCGACGGGCGCGTGGTGGAGCTTTGCCGGAAGCATTTCGGCGCGCTGAACGCCAAAGCGTTCAAGGACAAGCGCCTGAAGATCGAAATCGCCGACGCCTTCGAATATCTCGGTCGTGCCGGATCCAAAGCGCGTTTCGACCTCATCGTCGCCGACCGTCCCGATCCCGTCGGACCCGGCAAAGCGCTGTTCGGCGACACGTTCTACGACCGGGTGCGCGGCGCGCTCCGCCCAGGCGGCTTCGCCACCTTTCAGACCGGCGTGCCGTTCTACCAGCCCTGGGAGATCACCGAGGCGCTGAACGATCTTGCCGCCTATTTTCCCCAGTCGGGTCTCTATCTCAGCGTGGTGCCCACCTATATCGGCGGCTTCATGGCGCTCTCCTGGGCCGGCATGGACAAACCGCTTGGCACGCCGGCCGGTATCAAGCGCGCGGCGACGCGATTTGCCGCGGCGAAGCTGAAGACCGACTATTACAATCCCGACATGCACGCGGCGGCGTTCGCCTTTCCGGAATGGATCAAGCGCCTGGTGCCGAAGAAGAAGCGCGGCTGACTATTTTTGGATCGCCTGCCAGAGAGAACGTGCAGCTTCGGCCGGCGGCGCCTGATCCGTCTTGCGGCTGACCAGTTCGTTTGCGGCGCGCATGCGTTCGACGGGAATATGTCCCACCAGAGGCTGGAGGGCCGTCACCAGTTTGGCATCGGCGGCACGCTTGGGGGCCAGCAAGAGGATCGCGTCATAGGGCGGGATCGCCGCCTTCGGATCGCTCAACGTCACCAGATCATATTCGGCGATCCGGCCGTCGCTGGAGAAAGCGGTGATCACATCCACCTCACCGTCTGCCACCGCCTTGTACATGAAAAGCGGCTGCATCTGCCGCTCTTGCGGGAAGGCAAGCCCGTAGGTCTCGCGCAGCTTCTGCCATTCGGGCCGCGCGAAGATTTCATAGTCGCCGCCCACCGCCATACCGCGCGAAACAGCCGCCAGATCGGCGATGCTGCGGATGCCAAGCGCCGCCGCGCGGTCCTTGCGCATTGCCAGCACATAGGCGTTCTCGAAGCCGAGCGGGCCCAGCAGACGCACGCCAGAGGTCTGTTTCAACCAATCGCTGATCTCCCGCAGCATGACGTCGCGCCCGGGCGTGTCGGTGCGGTGCATGGAATTCGTCCAGATCGTGCCGCTGTAATCGACATAGGCGTCCACATCGCCCGCCACGAGCGCGTTGAAAATGACCGCCGAGCCGAGATCGCTGTTCGTGGTGGCGGAAAGGCCGGCCGCCGCCAGGCGCTGCTCGATCAGCGCGGCCAGAATATATTGCTCAGGAAAGCCTTTCGCCCCGATGACGTAATTGGGCCTGGCGCCGAGCCAGGGCGCAAGCGCAGCGGCAGCAACGATCAGCAGCACAGCCACGGCGGCCGCCAGCAGGCGCGGACGGCGGCGGGCCACGAACAGGCGCTCCAGCAGCGACAGAAGCGCGTCAGCGATGAGCGCCAGCGCCGCCGCCGCCACGCAGCCGAACAGGACGAAAATCCAATTCTGCGTCTGCAGGCCGGTGAAGATGTAGTTGCCGAGGCTCGTCTGGCCGACCGGCGTCGAGAGCGTTGCGGTCCCGATTACCAGCACCGAGGCAGTACGGATGCCGGCCATGATGACGGGCAGCGCCAGCGGCAACTCCACCTTCAGAAGCGATTGGATCGGCGTCATGCCGACGCCAAGCGCGGCTTCCTTGACGGCGGCGTCCACGCCCAAAAGTCCGGTCACGGTGTTCCGCAGGATCGGCAGCATGCTGTAGAGCGTGAGCGCCAGCAGCGAGGGCAAGAACCCAAGCGCGGAGAATTGCGCGCCGGTCAGCGCCTTTGTGAGGGCCGATAACCCCAGCAACAGCGGGTAGAACAGCGCCAGAAGCGCGAGGCTGGGAATGGTCTGAATCACGCTGGCGAGCGTGAGCATCGCCCACCGGGTCCGCGGCGAGCGCGCGCCCAGAAGCGCCAGCGGCAGGCTGAGCGCAAGACCCAATCCCAGCGCGCTCATACTCAGCACGACATGGGCGCCCAGATATTCCGGCAGGCGGTCCAGGGCTTCCGCGACGCGCGGATCGAGCGCCGTCATGGGCCGGCTGCGCTCGCGGTCAGCGCATCGACGCGCTCAGCCTGCCGACGCGGCATATCCATCAGCGCGCGTACCGAGGGCCGCTTGGCATGGGCGAGCAGCTCCTGCGTCGGCCCGCACTCGACCAGCTCGCCCGCCTCCATGACCCCGATCCGGTCCGCCAACAGCACAGCCTCAAGCACATCATGGGTGACCATCACGGTCGTGAGTCCCAGTGCATCGTGCAGGCTGCGATAATCGCGTGCCAGCGCGTCGCGGGTGATCGGATCGACGGCACCGAAGGGCTCGTCCATCAGCATGATGGAGGGCTTGGCGGCCAATGCGCGGGCGACACCGACACGCTGGCTCTGGCCGCCGGAGAGCGTCGCCGGCAAGCGCGGCGCAAGCTCGCGCGGCAGCCGGACGAGATCGAGCATCTCGCCAACGCGCGTTTCCATGGCCGCTTTGTCCCAGGCGAGAAGGCCCAGCGTGACGCCGATATTCTCCGCCACCGAAAGATGCGGAAACAGGCCCACGCCCTGGAACACATAACCGATGCGCCGGCGCAGCAGCACCGGATCGCCGGCAGCCGCCGGCTTGCCGTCAACGGCGACGGCGCCGCGCGTTGGCTCGACCAGCCGGTTGATGAGCTTCAGAAGCGTGGTCTTGCCGGACCCGGACGTTCCGATCAAAGCCAGGAACTCGCCTTTGGCAACGCCAAGCGTCACGCCGCGAAGGGCAAAACTTTTGCCCCCGTCATAGGATTTCCAGGAATCCTCTATCGCAATTGCGGGAGCCTCGGCGTCCATGGTCCAAACCAGTTCCCTTCGACCGCACTCCGGCATGGAACGGGCGCGCGCGCAACGCCCATTCGTCCGCGGCCCGTCAGAGATGGGACAGCCGGCCCATTCGCTTGTATATGGAATCCGAGCAAGGAGCGGGCCGTGCCGGCGTTCAACAGAGACGATCGCAAGGGATATTTGCTTTTGTCGCCCACTTTGGCGGTGCTGCTGTTTGCGCTGGCGGCACCGATTGGCATGCTGGCGCTCTACAGCGTCTGGACCCAGAATGGGCTGTTTCTCGACACGCACCCCACCCTCTCCCAATACGCGGCCGTCATTGCCCGCGAGGGCTATCGCGTGCTGTTCCTGCGCTCGCTCGCCATTTCCGCGCTGGTGACAATCATCACCGTGGGCCTCGCCTACCCCATGGCCTATTTCGTCGCCTTCCGGGTCACCCGCGCGAAATTCATCTGGCTGCTGCTGCTGACCATTCCGTTCTGGACCAGCTATCTGCTGCGCGTCTTCGCCTGGAAGGTGATCCTTGGTTACAATGGCGTCATCAATTCCGGCCTGATCAGCCTCGGGCTCATTTCGCAGCCGCTGGAATTCCTGCTCTACAATCCGACGGCCGTGGTGGTGACGCTGGCGCATGCCTATGCCGCCTTCGCGATCCTTCCCATCTATGTCTCGCTGGAGAAAATCGACCGCTCTTTGCTGGAGGCCGCAGCCGATCTTGGCGACGGACCCTTCCGGCGCTTCTGGCGCGTGACCCTGCCGCTTTCGCTTCCCGGCGTGATCGGCGCCGCGGTGCTGATCTTCGTGCCGACGACCGGCGACTACGTCACGCCGACGCTTGTCGGTGGATCGGACGGAGTCATGATCGCCAATCTCATCCAGGTGCAGTTCGGCCGGGTGAACAATTGGCCGCTGGGCGCGGCGCTGGCCATCGCCAGCATGGCGGCTGTGGGCATCATTGCGGTCGCCGTTATTCAGGCCGCGCGACTCGCGGTGGCTCGAATCCGATGATGTTGTGCATCCCGATGGCGCGGCGGGCCTCACCCTTCGACAAGCTCAGGGTGAGGCCCTCATGCTGAGCCTGTCGAAGCATGGGCAACACGGTCGCGGGCTGGCGGTCTATGCCCTCGCCTATCTGGTCTTTCTTTACGTTCCTGTGCTGCTGCTGCCGCTGTTCTCGTTCAACGACTCGCTCTTCATCGCCTTTCCGCTCAGCGGCTTCACCATCCAATGGTATGCCGCGCTGAGCGAAGACGCGGACATGCGCGCGGCGCTCTTGAACACGCTGAGCGTCGGCACGGTGGCTTCACTTCTTTCGACGATCCTGGGGCTCCTGGCTGCAAAAGCGTTGATACGTCCGCTGCCAGGACGCGCGCTCCTGCTTGGCTTCGCCAATCTGTCCCTTTTCATTCCCGAAATCGTGATCGGCATCGCGCTACTCATCCTGATCACCACGGTCGGCATTCCGCTTTCGCTTATGAGCGTCGTCATCGGCCATGTGCTGATCTGCATTCCGTTCGCCATTCTGGTGCTGATGTCGCGTTTCGAAGGTTTCGATGCCAGCCTGGAGGAGGCGTCGCGCGATCTCGGCGAGAGCGCATGGATGACCTTCTGGCGCGTGACCTTCCCGCTGATGCTGCCAGGCATCGTGGCGAGTCTGCTCTTGACCTTCATCGTCTCGTTCGACGATTTCATGATCGCATTCTTCCTGTGCGGAACGGATACGACGCTGCCCGTCTATATCTTCGGCGAATTGCGATTTCCCTATAAGCTTCCCACGGTGCTGGCGCTTGGCTCCGCCATTCTCATCGTCTCGGCCGTGCTTGTGGCGTTCGCCGAATGGGTGCGCCGCTTCGGCCTGGTGGGCGCAGCCCGCGATCGCGGGATCGGAGTCTGAAGTGGCGCGCGAGGATTTCGTTCGCATCGAAAACGTGTCGAAGCGCTTCGGCGCGACGCTCGCCGTGGACCGCGCGAGCTTCGGCATCGGGCGCGGCGAATTCTTTTCGCTGCTCGGGCCGTCCGGCTGCGGCAAGACCACACTCTTGCGCATGATCGGCGGCTTCGCCGTCCCCGACAGCGGCGCGATCGTTCTCGACGGCGAAGACATCACGGCGGTTCCGCCGAACAAGCGGCCGACCAATATGGTGTTTCAGTCCTACGCGATCTTTCCGCATCTGAATGTGCGCGACAACATCGCTTATGGTCTGCGCAACGAGCACCTTCCCACGACCGAGCGCAATGCACGCGTTGCCGAGGCGCTCGCCATGATCCGGCTGGAGGGATATGACACGCGCCGGGCGCATGAGCTTTCCGGCGGCGAGCGGCAGCGCGTGGCCTTGGCACGCGCGCTGGTGAAGCGTCCCAAGCTGCTGCTGTTGGATGAGCCCCTTGGCGCGCTGGACAAACGGCTGCGCGAGGCCATGCAGGTCGAGTTGCGCCAGCTTCAGCGCGAGGTCGGCATCAGTTTCATCTTCGTCACGCACGATCAGGAAGAAGCGCTTTCCATGTCCGACCGTATCGCGGTGATGGAAAAGGGGCGCGTGCTGCAAATCGCCGATCCGAAGACGCTTTACGAAGCGCCGGCTACCCGCGCCGTCGCCGACTTCATCGGCACGATGAATTTTTTCGAGGGATGTCTGACCGCGATGGCCGGCGAAATCGCCACGGTGGAAACCCGCGCGCTGAACCATTTGCATGTCGCGATGCACCCGGGCACGACATTCGGCGCAGGCACGCGCGTGCTGGTTGCGATACGGCC
Organism: Micropepsaceae bacterium; assembly: GCA_035577685.1. Classification (GTDB taxonomy): domain Bacteria; phylum Pseudomonadota; class Alphaproteobacteria; order Micropepsales; family Micropepsaceae; genus CAIYRG01. Next base: position 2,033 of record DATLVC010000076.1, on the reverse strand, counting down.
GGAAAAATTCACGCTATCGCGGGAACCGCCCGGCGCACCCGCGATAATGGCGCGCGTGATCGTAGCGACCTATCTTGGCGACCGCAGTCACTTCCAGATCGCCATCGAAGGTGCCGCCGGTCCCATCATCGTCTCGGCGCAGAACTCCGCGACCGGCGGTCGCCGCTTCGAACCGGAAGAAACCGTTTATCTGAGCTGGCCGGCGGACGGCCCAATCCTGCTACCGGCCTAGCGTCGTCCCGGATGAAAAATCACGCGGGAATAAGGCGGTTGAAGATCGTGCGGATTTCGGATTCCGTTTCCGCCAGATGCGCTTCGAGCGCAGCGAAATCCGGCGCAGCTCCGGCGCGGGCAAGCAGCGCCTTCAATCCGCGGGTCGCCGTCTCGGAATTGAACGGGCCTTCCACCGCAATGCGCAAAACCTGCGTCACGCCGTGCTCCAGCCGCGCGGCCGCGATCAACCGGTCTGCGTCGGTCGCCACGAGTACTCCCGCAGCCTGCAATTTCTCCAGCGCCGCAATCGTGTTCTGAGCGAGCACGTCCGGATTCGCGTGTGCGTGGCAAAGCTGCAAGGTCTGGGCGATGAACTCGAGGTCGACCAGCCCGCCGGGCGCGAATTTGATGTCCCAAATATCGCGGCCGGGAAACTGCGCCGCCATCTTCTCGCGCATCGCCCGCGCATCCCGGCGGATTTCCGCCACATCGGCGGAGCGCGTCAAAAATGCAGCGATGGCATCCTCGATACGCGTGCGCAGATCGTCAGGCCCAGAAATCACCCGCGCGCGCGTGAACGCCATGCGCTCCCAGGTCCAGGATCGCTCGCGGTGATAATCTACAAAGGTGTCGAAGCTGACGGCGACGGGGCCTTGATTGCCGGACGGCCTGAGCCGCATGTCGACATCGTAAAGCCGTCCTTCGGCGGTCATCGCGGTCAACCCGGCGATGAAACGCTGCGACGCGCGGGCAAAATACACCGATGGCGGGAGGGGCTTCTTGCCATCCGAAGACGTCGCATCTGGATCGTGGCTATAGATGAAGACCAGATCGAGATCCGACGCTGCCGTCATTTCGCGGCCGCCGAGTTTGCCCAAGGCCACAACAGCGAAACCGCCACCGGGAATGCGGCCATGTGCGGCAGCCATTTCGCGCTCCACGATCTCCTGCAGACCGGCAATCACGGTTTCCGCCACCGCGGCGTAGGCCGGTCCCGCATGCTCGGCATCGCTGAGGCCCTGAATCACCTGCACGCCGATGCGGAACGTCTCCTCCTTGGCAAACCGCCGCGCGGCATCCAGCGCGGCCTCATAACCGGACATGCGCGCGAGATCTTCGGCGAAGCGCGCGCGCAATTCCTCCGGCGGCGGTGTCCGCATCAGAAATTCGGCATCGCTCAGTGCATCGAGAACGCCCACATGCCGCCCGAGATAGACGGCGAGCTTCGGCGCCGACCCCGCAATCTCGGCAATCAGATCGAGCAGGCGGGGATTGGCGAGCAGCATGGAGAACACCTGCACGCCCGCCGGCAGGCCCGAAAGGAAATGGTCGAAATGGGCAAAAGCCGCGCGCGGATCGGCGGTCTTTGCAAGCGCTTCCAACAATGCGGGCATCAGTTTCGTCAGAAGCTCGCGCGCGCGCGGGCTGCGGGTGGCGCGGATGCGGCCGTGGTGCCAGCCGCGAATGATGGCGGACATATCAGCGGCACGCTCGAAGCCCATGCGGGTGAGCGTCGCCACTGTTTCGGGGTCTTCCTCGACGCCCGTAAACACCAGGCTGCCGGTCTGGCTTGCAAGCGGCGCTTCTCGTTCAAAGAGCCGCGCGTAATGCGTCTGCACTTTGGTGAGCGTGCGCCGCAAATTCTCTTCGAAAATGGTGGTGTCGGCGAAGCCCGCGAATCGCGCCACATGGTCCAGACCGTCGGGTGATTTCGGCAGTGTGTGCGTCTGCTGATCCTCGATCATTTGCAGCCGGTGCTCGACCTTGCGCAGGAAGCGATAGGCCTCGGCCATGTCGCTTTCGGCCTCGCCGGAAATGTG
>DATLVC010000075.1:0-21701 GCA_035577685.1 Micropepsaceae bacterium | reverse complement strand
TCCGCCCGCACGAACGCCGCTGTGGCAAGGTGCTCGCAGTCAGCATTCACGAATCCGCATCGCTTATCTCTCGTCCGACTTTCATGCCCATGCAACGGCCACGCTGATGGCCGGCGTTTTCGAAGCGCATAACAGGGACCGTTTTGAAACCTTCGCCTTTTCCTATGGGCCCGACGATGACAGCCCCACGCGGCAGCGGCTCGTCAGTGCGTTCGAACATTTTCATTCCGTCGCAGAAATGCGCGACGCGAAAATCGCAAGTCTGCTGCACGAGAAGGAAATCGATATCGCCGTCGATCTCAAAGGTTACACGGACAAAGCGCGTCCGGCCATTCTCAGCGCGCGCCCGGCGCCGGTGCAGGTGAATTATCTTGGCTTTCCCGCCACTATGGGCGCGCCCTATATAGACTACATAATCGCCGACCGCATGGTGATCCCAGAGGGGCACCGCATGCATTACAGCGAGAAGGTGGTGTATCTGCCACACAGCAATCAGCCCAATGACAGGACACGCCGTGTTGCTGCGAACCCGCCCAGCCGCGAGACATGCGGTTTGCCGCAAGTGGGTTTCGTCTTCTGCTGCTTCAACAATGCGTTCAAGATCGGGCCGCAGGTTTTCGACGTCTGGATGGGACTGTTGCGTGATGTGGAAGGCAGCGTGTTGTGGCTGCTGGAAGACGACAAGCTCGCGCAGGACAATCTGAAACGCGAGGCGGAGGCACGCGGAATTACGGCGGAGCGGATTGTTTTCGCGCCGCGCGTTTCCGTTGAGGAGCACCTGGCGCGCCATGTGCTCGCCGATCTCTTCCTCGATACGCTGCCCTATAATGCGCACACCACCGCGAGCGATGCGTTATGGATGGGACTACCAATCGTCACCTGTGCCGGCAACACCTTCGCATCGCGAGTCGGGGCGAGCCTGCTGTCTTCGATGGGGCTGCCGGAACTCGTGACCTCCTCGCTCGAAGACTATGGCGAGCTGGCGCGGACACTGGCGCAGCAGCCCGAGCGATTGGCCACCATCAAGGCGACGCTTGCGCGAAACCGCGACGCGTCACCGCTGTTTGATGTTGCGTTGTTCACGCGCCATCTTGAGTCGGCCTATGCGACGATGTGGGAGCGTCATCAACGCAACGAGCCGCCGCAGAGTTTTGCCGTGGAACCTCTCTCCCCTTGAGGAAGCGATTTACTGCGGCTCGGGGCCCTGGGTGACGCGCACCAGATCGTCCGGCCGCACCCATTTCTTGAAGGCGGCCTGAATCTCAGCGGGTCCCAGCGCGATGTAACGTTGCGCGGCTTCCGTCGGCTCATCCAGCGCCAAATCCAGATCCCAACGGCCTGCGAGTCCGCGCGCGATACGCCCCACGCTGGATTCGCCGAGCGGTATCTGGCGGAGCATCAACGCCTTGACGCGCTGCAATTCGTCCGGCGTCACCGGCTGGTCCTGCATTTTCTTCAGTTCCTGGACAATGATCGCGCTGGCCTTCGATACGTTCTGCGGATCGCAGGCATATTGCACGAGATAATTGCCGCGCGTCCGGCCCGCATTCACGTCAGAGCCGACGGAATAGACAAGGCCCGCGTTCTTCCGGAGATCGATAGAGAGCCGCGTCGAATAAAAGCTGCCTCCGAGCACGGCGCTTCCCAATTCCAGCGCGTAATAATCGGGATGCGAGCGCGTAATAGCCATGGTCTGCGCCAGGATGACGCTGTTCTGGACCCGGCTCTCGTCCGGCACCGCGACCAGTTTGGCGGCGTTGGGCGGCGCAACCGGCAGGTCGATGGGCGGCTTCGGACCTTCGGCCTTCCACGCACCAAAATATTTCTCGATTGCCGCACGCGCCGCTTCCGGCGTGATGCGCCCGACCACGACAATGGTCGCAAGATCGGGGCGGAGGGCCTTGCGGTAATAATCCTTCACATCGTCGAGCGTGATGGAACGCACGCTTTCCGGCGTCGAGTCGCGCAAGGAGGGATCACCCGCGGGGAACAGCGCTTCCCGCAACGAGCGCTGCACCAAATAGCCGGGGCTCTTTATTTGCGCGGCGACAACGCGCGCGACCTGGCCTTTGATGATGTCGAACGCCTGTTGAGGCAAGGCCGGATGCAATTCGTTGTCAGCGAGCAGCGCCACCCCGCGATCAAGGTCGCGGGTCAGCACCTGCACGGTGAAATCGGTGCCGGCGCTTTCCTCCGCGCCGATTTCGTCCAGCGCTTCCTGGAACGCGATGCGGTCTAGCGTCTGGCTGCCATAATCGAACAACTCGCCCAGCACCTGCGACAGACCTTCCTTACCTTGCGGCACCAGAAGTTCGGGACGCGTCTTGATATGACCGTAAATGGTGACCGTGTCGCTGACATCCTCGGGTTGCACGATCAACGTCAGTCCGTTGGGAAGCGTGCTCACGGTCGGATGAACGCTGGACGCGGGGACGGAGAGACGGTTGAGCGCAGCCTCGGCCCAATCCGGCAATTTGGTGGGCTGCGCCTCGCCAAGCGCGATGCTTTCCTGGCCACCGAACCCATTGGAAGCGACAGGCCGCCCGCTGCCGCGCGGAACCATGATCGCCGTCACCGCGCTGTCAAGATTGAGATAGGCTCGCGCCACGCGGTTCACGTCGGCAACGGTGACCTTCTTGATGCGCTCCAGATCCTCATCGGGCGATTTGAGATTATAAACCGCCACCGCTTCCGCCCAGATGGAGGCGAGACCTTCGATGGAGTTCTTCTGGAATTCCGCCTGGCGTTCTTCCTGAATCTTCGCGGCAGCCACGAGCTCGGGCGGCACGCCGTCCTGCAAGATTTTCTGCAGCGTAGTGTGCAACTCTGTTTCCGCGAGTTTAGCGTCGGCATCGGCAGCATAGGAGATCGATGCATAGGCCATGCCGACTTTCGGCAGCGGATCGAGCGAGAACCCGGTCGCGAGCGCCTTGCCGGCGGGAACCAACGCGAATAGATCGCCGCGCTCGCTGTTCAGCACATCGGAGAGAACCTCAAGCGCCGGAAAATCGGGACTGTCGAGCCCCGGAATGCGCATGGCGAGGATGGTCCCGCCGCTGGGATTATCGGTGGGAATGGTGACGGGGTCCACGGCCGTCAGCGGTTTGGGATTGATGGCGGGATGGGCGGGAAGATTTTTCCGCGGAATGCTGCCGAACAGAGTCCGCACCTTGGCGAGCGTCACCTGCGGATCGAGATTGCCGACCAACACTAGGACGGCGTTATTCGGCGCGTACCATTTGTCGTAGAACGCCTTCAGCATGGCGCCGGTGGTCTTGTCGAAGGACGGCCGCGAACCGAGCGCATCATGTTCATAGGGCGTGCCCGCGAACATGACCTCGCGCAGGTGCTGGAACATCAGATAATTCGGGCTGGAAATGTCCTGCGCCACCTCCTGTTCGATGGCGCCACGCTCTTCGGTCCAATCCTTGTCCGTATCGTTCACGGCCCGCATCCGCGCCGCCTCGATATTCAGCGCGACGTCGAGGTCTTCGGACGGCACAGTGAACAGATATTGGGTCAGGTTCTCGCGTGTGTTGGCATTGAAATTGCCGCCCATGATGCTGCCGATATTGGCCAGCTGGTCGGCCGAAAGGCCCGGGCTGCCGCGGAACATCATGTGCTCCTGCGCATGCGCGGTGCCGGGGAAACCATCCGGTGCATCGTTCGAGCCGACGAGATAATTCACTGAGGTCGCAACCACGGGCGCGAGCGTGTTGCGCACCAGGATGACCTGCAGCCCGTTCGGCAGTGTGGCGCGGAGTACGCCCGGCTCGTTTGCCGGAGCGGCGGGCGCAGGCAGAACCGATACGAAATTGGTGATCCCGACGACGGCAAGCGCGATGGCGCCAAAAACCGCGCCCGCAAAACCAAACCTGCGCGCATGCCGCACGCGAAACTTGCCCATGGTGAACTCCCGGAGGGGTAAAAGTTCTGTCGATAGGGTGCGCCCCAGCCGCGCAACCAGTTTTTATCTTACCGCGGGCGCGAACACAGCGTTACAATTCTTTAGGGTTTTCACTTCCCCGTCAGGGTGCGGAAACCTCCCCCAAGCGCTTGCGACGGGCTTTACTTTGCCAGAACCGTAAACCCGGCGCGTTCCAGAACCGCGCGTGCCGCCGTAGTTTTCAAATAGGCCAGGAAAGCCGCCGCATCCGGTTTCGCATCCCGTGTTAGCGCGGCGGGATACCTGATCGGCTGGTGCGAACTTTCCGGGAAAGTACCGACCACGCGCACCTTAGGCTCGGCGCGTGCGTCCGTCGCATAGACGATGCCAAGAGGCGCCTCGCCGCGCGCGACATAGGCGAGCGTGGCGCGCACATCCTCGCCCTGGGCGAGACGATCCTTGACGCCGTCCCACACGCCGAGCGCCGTCAGCGCAGCCTTGCCGTAACGGCCGGCGGGCACCGTGTCGGTGTTGGCGACCGCGAGCCGCCCGCCCTTCAAGGCGTCGGCCAGCCTGAAACCGGATTCAATGCGGAGCGCGATTTTGGAATCGCCAGGCGCGATCAGGACCAGCCTGTTACCCAACAGGTTGGTCCGTGTGCCCTTGGCGATGAGGTTCTTGCCCTCCAGATAATCCATGGACACGGTGTCGGCCGAGATGAAGAGGTCTGCACCCGCACTTGCCTCGATCTGCTTGGCGAGGATCATCGACCCGGCAAAGGAGAACACGACCTTTTTTCCGGTGGTGGCCTGATAATTCCGTCCAATCTCCTGCATGACGTCAGTCAGGGACGCGGCGGCAAGCACGGTGATGGACCCGGGCGCCTGGGCCTGCGCCGCAACGGGCACCAGCAGAAGGAGAGCCACGAACACGGGCCGAATCAGCCATCGAACCCAAACCATTGGCGGCTCCTGTGATATCCACATAGATATAACGAGACCGGGGCGGTCAGCAAGCTCTGGACGAACGCATGCGCGGTTTGCAACATCCCGCCTATGACACGGCTTTCCATCCGAATCGATTTCGAAGGCGCCGAAGCGTTCGGCCCCGGCAAAGTGCGGCTGCTTGAACTGATCGAGGAGCAAGGTTCCATCCGTGGCGCCGCCGCCGCGATGAATATGAGCTATCGCCATGCCTGGCTGCTGCTGCAGGCGGTCGAGGATACGTTCGGCGCGCCCGTCATCAGCACTGCCACTGGCGGGGCCAAAGGCGGCGGCGCGAAATTGACCGAACTCGGCAAGACCGTGGTCGCGCGGTACCGTGCGATCGAAGCTCAGGCGGCGCAAGCCGCCGCCAGCGAACTGACGGAGCTTTCGAAAGCTGCCGGCAGTGCGCCGCCCGAAGAACGCGGTAAGCGTGCGAAACGCCAAGCCTCCTCATCTTGAGAATACAAAGCGACCGTCCCAGTCGGCTGAGGCTTTATTTCCCGACCATGACGTCGGACGCCTTGATGATGGCGGTGACGGGATCGCCGACGGCCAGGCGCAACTCGTCAACCGCCTCATTGGTGATCGACGAGGTGATATAGGCGCCGTTGCCGAGTCCGATCCGGACATGGGCGGTGGTCTGCCCCTTTCGCACATCGACCACTGTGCCTTTAAGCTGATTGCGTGCGCTGATTATCATCGGACGTTCCTCTCGTGGCGAACATCTTGAAAACGGGTGGGCGCCGGGCGCAGTTCCTTCGCGCGCGGTCCCAGTCCGCGATAACATTCCGGTGAATGATAGGGATCGCGTCATGGCGTTCGGCCGATACGGTGCCGCAGCGAGGATATTTTGCCGTTTGGCGGCGGCGGGGTTTTGGGGACACCGTCAGCGTTCGCTGAAAGACCGGCTTGCGATGCTGCCGCTTTGGGGCGCACCTATTTCGCAGCCTGTTGCGATTTATTGGGACGATCACCAGATCCCCTTCATTGAGGCGCAAAGCGATAACGATCTTGCCACCGCGCTTGGCGTCGTCCATGCGCATTTGCGGCTTGGCCAGATGGAGCTGATGCGCCTCATTGCGAAGGGACGCGTGTCCGAAGTTGTGGGCCGGTTCGGGCTTCCCATCGACCGGCTGGTTCGCAGTTTCGATATCGGTCGCGCGGTGCCGGATATCGTTGCGGATTTGCCGGAGGAAACGCGAAGCTGGCTGGACGCATTCGCGCGCGGCATCAATCATTGCGCCGCCAACGCATCCGAGCCACTGCTGGAATGCGCGGTTCTTGGATTGCCGCGCGAACCCTGGAGCCTCGCCGATATCGTGTTGTTGGGGCGTTTGATCGCCGCCGATGTCAATTGGATCGTCTGGCTGCGGCTGCTGAAATTCCGCGACGATCCGTCATGGCCCGCGCTTTGGAAGCGCCTGCTCCGCCACGACACACTGTCATTTGCAAGCGACGACACTTCCGCAATTGCCCGAACCTTCGCCAGCGCAGCGATCCGTTCGGGCAGCAACTCTCTTGCGGTTTCCGCCACCCGTAGCCAAAGCGGCGGTGCCTTGATCGCCAACGATCCGCACCTGTCGTTTCTGCTGCCCAATTCCTTTTTGCTCGCCGGCATGAAATCGCCATCCCATCATGCGGTCGGGATGATGGTGCCCGGGGTCCCCTTCGTCGCCATTGGGCGCAACCCGTGGATTTCCTGGGGCGGGGCAAGCCTGCATGCGGCAAGCAGCGATCTCGTCGCGGTGCCCAACGATGCGCCGTTGCATGAGCGTGAGGAAAAAATTGCGGTTCGCGGCGAGGCCGATTGCATGTTGCGCATCCGGGAATCGCCCTGGGGTCCGGTGGTCAGCGATATTGCGCCGATGCGGGCGCGCAACAGGCTGGCGCTGCGGTGGATGGGCCACCGCCCGAGCGATGAATTCACCGCCATGCTGCGCGTCGGCCGCGCCCGCAATTGGGAGGAATTCCGCGCTGCATTCCACACCTACGCCTTGCCCGGTCTGGAGATGAACTATGCCGATGCGGAGGGGCATATCGGCCAGTTGATGGCAGCGAAACTGCCGCGCCGGAAAAACACCGATCCGAACGACATCCCAAGCTCACCCGAGAACGGGTGGGATTCACCACTTTCGCCGGCGGATCTTCCCTGCCAATGCGATCCGAAAACCGGTTATGTTGCGTCGGCCAATGCGCGGCCCACAGACTCAGATGCCGTTGTCGGTTTCCACTTCTCGCCGCGCAATCGCATCGTGCGGCTTCAGCATCTACTTGGAGGTCACGCGAAATTGTCCGTGCCCGAATTGATGCGAATCCAACGGGACGTGCATCTTGAAGAAAGCCTGAAGCAGCGCGATGTCATTCTGTCCTGGCCGCGGCAGCAGAATCTGAAAACGCACGCCAAACCCCTCATCACTGCGCTGAAAGATTGGGACGGCCATTACGACGCGCTGTCCATCGGTGCAACCGCATTCGAGCTCGTGTTCTTTCATCTTGGCCGCGCAATCGTGACAACGGGGCAAGAAGCCGCCTATGAGGCCGCGTGGGGCACACGCGCGCTCGTCTGGGCCGATATCCTCGCGGCGACGCCTGACAGGCGCACAACCGCGCTGACACACGCCGTACGAAGAGCCGCGCGGGAATTTCGCAACGGCGGTCCCTGGGGCGCACGCCATCGTCTGCGGCTCGCCCACCCCTTCGGAATGGTGCCGTTCGTCGGACACCGCTATCGTCTCGCCGATTTCCCCGCTTCTGGCACGTCCGAGACGCTGATGAAGACAGCGCACGGACTCACCAACAATCGCCACCGCGCCCGCTACGGCTCGGTCGCGCGCCATATCTCGGACATGTCCGATCCCGACGCCAATCATTTCGCATTGCTCGGTGGCCAGGATGGTTGGTTCGGCAGCAGCACTTTCGCCGATCAGGTAGCGCTGTGGAATCGCTGCGCTTACGTGACCCTACCGCTCAGAATCGAGTCCGTGCGCGAACGGTTTGGCCATCATATCGTACTTAACCCATGATCGACGGGACACCTTTGCTCAAGCTGTATGCGCGCAAACGTGGCGCAACGCTCGACCGCGAGAACGCCGCGGACGCGCAGCAGACCGAATTGCTGAAACTGGTGCGTTACGCGGCCAACACCCGCTTCGGGCGGGGGCATGATTTCTCCGCAATCAGAAACGTTTCGGATTTCCAGGCGCGGGTAAAATTGCGCCGTTACGAAGACATGTGGCGGGAATATTGGCAGCCTACATTTCCGCGTCTAACCGATTGCACCTGGCCCGGCACCATCCCTTATTTCGCGCTCAGTTCCGGCACCACCAGCGGCACCACGAAATATATTCCATGCTCGGACGAAATGAACCGCGCCAACAGCCGGGGCGCAAAGGACATGCTGGTGCATCACATCCGCAACCGCCCGGCTTCAAAGCTGCTCGGTGGCAAGAATTTCATGCTCGGCGGCAGCACCGATTTGACCGAGCTGGCACCGGGCATTCATGCGGGCGATCTTTCGGGCATCGTAGCCGCGCGGCTTTCGTCGTGGACACGCCCGTTCGTGTATCCGCCGCGCGAGCTGGCACTGATCGCCGATTGGGAAAAGAAGATCGATGCGTTGAGCCATGGCGTGCTAGGCGAAGATATCCGCTCCATCTCGGGTACGCCGAGTTGGCTGCTGATCTTCTTCGAGCGGCTTTTCGCGCTGAAGCCGGAGCGTGAACCGCGGCTAGCCGCCTTCTTCCCCCATCTCGAACTTGTCGCCCATGGTGGGGTGAATTTCGCGCCTTATCGCCAGCAATTCGAAACGTTGCTGCAAGGAAGCCACGCCGAAACGCGTGAGGTCTACGCTGCCAGCGAAGGCTTCATTGCATCCGCCGACCGCGGTCCCGGCGAAGGCATGCGGCTGGTTACCGACAATGGGCTTTTCTTCGAATTTGTACCTGTCGACGAATTGGACGCCGGCAACCCTACGCGCCATTGGGCGGGGAATTTCGAACTCGGGGTCGATTACGCCATCGTGGTCTCAAGTTGCGCCGGGCTGTTCGCCTATGTGGTCGGGGACATCGTGAGGTTCGTGGACCGCAAGCCGCCGCGCCTGCTGGTGACGGGCCGCACGTCCTATACGCTCTCGCCTTTCGGAGAACATCTGACCGGCGATGAGATTGAAGACGCGGTGAGCACCGCCGCCCACGCAATCGGCGCGACCATTGCCGATTTCTCTGTGGGCGCGGTTTTTCCGGACGCGGCGCACAATCGCGGCGGCCATCTCTATGTTGTGGAGTTCAATGGCACGTCGCCGAATGCAGATGGGGCCGAGCGCTTTCTCGCCACGATCGATACAGTCTTATCTCTGCGTAACGATGATTATCGGGTGCATCGCTCGGGCGGATTTGGGCTCGATCCGCCGCGATTGCTCAGTGTGAAGCGCGGCACATTCGAAGCGTGGATGAAATCGCGCGGTCAACTTGGCGGGCAGCACAAGGTGCCCCGCGTCATCGCAAATGCCGAGCTGTTCCAATCGCTGTGGGATTTTTCCCGGCGCTGAAGTTATGCCGCGCGACCCGATTTGGGGGCCTTCTCACGCCGGGTCGGTGTGTTCTCGCCCGACAGGAGGAAGCGGCGATAATCGTCGAGGTCGCCATCGAACGGCGCGACGCGGCCATCCGCCACCAGCAGGAAACGATCGGCCGTGGCCTCAAGCAACCGCCTGTCATGGCTGACCAGGATCACCGCACCGTCAAAATCGTTCAGCGCGTTAAGAAGCTCAGCTCGCGCATCAATGTCGAGATGGTTGGTGGGTTCGTCCAGGATCAGCATATTGGGCTTGTCCAGCGTGGCAAGCGCCAACATCAGCCGCGCCCGCTCGCCGCCCGACAGATTCGCAACTTTGGTCGTGGCCTTGTCCGACGAAAAGCCGAAACCGCCCAACTGGGCGCGCACCTGTTCCATTCGCAGATTGCGGCGCAGATGCGACAGCGTTTCGATCGGCGTCAGCGCGCCATCCAATTCTTCCAATTGGTGCTGCGCGAAATAGCCCGGCACCCATTTGCGTGCCCGCACCAACTCGCCGTCCATCAAGGGAAGCTTGTCCGCGAGCAATTTCGCCAGAGTCGATTTGCCGTTGCCGTTCTTGCCGAGAAGCGCGATGCGGTCGTCCGGATCGAAGCGCATAGACATATGGCTGAGGATGGGCTTGCCCGGCTCATACCCCACCGAGGCCGCATGCATAGTGATGAGCGGCGGGCTCGCCTCGACCGGTTTGGGAATGCGGATCGGCGCGACATGCTCGTCCACCGGCAGCTCGATGGTCTGCATCTTCGCCAGCATCTTCATACGGCTTTGCGCCTGGCGCGCCTTCGAGGCCTTGGCTTTGAAACGGTCGACAAAAGCCTGCATATGTTCGCGCGCGGCCTCCTGCTTCTTGGCGAAGGCCGCGTCGAGCGCGCGCTTGGCGGTGCGCGTGGCGACGAAGGTGTCATAGCCGCCTGTATAAAGCGTGAGCTTGCCGCGTTCGAGATGCAGAATGAATTCGGCCGCGGTGTTCAGCAGGTCGCGGTCATGGCTGACGATCAGCACCGTGCCGCGATAACGGCGCAGAAAATCCTCGAGCCACAGCACGCCTTCGAGATCGAGATAGTTCGTCGGCTCGTCCAGCAACAGAAGATCGGGGCTGGCAAACAGAATAGCGGCGAGCGCCACGCGCATGCGCCAGCCGCCGGAAAATTCTGAACAGGGACGCAATTGTTCTTCAGCGGAAAAGCCCAGACCCGCAAGAATCGACGCGGCCCGCGCCGGCGCCGAGTACGCGTCGATATCGTCAAGCCGCGTGTAGATGTAGCCGAGTGCATGCGGTTCGACTTCGGTTTCGGCGGCGAGCAACAGCGCACTGCGTTCGGCGTCGGCGGCCAGCACCGTGTCGAGGAGACTATCAGCGCCGCCAGGGGCTTCCTGCGCCACCGCGCCGATTTTCCACTCACGCGGCCAGGACACCTCACCGCCATCGGGTGCGAGCTGACCCAGGATGACTTTCAGCAATGTCGATTTACCCGCGCCGTTGCGCCCCACCAGACCGATGCGGCGGCCCGGCGGCAGATTGGCCGTGGCCCCACCGATGATTTCGCGTCCCGCGATGCGGACGGTGACATTGTCAATACTCAACATGATGGCAATGGTCCAAACTGCGTCAGTCGCGGGCCGCGGTCGCGATGCCCGCAAATGTTGCTGTCAAAAGAGGCGGCGAAGGCGCGTGCTTAGCGGCTTTTGTTCGCAAATGCAAAAAGCCGTCGTGCCGGGAGTTTTGCCTCTCTTATAGTTTCAGTTCCTGACGGCGCGCCACATCTGGAGCTTTCCCCCGTAGGGGACTTCGCCGATAATGATGTCACCCTTCGAGTTCACGGCGATGCTATGCGGGTCTGTTAAATCGCCAGGTTGATTACCGGGCCGCCCGAATTTTGAGAGAACCTTCCCCGTGGTCCGGTCCAGGATATGAATCACATTATCGGAGCCGTTGGCGACATACATGAATTTCTGGGCCGGGTCTGGCGAAAAGCCGATGGAGCCCGCCGTGCCGACCGTATTTTCCGAGTTTGGGCGGTGGGCGGTCTTACTTTCGATACGAATGTTCCGCTTGAAATTGCCCATCTTGTCGAAAACCTCGACGCGATCGCCCAAGCGGTCACACACGTAGACAAGGCCGTCGTTTCCGATCAGCACGCAGTGCACTGGGCTTAAGAATACGCCGCCAACCCCTGCGTCCGTCTCTGCCTGCGTCGCCTGATGCCCCCACTGGCGGAGATAGTGGCCTTCGCGGTCGAAGACCACGACGCGCTTGTTCCCATAACCATCGGAAACGTAGATGTCGCTGTTGCCCGGGTCGACCGCAATTTGCGTAGGTTTGAAAAACGACGTGTGGCTCGCGTTCAGGCCCGTGCCGGTCGCCGTGCCATCCGCGCTGTCCATGACCCCCTTGGTCCCGATCTGCAGCAACATCTTGCTGCCGTCATGGGTATATTTCTGGACAATTCCATCATTGTTGCCCGCCGTCCAGAAGTTGCCTTCCTTGTCGATGAAGCAACCATGTGCGGTCTTGGCCATGACCGCACGGTTTCCCCAGGAATTGACAATATTGCCATCCGCATCGAACTCGATGACCGGCGGCGCGGGCGTTGCGAGACCTCTCTCCTTGGGCGCAGGCTCGCCCCTAGTCACGACGAACACGTGATCGTTTGCATCGACGCAAACGCTGCCCACCGATCCAAGCACCCACCCCTCCGGCAATGGCTTGGGCCAAGACGGATCGTACTTGAACTGCGGCACTTTGGCGGTGGCCTGAGCGATCGCCTGAGTGATAGGCGCCGAAATGAGAACGCTGACAACGGCCACAGCAATGGCGACCGTTATCAGCGAGCCAGGGAACCTCTCACGCATGCCGGTCTCCTTTTGCCTTGCAGTGTCTTGCTGCAGCGGAATTCCCCAACGAAGCCAACTAGTAGATGGTAGCGTTTTTCAATATTGGCCGACAGCTCGATCATGAAGGCAATCTCGTATCGGGGTCCTCGACGTGAGATTTGCTGAGCACCCAAGAAGGGCAGCTTAGAAATCCGGCGTGTCCGCTTGCGGGATCGGGTCTGCGTCCAGATGAAAATAATCGTTCATCATGCCCTCGGCGCAGGAAACTTCGATCATCGGTCCAAATTCGGCATGGGTGTAGCGCTGGATCGCATTCCATGGCGTCGTGAAAGCGCCCGGATCTTCGACATGCACATTGACTTCGAGCGTCTTACCGCCATCGATGATCCGGTATCGTTCGATGACATGAAGTTTGTCGGTATGCGGCGTACGAAAATTATCGATCCAGGTCTTGTCGTTCATTCCAACTGTATCGACAACCAAGGTATCACCTTCGTAATGGCCAACAGATTCCCCAAACCATGATGGCGTCACATGCGCAGAATGCGGCACGTTCAGGTAGATGCGCCGCGTTTGATAATCTTCCTGCCAAACCATGATGACTTCTTTTGCGGTCTGGATGAAATAGACGGGTTGCACCCCATGAAGCAGAAAGCCGGGAACGCCGATCGGCCAGCAACTGGCTTGTCGGGAAAATCCTGTGCCTCCGGAAAGGATTCGCTCATTGCGCTTTCGCAATTCCTCTCGCGCCCAGGGCTGGAGGATGGGATTGTTGAGATCGGCAACGGGGAATGTCGGTTGGGGGCCTTGAATCCTTCCGCTGGGTGGATAATTCGGAAGAAGATTAACCGCAACCGGATGCGCCGGATCATTGGCGATGGGACCGGGTCCGCTGGATGGTGGCTTGAACCCGCCCGGTACCGCGATCCAACCCACTATACTGTCGGGAGAGAAATTCGGTGGCGCAGATGCTGCGGCGCGGACAGACAGTGAAGGGGCTACGCCAGCGGAAAGGACCCCAAACAAAATACTGCTTGCCCCTATCAGGTTTCGCCTGCTCCGCCTCGACACAAAGCTCGACATTGGGTCTCTCCTGGGCAAAGAGGGGGTACTCTACTCCCAGAATTTGATGGTCGCGAAGGTGTTTGTCTCGGCCCCTGCAATGGCAGTTGCCCCCGAAACCAGGTGGCGGAACGATGACGTTCATCTCCGGCTCGTTCAAGCCTATAGTCCTGGATCTTCTCGATTTGGACGCCAATCCGATGAAGTTCACACACGCGTGCCTGATCCCAAACGCCTTCCTGGCCGGTCTGCTTTGCGCTACCGCCACATCGGCCCTGGCTTCTGAAGCACGGACAGCCGGCGTGCCGGATTTTTCGGCGAACGGCGTAAGTTGGGAAGCCGAGAGCATGGAGTTCATACCACCGCCCAGCGGCCCTGGCCCCGTCGGATCCGACAAGGCTCACCCCTACATCAGCAATCAGGTCGCTCGCGCGAGAGGTGTGCAGCCGACTTTCCGTGTTGCGGACCTCTCGAATCCGATTCTAAAACCATGGGTTGTTGAGGCACTGAGGAAGGTCAATGAGGCGGTGTTGGCAGGTAAGCCGATGTTCAACCGGGAAGTAAGATGTTGGGCGCCCGGTGTCCCCGCCTTTCTCCTCGATCCGGGGCAATTGTATTTTATCCAGACCGCCAAGGAAGTCTGGATGATCGGACATGACGACCATCGTGTGCGTCGTGTCTATTTGAACAGCAAACATTCAGTGCATCCAACACCATCCTGGTACGGCGAATCGGTGGGCCGTTACGAGGGCGATACGCTGGTCGTGGATACGATCGGGCTCAACGACAAGACGCTCGTCGACAATTACCGGACGCCCCATACCGACCAAATGCACGTCGTGGAACGCTTCAGACTCATCGACAGCGGCAACACGCTGGAGGCGACTGTGACGGTCGACGATCCCGGCGCCTTCAATACAGTCTGGTCCGCGATCCAGCGATTTCGAAGCGTGCATGAAGGGCCGCTACCAGAAAAGGCATGCGCAGAGGATACTAATAATTATTTTGGCTACGACCTCGAGCCGATTCCGCAGGCAGACAAGCCAGATTTCTGAGCGGAAATACACCCGACCAGCACCATGCTCGCTTGCCGCGCTATCGTGCCGGCGTCTGGCCACGGAATGCCGCCTGCCATTTGGCGGTCAATTTCGCGCGCGGAATCTCGGCCCCACGCAGGTAGACCCTGTCGATGCGCCGCGTGTTGGCGATGTTGTCCAGCGGATTGGCGTCGAGCACGATGAAGTCGGCGCTCTTGCCGGCCGCAACCGTGCCAAGCCGGTCGAGCCCAAGCACCTGCGCCGCGTTGCGAGTCCCCGCCAGGATCGCCTCCATCGGCGTCAGGCCGCCGCGACTTACCAGCAGCTCCAGCTCGATATGCGAACCGAGGCCGAAATATTGGCCGCCCGTCACGCCGCCCGTGTCGGTACCGAGCACAAAGCGCGCACCCGCCGCTTTCAGCTTGGCAATATTGCGCAGATTCGTCGCCCCCTGCGCCCGTGCGATCGCGCTCTCGGGTTGGGCGAAGGATTCGCCAAGCAAACGGATTTCCTGCGGCGAAAAAGTCTCACGCAAGATCGGTTCATCCACCCAGGCCGGTTTCGACGTATAGAACGACAGCCGCTCGCCCCAGAGAGTCTGCTGAAAGAATGTGTTGGGACGTTGCTTCACAAGCGCGAGCATCTCGTCGTCGATGTCGCGATCGCGCACCATATGCGCGAACCCGTCCAGCCCGGCGCGCAGCAAATCCTTGGCGTCGGCGAGATTGGTGGTGTGCGCGAACACTTTCATGCCGTGCTTGTGCGCCTCGTCGATGATCGCACGATAGAGGTTGGGCTTCAGCTTCTCGACCGTGCCGCCACGGTCGTCCACCCATATCTTGACCAGATCGGCTTTCTTGGCGGCGAGCTCCTGGACATATTGCCGGGCCTGCCCCTCGGTCGTTACGCCGTAGGCCGAATCCCGCATCGGGCCTCCGGGGCCGGCGTTGGGCATGCCGAAACCGCGACCGGCGGTGCGAAAGAGCGCTCCGGGCGGCGGATCTGCGCGCATTTCGTAAACGAGATCGCTTCGCGACGTGCCCGCTTCCAGGATCGCGGCCACGCCGTAATAGGCGAAGCGGTCGAGAATATCGGTGAGATTCTCGCGCGTGTAATTGTTCTGTGAAAAATCGAGCCCCTTGCGGTAGCCCATATGCACATGCGCATCGATGAGTGCCGGCATTACCGTCTTACCGGCGAGATCGACGCGCATGGCCCCTTGTGGCAAGACCACTTCGCCCTTGCGCCCAACCTGGCGGAATTGATCGTCCACGACTACGAAGGCGGAATCCGCGATGACACCGCCATCGCCCGTGATCAACCGCGCGCCTTCGAACAGCGTCGCGCGGGCCGGCTGGCTCTGTGCTGGATGGGCAGCGAATGACACGGCCAAAAACAACGCCGCGAAAGCGAAGGGAAACGATATTCCGTTAATTCGGCGCATCGAAGCCTCCTGCAAGGACACCCTCGGCTTATATGACGGTACCAGATCGGGACCAGATTTGGGCAAAGGCTGCTATCCGCGTTGGAGAAGCGGCCGCAAGCTTCGAATATCCGTTGCGGTTTCGATCGCATACACCGTCTCGATCAGGCGTTCCGATTTTGCGCGCCCCAGGATCGGCGCGGTGAGATTTCGCGCTTTTTCAATGACCTCAGCGCGCGACATTGGGTTGCGCGGTGTCCCGCGCACGGCTTCCACGCGTTCGGAGAGTCGGGTTCCGTCCGTCAGTTCGATTTCGACGATCGCAACACGCACAGGCAAAAGCTTGGCAAGGTCTTCGTCTCGTACCAGAGTGACTTTCGCGCGCTGCCGCAACGCGTTTGCGTCCTGCATGCGCGCCTTGTCGTGCGCGGCTTGAAGCGAGACGGTTTTGTCGAGCAGCATCACCGCTACCATATGCTGCAGGCAGATGTCGGGGATGTCGCGGTTGTCCACGACTTGAGCAACGGACGGAGCAAGACGCACCGTAATATGCTGAACCTGATCGGCGTCGAAGGACCGCTTGGCGCGAATGGCCTCGATCGCGTCGAGGGGCCCCTGGATCGGCGAGCCGACCGTCCATTTCTTGATGTCGGTTTGCACGATCTCATAGCGCTCACCGAGTTTCTCGACGAGACGCTCGGGCTGTGCCTTCGGCGCGTATGCGCGAAAGAAGTTGTCGGCGCCCGAGAAGATGTCGTCGACACCATTCCAGCCCGCTCGTACGACGAGCGCCGAGGTGACGCCATTGCGTGCCGGCATGCCGGCGAAAACAAACGACTTCTCGATGTGGTCGGTGTCGCGCTGCCAGGCGGCGATGCCCGACGATTGCTGAGCCGCGTAGTCGAGTGCCCACCGCATTTGACGCGCATCGAGACCAGCGACGCAGGACGCCGCGGCGGAAGCACCGAATGTTCCGGCGATGCTGTGGGTGGCCAAGCTGCTTTCGTAGCTGAACGCTGCGCCGCTCATGGCCATGACCACGCGCGTCCCCACGTCGTAACCAAGCGTCACAGCGCGAAGAAAGCGCGTCCCGTCGATGCCGAATTCCTCGCCGGCCGCAAGCGCCGCGGGCACAACCGAGCAACCGGGATGCGAGCGCGAGGCGTTGTGTGAATCGTCCGTCTCGTCGGCCTGCGCCATGAGACCATTGGCAAGTGCCGCATCCACTGGCGAAGCCGTGAGCGTCGTTCCTGCGATCGTCGCGGTCCCTCCTCTTCCACTGTAAGCGCGGATGTAGCGCTGCGCCGCCTGACCGGGCGCCAATTCCGATCCAGAGATCATCGATGCCAGCGTGTCGAGCAGATGGTGCTTGGCGTTCTCCACGACGTCTGCCGGGAGTGCGCGCGCCCCGGCGGCACTCATATAGGCGCTGAGCGCGTTCATTTCGGGACTGCTGGCGGGCGCCTGCGCGAAAACGCGCGCCGGTGACAGGGTAAGCCCGATCGCCGTGGTCGCCGTGATACTAAGAAAGATACGTCGATCCACCGAATTTTCCCCCATGGTGCTGTCCCTCCCGACGCCTCGACCATCTCGGAGCCGGCTGGAATCTAATGCAGTCCTGGAAGGGGACCAAGTCCTGGAAACAGTTTCAGGCGCCCCATTCCTGACCCGTTTTCTGGGAAAAGCGGGGCTCGGAAAACGAGGCGTGACCATTCGCTGGCTGTCATATAGACCCATGACCCTGCATGATCTCAGGCGTACATGTGCTATCAATATCGCTCAGAACCGGAGGCGGGGTTACACCCTACCGCCATCAATTACGGCGGAGATGCGTTCAGGAAATAGTCGATTAGCGAGGGAACGCTATGGCGATGGACCTTACAGTGAACGGAGTTCGGCATTCGGTCGACGTAACGCCTGACACTCCGCTGCTTTGGGTTATCCGCGACCACCTTGGGCTGACAGGCACCAAATTCAGCTGCGGCATTGCCCAATGCGGCGCCTGCACTCTGCATATCGACGGCAAACCGGTTCGCTCCTGCAGTGTTCCGGTTTCGGCCGCTGTCGGTAAGACCGTGACCACCATCGAAGGCCTGTCGGCGGATGTGACACATCCCGTGCAGCTCGCTTGGATCGAGCTTGATGTCCCTCAATGCGGCTACTGCCAATCGGGCATGATCATGAATGTTGTGGCTCTGCTGAACAGGCGCCCAAATCCGACCGATGCCGAGATCGACGCTCAGATTACCAATGCGTGCCGTTGCAGCACATATCATCGCATCCGCCAGGCGATCCGGCTGGCCGCCTCCAGGATTTCGACGGGAGGGAGGACTCTCTAATGAGCGACAACGATCGCACGCAGCAAGAACTTTCCCGTCGCGATTTTCTGTCCACGACCGCTACGGCAGCCGGTGCTCTCGTCATCGGCTTCTGGATGCCGGCGCGAGCGCAGGGGCAAACCGTAAATCCGGACGGCGCCGCATGGTCCAACGAATCCGCGGCCGATGAAGTGAATGCCTGGGTTGTCGTGGCCCCTGACGATACCGTGACTGTCCGCATCGCCCAGACCGAACTTGGCCAAGGCGTGTGGACCTCCAACGCCATGATCGTCGCTGACGAACTGCAATGCGACTGGAGCAAAGTCCGGCCGCAATACGCGTCCGCCAATCGTGACGCGCGCGAAATGGCACCGAAATGGACGCTCAACGTCATGGGCAAGGGCGCCACCGATCCCTCCGGCGGTGGCGAGCCGGAATTCGGCACCCGTGACCGGACCGGCGTGACGGGGATTCCCGACAGCCTTTACCGCCGCATGCGGACCAACGCTGCGGCATCGGTGAAGGACGGCCGCTACTATCTTCAACTGGCGGGCGCGGAAGCGCGTGAGCGGCTGCTGTTGGCGGCGGCCAAGACCTGGGCGGTGCCGGTCGACGAAGTGAGCTCGGCCAACAGCATCATCACCCACCGGCCGACGGGGCGCACCGTCACCTATGGCAAGGTTGCTTCACTCGCGGCTCAGACGCCTCACCCAAATCCCGAGCGGATCCGTATCAAGCCTCCCTCGGAATGGACCCTGATGGGTACCGAGCAGAAGAATCTCGATGTCCCTCTGAAAGTCAGCGGCAAAACCGTCTACGGCATCGACGTGAAACTGCCCGGCATGAAATGGGCGGCTGTGAAGTCCTGCCCGGTTTATGGCGGCAAAGTGAAGAGTTACGATTTCGAGCGCATCCGGAAACAACCCGGCGTCATCTCGGCGGTTGAGTTCCCAATCCCAGATCCCTCATTGATCCGAGGCCGCACCTTTGGCGGCGGCGTCGCTGTCATCGCCGATAGCTGGTACCAAGCCAAGACAGCAATCGATCAGATGCCGATCGAATGGGATGTGCCGCCGCAATATGCTGCACTCAACACGGCCGCCATACGGGCGAAGCTGATTGCGGCTTTGGGCGAGCCCGGCAATGTGCATGTCAATCTCGGCGACTGCAACGACGCCTTCTCGGGTGCCGCCAAAATCGTCGACGCGACATACTCGGTGCCCTATCTCCCGCGTGCCCGGATGGAACCGGGAAACGCGACCGTGCTTGTCACCGACGACCGGGTCGACATCTGGATCGGTGATCAGAGCCCGCAGGAGACGCGCTACTCGGCGTCCCGTATCACTGGCATTCCTGAAACGAACGTCTATGTCCATTTGTGCCATCTTGGCGGCGGCTACGGCCGCAATGGCAACGGTCCGCAAGCCGAACAGGCGATCTATATCGCCAACAAGAACCGCGGTACTCCTATCCACCTGCTGTGGACGCGCGAGGAAGACTTCATCAACACCACCTATCGCTCCATTGGCGTGGCGCGCTTACGCGCCGCTCTCGATAACGATGGCTGGCCGATCGCGATTGAAGTCAGGACAGCGACAGATGCAGAAGCCCCAGGTGCAACCGCCGGCTTCGACGTTGCCCCGCGTTACTTTGCGCCCAATTACCGCTTCTCGATTCACAGCGCGCGCTTCCACATTCCGGTAGGCACGCGGCGCGGCGTGGGCGCGCCGGCCCAACATTTTTATCGCGAGAGCTTCATGGATGAACTTGCCCACGCCACCGGCAAGGACCCATACCTCTATCGCCGCGAGCTGATTGCGCGCACCAACCTTCCCTACAAGGCCGATATGATCAAGGCGCTCGACATGGCTGCCGAGATGTCGGGCTGGGGCACGCCGCTGCGGCAAGGCACAGCGCGGGCGATTGCGCTCGAAGAACGCGGCGCCGAGGACGGGCACCATGCAACGATCAGCGCCCAAGTCCACACCGTCTCGATCAGCAAGCAAGGCGAAGTGCGCCTGCTGCGCGTCGATGTTGCGCATGACGAAGGATTCGGTTTGGTCAATCCGCTAACGGTCAAGAAGCAGATCGAAGGTCAGATCGTGTGGTTCTACAACGACGTGATGTATCAAGAGTGCAACGTCACGGAAGGCCGCATTGCGGAGAACAATTTCGACACGTTTCAGCTATCGCGCATCAAAGAGGACCCGCCGCAAATCAACATTGCCTTCTTCAAGACTGGGCATTGGCTCGACGGCATGGGCCACGACCGCGGCACCTCGATTCAATCCGGCATTGCCGATGCCGTCTTCCAGATCACCGGAAAGCGGTATCGGGACCTGCCGCTGCGCAATCACGACCTGACCTGGAGTTGATCCCGGTCCGCAGCTTGTATCGCGCAAGAGACGGTGTCCAGTTTGTCGACGAGGTGACCGTATGATTGACCGTCGCCTGTTCATCAGTTTGATGTCTGCCGCGTTGCTCGCGCCTTATCGACCAGCGTTCTCTCAGCAGACCGCAATGAAACCCATCAAGCGAATCCGCACGAACACGCTGGAAATCGCTTACGAGGACAGCGGTCCTGAAACTGGTATCCCTGTCATGCTCATGCATGGGTTTCCCTATGATCCGCGGGCATATGATGAGGTTGTTCCGCCGCTCGCAGCGGCCGGATACCGGGTGATCGTGCCCTATTTGCGCGGGTACGGGCAGACGCATTTCCTGACATCGGCAACGCCACGTTCGGGTCAGCAGGCAGCACTCGGTCGAGACTTGCTGGAACTCATGGATGCACTCGGGCTGCCGAATGCGGCCCTTGTCGGCTTTGACTGGGGTGGGCGCGCCGCCTGCGTCGTCGCAGCACTATGGCCGGAACGCGTTCGCGCGCTCGTCTCTGCCAACGGCTACACGATTCAGGATATTGCGGCATCGGCGATCCCGGCAACGCCGGAACAGGAACACCGGCTTTGGTATCAGTATTACTTCCATACGGAGCGCGGCCGAGCCGGATTGGAGGCGAATCGTCACGATCTCTGCAAACTGTTGTGGCGGCTCTGGTCGCCAAATTGGAAGTTCGATGATGCCACTTACGACCGCACCGCCGCGTCCTTCAACAATCCTGATTTTGTCGATGTTGTCATCCAATCTTATCGCCATCGTTATGGGTACGCTCCCGGCGATCCAGCCCTGGAACCGATCGAAAAGCTTCTGTCCGCGCAACCGAAAATCGCGGCGCCCACCATTGTGCTTCAGGGTGAAGGCGACGGCGTCAATACGCCCCAACCGTCGGTGACAAAGGACCCTCATTTCGTCGGGCCGTATCAGCGGCGCTTGATTCCCGTTATTGGGCACAACGTGCCGCAGGAAGCCCCCGGGGCCGTTTCTGCAGCAGTACTCGAACTGCTCTCGAAGCGGTGAATAAACCACCGCTCGTCGCGAGATTTATGGGGATCAGATTGGCTCCATTTGCCGTCGCGCGAGGAAACGTGCCACCGACGGCCCGGTCGCTAGCACGATGATAAGGCGCATGAACTGCATCGATAAGACGAAGGGCACGTTCACCTGACTTGAGGTGGCGAT
>DATLVC010000074.1:0-2304 GCA_035577685.1 Micropepsaceae bacterium | reverse complement strand
ATCCTGCAAAGCCCGCGCCGGTCTTGGCCATGGCGTTGATTGCCGCGGCTGGAACCAGCTTCGAACGCTGCGTGCCGAAAAGATCGGTGTACGAGATCAGGAAATATTTGATCCCGCGGTCTTTGGCCAATTTTTCCAAGTCGATCATCGTCACCCCTCTTTACGGGCCCGTACTCAAAAGCTCTTACCGGGAATCCAATTCGTGCCGGCGAGCGGCACCTGCGCCATTGCCGCAGCTTCAACGGTGAGTGCGACCAGATCTTCGGGCTCGAGATTGTGGACATGGCTCTTGCCACAGGCGCGCGCGATGGTTTGCGTCTCCAGCGTAAGCACCGCGAGATAGTTCGCCAGCATGCGGCCGGCTTTCACCGGATCGAGACGGCTCGCCAATTCCGGGTCTTGCGTCGTGATGCCCGCGGGGTCGCGCCCCTCTTGCCAATTGTCATAGGCGCCCGCCGTGGTGCCGAGCTTTTCATATTCCGATTCCCAATGCGGATCGTTGTCACCGAGAGCCACGAGCGCCGCCGTGCCGATGGATACGGCGTCTGCACCAAGCGCGAGCGCCTTGGCAACGTCCGCGCCATTGCGAATCCCGCCAGATACAATCAACTGCACTTTGCGGTGCATCCCAAGTTCCTGCAGCGCCTGGACCGCGGGACGGATGGCGGACAGGGTCGGAATGCCGACATTCTCGATGAAGACTTCCTGCGTCGCCGCGGTGCCACCCTGCATGCCGTCGAGCACGACCACATCCGCGCCGGACTTCACCGCCAGCGCGGTATCGTAGTAGGGACGGCTGGCACCCACCTTCACATAGATCGGTTTTTCCCAATCGGTGATCTCGCGCAGTTCTTCGATCTTGATTTCAAGATCGTCAGGGCCCGTCCAATCCGGATGGCGGCAGGCCGAACGCTGATCGATGCCTTCTGGAAGATTGCGCATCGCCGCAACGCGGGCGCTGATCTTCTGGCCAAGCAGCATGCCCCCGCCGCCCGGCTTCGCGCCCTGTCCGACGACGACCTCGATGGCGTCAGCCGCGCGCAGATCGTCGGGATTGACACCATAACGCGAGGGCAGGATCTGGTAGACCAACAGCGAGGAATGCCCGCGTTCCTCCTGCGTCATGCCGCCATCGCCGGTCGTCGTGCTGGTGCCCGCCGCTGATGCGCCGCGGCCCAGCGCTTCCTTCGCCTGCGCGGATAACGCGCCGAAGCTCATGCCGGCTATGGTGATCGGTATCTTCAGGCACAGCGGCTTCTTCGCGAAGCGCGTGCCGAGCCATATTTCGGTGCCGCATTTCTCGCGATAACCCTCCAGCGGATAACGCGAGATCGATGCGCCGAGAAACAGAAGATCGTCGAAATGGGGCAATTTGCGTTTGGCGCCCCCGCCCCGGATATCATAGATGCCCGTGGCCGCAGCACGGCGTATCTCGGAAAGCGTATAGGGATCGAAGGTCGCCGAGAAACGCGGGATCGTTTGCGGCGGATGTCCGGAGCTCATCGCCTCACCTCAATATTCGCCGACATTGTCGATATGGAAATGATAGAGCCGGCGTGCGGAGCCGAAGAGGCTGAATTCTTCGGGACGCACGACGTCCGAAAGCCCGGCGCGTGCCAGAATATCCTTGAGGATGACGCGGTCCGCGGGTTCGAGCGGCTTCTCGATGCAATCCGCGCCCAGGCTTCTGACGGCGCCACGGACGAACAGTCGCGCTTCGTAGATGGAATCACCAAGGCTGTCGCCGGCGTCGCCCAGCACCACCAGATTGCCGGCTTGCGCCATGAATGCGCTCATGGGGCCTATCGAGCCCTTCACCACAATGTCGATGCCCTTCATGGAAATGCCGCAACGTGCCGAGGCATTGCCTTCGATCACCAGAAGGCCGCCGCGTCCGGTCGCACCCGCAGCTTGGCTCGCATCGCCTTCGACACGCACAGAGCCCGACATCATGTTTTCCGCAAGGCCGACGCCGGCATTGCCGCGTACCACGACATGCGCATGCTTGTTCATGCCGGCGCAGTAATATCCGACATGGCCATCGATCTCGACCGCGATCGGGGCATCGAGTCCGACCGCGATGGCATGCTTGCCGCCGGGATTGCGCACCTTCCACAGCGTTTCGTTGGTGTCATGCGGCAAGGCATGAAGCATCGCGTTGAGTTGGCGGACGGCAGTGTGCGACAGATCGATGGACGTCATTACTGACGTTCCCAGGCATAGACCGTCGCCGGTTCCGGCTCGAAAACATGGGCGCGTTCGATCCCGGGAAGGCCGGCAAGGGCGCGGTATTCCGAACCGAAC
>DATLVC010000073.1:0-6538 GCA_035577685.1 Micropepsaceae bacterium | reverse complement strand
GCGCCGTAACGAGTCGTCCACGCCTCCTCCATGGTGAAGCACAGGACCGGCGCCAGCCATGTCACGACGCGCGTGAAAAGCGCATCGGTCACCGTGCGCGCGGCGCGGCGGCGCAGACTGGTGCGGGAATCGCAATAGAGAACATCCTTGCGGATGTCGAAATAGAAAGCCGACAAATCCGTGGTGGCGAAATTGAACACGGTCGAGAAGACGCGTGTGAAATCGAATTCCGAATTGCCCGCCCGCACCTCGGCATCCAAGGCCGCAAGCCGCGCCAGGATGAAGCGTTCGAGTTCCGGCATCTCGGATGGCGCGATGCGTTCCAGCTCGTCGAAGCCTTCGAGATTGGCGAGCATGAAACGGATGGTGTTGCGCAGGCGGCGATAGGAATCGACCGCGGCCTTGATGATCTCCGGCCCGATGCGCAAATCCTCGGTGAAATCGGACGACGCCACCCACAGACGCAGGATTTCCGCGCCGTTCTGCTGCGCGATTTTCTGGGGCGCCACGACATTGCCGAGAGATTTGGACATTTTGCGGCCCTGCTCGTCGAGCACGAAGCCATGGGTCAGCACCGCATCATAGGGCGCGCGTCCGCGCGTGCCGCAGGATTCCAGCAGCGAGGACTGGAACCAGCCGCGATGCTGATCCGAACCTTCCAGATAAAGATCGGCGTGTTCTTTTTTCGGCCAATGCGGATCGATGGGATTCTCGACCACGAAAGAATGGGTCGAACCGGAATCGAACCACACGTCCAGAATGTCGGTGATCTGTTCGTAATCGCTTTCGTGATGATCGCCGAGGAACCGCGACGGCGGCGAGGCGAACCACGCGTCGGCGCCTTCCTTTTCGAAGGCGTCGGTGATGCGCGCATTCACGGCTTCATCGCGCAACAACTCGCCAGTGCCCTTGTGCACGAAGACCGCAATCGGAACGCCCCAGGCGCGCTGGCGCGACAACACCCAATCGGGGCGGTCCTTCACCATGGCGCCGATGCGGTTTTCCCCGGCACGCGGATACCAGCGCGTCGCCGCGATGGCGCCCAGGGCGAGTTGGCGCAACGTCGCCTCGTTGGAACCCAGGAACGGCTTGTCGATTCCGGCGAACCATTGCGGGGTGGCACGGAAGATCACCGGCGCTTTGGAGCGCCAGCTATGGGGGTATTGATGCCGCAGCGTGCCCTTGGCGAGGAGCGCACCAGCCGCGATCAGTTCCTTGATGACCGCGCCATTGGCATCGCCGTCCTTGCCTTCGGGCGTGAGGATACGCTTGCCCGCGAACAGCGGCACATTCGGCAGGAACGATCCGTCCGGCGCGACCAGAAACGGGATTTCGAGTTTGTATTTGCGGCCCAGCTCGAAATCGTCTTCACCGTGGCTGGGTGCGGTGTGGACGAAGCCCGTGCCGGTGTCGGCCGTGACATGTTCGCCGGGCAGCAGCGGCACCGAAAAATCATAACCCTTCCCATCAAACGGGTGCCGACACATCAAGCCCTTCGGGTCGATGCTTTCAAGCTTTCGCAGGCCGATCTTGGCGTATTTGGCGACTTGGTCCGAAAGTACATCGGCAAGAAGATACTTTTCACCTGCAGACGCGAATTCGCTCTCAGCCGATATCACCTCGTAGAGGCCGTAGGTGATGTCCGGCGAATAAGCGATTGCTCGATTGCCAGGTATCGTCCACGGAGTGGTGGTCCAGATGATAACCTTGGCACCAAGGACACCCATCCGCATTTCGGGCCCGTCGCGACCTGCGGCCCAAACGGGAAACTTCACATAAATCTGCGGCGAGGATTTCTCGTGATATTCCACCTCGGCTTCGGCGAGCGCGGTCTTCTCCACCGGCGACCACATCACCGGCCGCGACCCGCGATAGAGCAGCCCGTTCATCACGAATTTATGCAGCTCGCGCACGATCTGCGCTTCGGCGGCGAACGCCATCGTTGTGTAGGGGCGCATCCAGTCGCCGGTGCAGCCCAGCCGCTGGAATTGCTCGCGCTGCACGCCGATCCAATTCGCGGCAAAGGCACGGCATTGCGCGCGCAATTCGTTGACCGGCACCTCGTCCTTGGATTTGCCCTTGGCGCGGTATTCCTCTTCGATCTTCCATTCGATGGGCAGGCCATGGCAGTCCCAGCCGGGGATATAGGGCGCGTTAAACCCCAGCATCTGCCGCGAGCGCACTACGAAATCCTTCAAAATCTTGTTCAGTGCGGTGCCGATATGGATGTCGCCATTGGCGTAAGGCGGTCCGTCATGCAGCACAAAAAGCGGGCGGCCCTTCGCGGCGGCGCGCAGTTTCGCGTACAGCCCCATCTCCTCCCAGCGCTTCAGCCATTTGGGTTCGGCCTCCGGAAGGCCCGCTTTCATGGGAAAATCGGTGGTGGGCAGGAACAGCGTGGCGCGGTAGTCGCGCTTGGGGGTTTGCGGGTCTTCGGACATGGCTGGTCTTTCTCAGAGGGACAGAACGGGCGCGAAAATTCCCGAAGGCGGCTACGCTACGCCTCCGGGCTTCGAATTCGCATCGTCCTCGTGACCCGCATGACCATGATTCGCTTGAGCGTTTGAACGGGCGCCGTTCTAACAACCTTTCGGGTTAGCGGTCCAGCGCGGCTTCGCCATGCGTCCCGGCCGAAGCCAGGAGGCGCCGCGCCTCGGCGCAATCCGCCGCCATCTGGACCTTTAAGGCATCGAGGCTGTCGAACGCCTGTTCGCCCCGCAAATAGCCGATCAGCTCAATATTGAGAATCTCCCCGTACAGCTCGCCGGAGAAATCGAACAAATGCACCTCCATCAGGGGCGCCGACAAAGGGAACATCGGGCGCACCCCGAAATTGGCGACACCGTCATAGACTTTCGAATCCCCCGACGGCCGCGCCCGTACGACGTAGACCCCGAAGGCGGGCTGCAACGTGTGTTCCAGCTTGAGATTGGCGGTCGGGAACCCGAGTTCGCGCCCGCGTTTGTCGCCGGAGGCGACGTGACTTTCCACGCTCCACCAATGGCCGAGCAATTGCGCGGCTTCCTCCGGGCGGCCAGCCCTCAAGGCGGCCCGCACCTTGGAGGACGAGATCTTCTCGCCATGGTCCGACACGGCGTGGAAGATGGTTGTCCCGAACCCTTCCATCTCGCCCATGTAGCGCAAAACCGTGACGTCGCCGCTCCGCCCCTTGCCGAAGCGGAAATCCTCGCCCACCACGACATGGGAGACCTCAAGCTCGTGCACCAGCACATCCATGACGAAATCCTGGGCAAGCTTGCCGGCCATCTCCGCATCGAAGCCGAGCACGATCAGCCATTCGATTCCCAAATCCTGCAGCAGGCGCGCCTTGGCGCGGAACGGCGTCAGCCGGAACGGTTCGTCCTGGGGCCGGAAAAATTCCCGCGGGTAAGGCTCGAACACCATCGCCGCCAAAGGCCGCCCCGTGGCCTTCGCGATGTTCGCCGCCTCGCCGATCAGCGCCTGGTGACCGCGATGCACGCCATCGAAATTGCCAAGGGCCACGACGGCACCTTTGGCTTCGGCCGGTGGATGGCGGTAATGACGCAAAATCCGCATTGACGGCTTCGCTGGACTCGTCAGCTCGCGTTGCGCGAGGGTACCTTCAACATGGCGTCGCCTTCGATCACGACGGTGTCGCCAACCTTGCACACGCAGTCGAAGATGACGCGACCCTTCTGGGTGTCGATTTCGCGCACGGTGCAGCTGGCCACAACCGTGTCGCCGATCCGCACCGGCGCCTTGAACCGGATGGTTGCGCTCAGGAATATCGAGCCAGCGCCCGGAAGCTGTGTTCCGAAAACGGTGGAGAGAAAGCTCGCCGACAGCATGCCGTGCGCGATGCGTCCGCGAAAAATCGTCGTCTTGGCGTACTCTTCATCGAAATGCAGCGGGTTCAGGTCGCCCGAGACGGCGCCGAATTGCTGGATGTCGCTTTCGGTGATCTCGCGGGTGTAGCTGGCGGACTGGCCGATGCGCAAATCTTCGAGGTAATGGCGGACAATCGCGGTCATGGCCGGTCCTTTTGGTACACCGACGTCTCTTATCGGGCGCTGCCCCTAGGGGCAAGTCACCACAGCAGCGCAGGCATCGCGGCGCGGGCGGTAACGCCGCTCTTTTGCAGCAATTTGCCGAGCGTTTCAGGGTGGTCTTTCAGTTCGGCGCCATGGATGCCGCCACCGATGAAAAGCGCATCCAACCCCATGCGGTACGCGCCCAGTATGTCGGTGTCGATGCCGTCGCCGATGACCAGCGGGCGTTTGACGGGTGCCAGCGCCCGCGCCTCGGCCACCGCCCTCTCGAACACCGGCGCATAGGGCTTGCCGTAATACACGACCTCTCCGCCTAGCGTTTCGTAAAGCCGGGCGATGGCGCCTGCACAAAAAATCAGCTTGTCGCCCCGCTGCACGATGATATCGGGGTTTGCGCAGAGGAACGGCAGCGCGCGCGCCCGGAAGCCTTCGAGCATGCCGCGATAATCGTCCGGCGTTTCGGTTTCGTCGTCGTAAAAGCCGGTGCAGAGCACGAGCTCGGCCTTCTCCGGACCGACCAGTTCGAGATTCAACCCTTCGTAGAGCGGATTGTCGCGCGGGGGGCCAAGATAGAACATCGCGAGCGGGCCGGCTTCGGTTCGACGCGAGAGATCGGCGCGCGCCGCGATCCCGGATGTGACAATGCCGTCATAGAAATCGCGCGGCAGGCCGACGCGATCGAACAGGGCCTCCACACCATCTGCCAGCCGGGGCGCATTCGACAAAAGGATGACCGGCCCGCGCGTTGCCCGGAATCGGCGCATGGCATCGGCCGCCCGCAAATAGGCCTCTTTGCCATTGTGGAGCACGCCCCAGACATCGCAGATGGCGGCATCGTAATCGCCGGCGATTTCGGACAGGCCGTTCAGAATCGGCGGCGCCGCAGAGATATCGTTCATGGGAACGGCATGCATGAACGAGGTGCTCCTCGTCAAACCAAACTTGCCGGCCCGGGTCTTTCGCCCCCGCGCCCGGCCGGGATGACATCTCTTTTGGGGGCCGATAGATTGCGCGCCAGATGCAATTCAGCCCAGGGGAGGATTTATGAAAACCATACGTACCATGCTTGCGGCGGGCACGGCCGTGGCCGCTTTGTTCGTGGCCGATTTCGCCACGGCCGCCGATCAGACGGAGCCGTACAGCAAGACCTGCCGCGTGACCCGCGCCCGGGACAATTCGATTCAGAACATCGAGCCGTTCAAGGTCTTCGACAATCTCTATCTGGTCGGCCCCTGCTATGTCTCGGTGTGGCTCCTGACCACGCCCCAGGGCGACATCCTGTTCGACACCACGCAGGAGCCCTTCGTCGACCACGTGATGGACAACATCAAGAAGGTCGGCATCAACCCGAAGGACATCAAATACATCGTGCTGTCGCACGGCCATCTCGACCATGTCGGGGGCGCAGCGAAGATCCAGGAGTGGACCGGCGCCCGCGTCGTGGCACTCGAGGAAGACTGGCAGATGATCGCCGATCTCGATGGGAAGAAGGGCAACCGCGAAAATGGCGGCATCAACCGCATGCCCAAGAAGGACATGGTGGTGAAGGAAGGCGACCATCTGGACCTCGGCGACCAGCACCTGATTTTCCATCATCAGCCGGGCCATACGCCGGGCGTGCTGACGACCGAAGGCATCAAGGTCTATGACGGCGGCAAGCCCTATGTCGCCATTCTTCAGGGCGGACAGGGTTATCGTGGCGGCTTGAAGGACGCCGAGCAGGCTGTCGAGACCGCCGACAAGGTCGCCGCGATCAAAGGCGTGCAGGTGAATTTGATGATCCACAGCTGGGCGGACCCGAACGGCTATCCGGGCGGCGGCGTGCTCGAACGCGCGATGAAGCTGAAGGACCGCAAGCCCGGCGATCCGCACCCCTTCGTCGATCCCGCCGCCTGGGAGCAGCGGGCGAAACAGACCCAGGCCGCCGCGCGCAAAGCGGTGGAAACGGAAAAAGCGAAGCTGGCGGCGAAAGCCGGCTGATTAAGCGCCCGCATCAAAGGAAAAGCCGGAAATCGGGAGACCGATTTTCCGGCTTTTTTCGTGGCGACGTGCGCTGTCAGTTCTTCACCAGGAACCGCTGCACGCGTTTGCCGGTATCGACTTCGCCCGTATAGACGTTGCCTTTGGAATCGGTGGCCACCATGTGCACCCAATGCAGGCCGCCGCCGCTATGGCCGGCGAAACCGAAATGACCGACCGTCTTGCCGTCGCTGCGGTTCACGATCCAGATCACATTGTTCATGATGTCGGACACATAGAGATATTTCTGGTCGGGCGAGAGCGCCATGCCGCCCGTCGACCCGCGATCCAATGTTTCCGGCGCCACGGTGAACTCGCGCACGAATTTGCCGGCCTTGGTATAGACCTGAATGCGATCCGCTACTCGGTCGGCGGCGTAGATGAAGCCGTCCCGCGATACCGTCAGTGTGATGTGGCCGAGGAATTCCTTGGCCGGCGGAGCCTTCGGATCGTATTTCGCCACCGGCTCGAATTTGATCTCGGACAAC
>DATLVC010000072.1:0-3730 GCA_035577685.1 Micropepsaceae bacterium | reverse complement strand
GGGCTTCGATGTCCGAGGCTGTGGCCTCGCCGGTGTTGATGAGGAAATTGCAGTGCTTCTCGGAGACCTGCGCTCCGCCATGGGTCAGGCCGCGGCATCCGGCGGCATCGATCAACTGCCAGGCTTTATGGCCGGGCGGATTGGTGAAGGTGGAACCACCCGTCTTGCTGCGCACGGGCTGCGTGCTCTCGCGCTGGGCTACGAGTGCCTCTATGCGGGCACGGATCGCGCCGGGCTCTCCGGGCGTCCCCTGCAGCACCGCATCGACATAGATCAGCCCTTGCGGTTTCGAATGGCGATAGGTGAAGCCCATTTCGTCATAGCCGAGCGTGAGGATATTCCCGCGCGAATTCACCGCGTGTGCTTCGACGAACACGTCCTTCAATTCGCTGCCATAGCAACCCGCATTCATGCTCAACGCGCCGCCGATGGTGCCAGGGATGCCGCGCAGGAATTCGAGGCCGGCAATACCCGCATCGGCCGCCGCGCGGGCGACCGTTGCATCAAGCGCCGCCGCACCCACACGGATTTGCGTGCTGCTCAGCGTCTCGATGCGTCCGAATGCGGCAGGGAGCCGAATGACGACGCCTGGGATGCCGCCATCGCGAATCAAGAGATTCGAGCCGACGCCGATCAGCGTCACGGCCAGCCCGGCAGGCTTATGTGCCATGAAGGTGCAAAGGTCTTCGACATCGGCGGGGCGGAAAAGAATGTCCGCCGCTCCGCCCGCGCGAAACCAGACAAGGTCTTTCAGGGGCGCGTGCTCGGTGTAGGTGCCGCGCACTGCCGGAAGCGAGGAAAGCGCCGCCGCGTTCATGGCTTCGCCGCCTGTTGCTTTAGCGCTGCTTCCAGGCCCGCCGCCCAGCCTGTGATGGAACCGGCGCCGAGACAAACAATCGCGCCCCCTGCTTTGGCGTGCGGCGCGACGAGGCCCGGCAAATCCTCCGGCCCGTCCATGGTGAGCACATGCTTGTGCCCGTGGGCGCGCAGGCCTTCGGCCAGCGTATCGCGGTTGATCCCTTCGATAGGGACTTCGCCGGCCGCGTAGACGGGCGCCACAATGGCGACGTCAGCACTGTTGAGGCAGGTGCAGAACTGATCGAACAGATCGCGCAGCCTGGTGTAGCGGTGCGGCTGGATGATCGCGACGATGGGACCGGAGTAAGCCTGACGCGCCGCTTTCAGCACGGCGGCGATTTCGACCGGGTGATGGCCATAATCGTCAATGATGGCCGCGCCGTTCCACTCGCCCACGCGCGTGAAACGCCGCTTCACGCCACCAAAACCGTTCAAGGCTTTGCGGATCGCATCGGTTCCGACGCCCAGCTCACGGGCCACCGCAATCGCCGCGATGGCGTTGGAGACATTGTGCTCGCCCGGCATGGGCAGTGTGAGATCGCTGAGGGTGGTTTCCGTACCTTTGCGCCGGTCGGGGAAAACCGCGTCGAAATGCGAGGCGCCTTGCGAGAAGGACACGTTCACTGCGCGCGCATCGGCTTGCGGGCTGAACCCATAGGTGACGACGCGCCGGTCGCGGATGCGCGCGATGATCGCCTGCACCTCGGGGTGGTCGGCGCACATCACGCCGAACCCGTAGAACGGCAGATTCTCCACAAAGGTCTGGAACGCGGCGCGCACGCGGTCGAAATCGCCGTAGAAATCGAGATGCTCGGGATCGACATTGGTGACGATGGCAACCGTCGCCGGAAGTTTCAGGAAGGTGCCGTCGGATTCGTCGGCCTCCACTACCATCCATTCGCCCGCGCCCAGCCGCGCATTGGTGCCATAGGCATTGATGATGCCGCCATTCACCACGGTGGGATCGAGCCCTCCCGCGTCAAGCAAAGCCGCCACCATGGTGGTGGTCGTGGTCTTGCCGTGGGTGCCGCCGATGGCGACGCAGCGCTTCAGCCGCATCAGCTCGGCCAACATTTCCGCCCGGCGCACGATGGGCAGACCCGCAACGCGCGCCGCCGCAAATTCGGGATTGTCCGGCTTGACCGCCGAGGAATAGACAACGACCTGCGCGTCACCGAGATTTTCTGCCCGCTGGCCGATGGCGACCGGGATGCCCAATTCGTGCAGCCGTTTGACATTCGCGCTTTCGGTCGAGTCCGATCCCTGCACCCGATAGCCGAGATTCTTCATCACCTCGGCAATGCCGCTCATGCCGATACCGCCGATCCCGATGAAATGGATCGCGCCGACGGAAAGCGGAACGCGCATCTGGGAATCGAGGGCGATAGGCTGGTTCATGCGGACCCCGCTTGCCCGAGAGTCTCGGCCAGATCAGCAAGACGCGCGGCGGCATCCCCATGGCCGAGGGCCTTGGCGGCCTCGGCGCAGTTGCTCAGCATTTTCGGATGGGTGAAGAGTTCGGTGAGCTTCTGCGCCAGGACTTCGGCGTTCAGCGAATCCTGCTTGATAACCCAGGCAGCGCCCGCCTTTTCCAACACCGCGGCATTGGCGGCCTGGTGATCGTCCATCGCATGCGGATAGGGAACGAGGATCGACGGCCGCCCGATCACGGTAAGTTCCGAAAGGGTGGAGGCACCGCTTCGCGCGATCACGAGATGGGATGCCGCCATCCGCCGGGGCAGGTCGATGAAGAATTTCGCGACGTCGGCTTTCAGCCCCGCCGATCGGTAGGCGTTTTGCACCATCTCCACATCTTCGGCGCGCGCCTGCTGCGTGATTTCGAGCCGGGCGCGCAAATCCTCGGGCAGGCGCGCCAGCGCCGCCGGAACGATCTCCGAAAGTGCCCGGGCGCCCTGGCTGCCGCCGAAGATCAACAACCGGATAGGCTCATTCGGTCCGGGCGGAAAATAAGGCGCGGCGCGAAGTGCTGCAGCTTCGGCACGCACCGGATTGCCGGTAAAGACCACGCGCTCGGGGTGGTTGGGCGCAAAACGGACAAAGGGAAAATTCGCGGCAATTTTCGCAACGCGCGGAGCCAGCATCCGATTGACACGGCCGAGCACCGCATTCTGCTCGTGCAGCGCAGTCGGCACATGCGCAAGCGAGGCGGCCAACATCACCGGAAGGCTGGGATAACCGCCGAAGCCAACGACCGCCCGTGGACGCAGATTCAACAATTTGAGGAACGCCGCCGCAACTCCGAGTGCGATCACGCCGAAAGCTGCGACACGGCCGAGGGCCGAACGCCCCGTAAATGTGGCGGCGGGCACGGTCGCGATTTCCGCGCCCGGAAAGGCGTTGCCGTAATTGTGTCCGCGGCCGTCGGTCATCACCACCACGCGGCGGCCACGGCGCATCAACTCGCCCGCAAGCGCTTGTGCGGGGAAGAGATGGCCGCCGGTGCCACCGGCCGCGAGCACGAAGGGTGCCGTCATCGCGCCGCCTCTTCAGGCAGGACCGGACGCTGGCGCGTCAGGCCTAGGGCGAATCCCAAAGTCAGCGCCACGCCGAACAGTGACGAACCACCATAGGAAATGAGCGGCAGGGTCATGCCCTTGGCAGGAAGCACGGAGAGGGAAACACCCATATTGATGAAGGCCTGGAGCCCGATGGCGAGCGCAAGCCCTGCCCCCGCGAGCTGGGCGAATTGCTCACGCGCCCGCGCGGCGCGCAGCAGCAGCCGGATGGTCACCACGCCGAACAGCACCGCGATCAAGAGACAGAGCGCCACGCCAAATTCCTCGCCCGCAACCGCGAAGATGAAATCGGTGTGCGCGTCCGGAAGGCGGTATTTGATCGTGCCCGCGCCGGG
>DATLVC010000071.1:0-9645 GCA_035577685.1 Micropepsaceae bacterium | reverse complement strand
GCACACCCACGACATAGGGTCCCACGAAACCGCCCGCGCCGGTGCCGAGCGTGTTGATAAGGGCGATACCGCCCGCTGCCGCCGCACCGCCGAGATAGGATTGCGGCAGCGACCAGAACGGGCCTTGCAGGGCCATCAGGCTCATCACCGCCACCGTCAGCGCCAGAAACACCACGAGATTGGACGCCGTGATGCTCGCGACAATGAGGGAGGCCATGGCGACCAGCGCCGGAATCGCGACATGCCAAATGCGCTCATCCGCGCGATCGCTGGAGCGCCCCCAGAGGAACATCGCCAGCATCGTCGCGGCGAAGGGCAACACCACCAGAAAACTGGTGGCGAGATTGGAAAAGCCCATCGCCTGAACGATCTGCGGCAGCCACAATTGCACGCCGTAATAGCTGATCGCGTAGCCAAGATAGACCGCGCCCAGCGCCCAGACCTTGGGATCGAGCAGTGCCGGCAACAAGCGCCGGTGCCGGACCGTCTCTTCGCTCGCGAGCCGGGCAACGATGCTACGTTTTTCCTCCGCGCTCAGCCAATGCGCTTCGGTGGGTCCGCTGGGCAGCAAAGCCAGCACCGCAAAAGCAATCGCGCAGGCGGGCGTTCCTTCGATCACAAACAGCCATTGCCAGCCATGCAGGCCAAGAACGCCGTCCATGCCCAGGATGAGACCGGAGACCGGGCCGCCGACGATGTTGGCGAAGGGAATCGCGAGCATGAAATTCGCGATCAGCCGCGCGCGATAGGCTTTGGGGAACCAATAGGTGAGATAGAGCACCATACCGGGAAAAAATCCCGCTTCCGCAACGCCGAGCAGAATGCGTACCGCGTAGAATTCCGTGGCGCTGGCGATGAACGCGGTCGAAGCCGATACCGCGCCCCACACCAAGAGGATGAGAAAAATCCAGCGCCGGGCGCCGACCCGTTCGAGGATGAGATTGGCCGGAATCTGGAACAGCGAATAGCCGAGGAAGAACACCCCGCCGCCGAACCCGAAAACAGCCGGCGAAAACTTCAGATCGGCGTTCATGGTGAGCGCCGCGAAGCCGACATTCACCCGGTCGATGAAATTCACCAAATACAGCACGAAGATGAACGGGATCAGCCGCCGGGCACATTTGGCGATGACAGCATCGTCGGTCATGAGCCCCGCCAATCTCTCCGCGGCAGACTGGCCTGCCGCGGCTTCACCCTCACAGGCTAGCACACCAGGCTATGGGCCGTGCTAATATCCCAGGGGGTCTCGGGATGTTGCGATGAGAGTGTTTGTTCCCCTCGCCTTGGCGTCATTGATCTTCTGCCCCGATGTCTCAGCATAGTCATCCGGCTGCGGACACACGGGGCACCGTATGCTCAGCCTTGCCAGTTCCTCCGGCGCTTACATCCTGACCTTAAGCGGAAGCTGGAATCCACCGAATTGACAGCGCGACAGCGTTTTCTTTGACATGCGCTGGATTGCCGGATTCGGGAATTGCCATAACGTTCCCGCTGCGCATGACCCAGGCCAGCGCAGCCGCGGCTGGCGAGCAACCATGCGTAGAGGCGATCTGCGCCAGCGTCTTGTCACCCAGCAGAGTGTGGGCGTCTTCGACGCCGCCGAGCGGAGAAGCCGCCATCACCGGCATATTGTGCTCCGCGCACCATGGTAGAACTTCACGCTCAAAATAACGATAACGAAGACTGTAACGAACCTGATTGGTTGCGCATCGATGGCCGTCTGGAACACGGAACAGCTCTTCCATTTGGTCAGCGTTGAAGTTGGAGACGCCCCAGCTGCGAATCTTTCCCGCCGCGCGTAGTTCTTCGAATTTGGCTACAACGCCGGAGAGATACCTTTTGGGGACTGGCGAATGCAGCAAATAGAGATCGAGATAGTCGGTGCCTAGACGAGCGAGGCTCTGCTCGCAAAGACGCGCGATCACGTCGCCCTTGGCCGCAAGTACCATCTGTTCGCCGGCTGCGATGGCAG
Source organism: Micropepsaceae bacterium (assembly GCA_035577685.1). GTDB lineage: Bacteria > Pseudomonadota > Alphaproteobacteria > Micropepsales > Micropepsaceae > CAIYRG01. The sequence goes on along the minus strand of DATLVC010000071.1, from coordinate 7,673 downwards.
CGGCGCCAGTTTTAACAATTTCATCCTCCTGCACCTTGGAGACTAGAAACACACGATCGCGCTGACCGGCAATCGCGTGACCAATGAATTTCTCGGAGAGGCCATCTCCATAATTTCGAGACGTATCGATCACCGTCATGCCAAGCGCGATGCCTGTGCGCTGCGCCTCTTCCTCAGCAGCCAGTGAATGCCTTCCCTGACCGAGATGCCAGCTGCCTTGACCGAGCGCCGGGACGGTCGTGCCATCCGGAAACGTTACGGTACGCGGTGCTGTGTTCGATTCCGCGCCAGTGCCAAGATCCTGTGCCCTTGCTTGGCCTGCAATCATCGCACTTGAGGCAGGAAGCGATAGACCAAGGGCCGCACAACGCGCACTAAATTGACGTCGGTTCAGCAATTGCTTGTTCATAGTGTTCATATCCTTCCGGCCTTGGTGAGCGCCCCTCCCAAGATCGTCCTGAGCCGGTCTGTGCCGGCATTCCCAGATGAACTGCCACTTCTCACCAAATTGTAACCGTCGGGATCGCTTCAGGCAATCTTTCTCGCGCGCAAAACCTGAATTGCCGTGATATTCGGTCAATCCGGCCTGCTTATGGCTGGTTTTCTCGGTCGTCAGGACGCACCGCCGTGGTTTCCCTTCGGTAGGATTGGCCGTCGGGACGCCCATTTGAAAACCGATCTGCGCTGCCGCTTCAACGAACTCTACACCTGCCGCGAGATGAGCATCGTCCGGCGCGACGGCGCCCACGCGGTGGTGGCCGCCATGTTCTACCAGCACCGGCTCTACCAGATCGAAGGCACAGTGCTTCCCGCAATGACGATCCCGAATCGGGCGAGGCCATTCGTTTCCAGCACTCGCTGCGCTTCACCGATTTCCTGTATCAGCGAGGCGCCCGGTCAGAAATGGGCGTTGGCCCATTTGGCGATGTAGTCGAAATTGTTCTTCGTCGCGTTGGCAAATTGCCCGGGCGTAGTTTCGCAGGGCTTGCAGCCATTGTAGTTCAGCTCCGCCCCTTCGATGACGATGTAGTCCTTTTCGGCGGCTGCACTCTTGTCGTACATCAGCTCCTCGTCGCGCAGCATGTGATAGGCGCCCATCGCGACAATCAGGGTCGGCACCTTGATGTATTGCACGGCGCAGATGGTCGAATTGTTGTTCGAGCAATGGTCGATGCCATCCAGCGAATTGGTCGAGCGGACCGCATTCGCGCTTAAGTACGCGTTGAGGGTCAGCATCTTGGTGCCGTCGTCGAAGGTGCGGTTGCGTTCGGCCTGTTTGGGATGCGCCGGTTCCAGGCTTTTCACGACATCGTGGACGATGGTGCCGTCGTTCTTCAGCAATTTCTCGGGCCGGGCCGTGCTCATGATCTCCGGAATCGAGGGGTCCATCTGGTCGAGCCGTGCCGCGCCCGCTTGATCGCTGAACGGCACCAGCACGACATCGTCGTCGGGATAGACGCTTTCGCCCTTCTTGATGCGCTCCCTGAGGGCCAGCGCCTGTGCCAGCTGATCGTTCATCACCTTGGACTGCGCTTCGTAATATTTGGTGCGGAAGCCGATCGCATAATGCGATGGCCCTTTCGGGTTGTAGCCGTTCTTGGGATCGAACGGATCGAGCTCGGGGTCGACTTTGACCCTGCCGTCGACAATCGACAGCGACGGGTTGATGCCGCGCAGCGCCTGCACGCCGTCGCCCGGATGGGCTTCGTCGAACAAGAGGCCATCGGCGGGCTTCATGCCGGCGAGTTCCGGCCCGCATTGCATGATCTTGTTCGGACCCTGGCAATAGGCAATGCCGTTTTCCGCCACCGCCTGGTAATAGCTCATCAGCGGCGAGCCACCGGAATGACCGAGCAGCACCACCTTGGTGATGCCGGGAAGCGTGCGCGCATAATTGACCGCGGTTTTGACGTCGAGCGCGATCTCTTCCCAGTTCACGATGGAATCATTGTTGACGAAGCGGGTGTTGAAGCAGAAGGCGAGGAAGCCCCGCTTGGACAATTCGCGGCACGCGACATTGTTCAGATTGTTGGCGCTGCGATGCGCGATCAGAAAGGCGATATGGGGCGCCGGGCCGCTATCGGGCTTGTAGATCGTCGCGCTGACGCGGCCCAGTTGCACGAACCCCGGATTGGTCTGCGCAAACGCCCCGGCGGGGGCGGCCAATGCCGCGGCGGCGGCCAATGTGCAAACACGCAATACTCGTCCCAAACGCATCACCTTCTCCTGACCCTATCAACGCGCCGTTTCTACCTCTCCCCATGCGGAAAGGTCCACCGCTAGAACGGGTGATATTGGAACATCCACGTCTCGCTGACGATTTTGCCGCTCACGGCCAGCTGCAGGCGCATCTCGACCGGGTCCGTGCCTTCGATGCCCGCCAAATCGAATTGGGCGCGCCAATGCCCGGTCACGCCATCCGATACCGCCTCCATGATCTTGTAATCGGTGAATTGTCCGCGCGAGGCCTGCAACACCATGTCCGGTTTGGCGCCAAACGGAAGATCGGCAAGCGGACCGCCCAGGAACTCAACCAGAAATTTGCGCACGCCTTTGGGCCGCGGCTGGCCCGGCTGCCCGCCATCGCCCAGCCGTGTCGCGACGCAGCGCGCAAGCTCGGTCGGATAGGGCTCGTCGGCGAGCCAATGCAGTTTGTAGGCGAGATTGAATTCGGATCCCGCTGCGGCAGGCTTCTCGGGGACCCACATCGCCGTGATGTTGTCGCGGATCTCGTCGTCGGTCGGAATCTCGATGAGCTGAATGGCGCCCTTTCCCCAATTGCCCTTCGGCTCGACCCACAGGCTGGGCCGCTTTTCGTAATAGACGCCGTCGAGATAATGGTCGAACACGCGGTCGCGCTGCAGCAGGCCGAAACCTTTGGGATTCTCGTCGCCGAACGCCGAGGCCATGATGTGGGGCGGATTGTTGAGCGGCCGCCAGAGATGCTCGCCCCAACCGGTCCACATGGCCAGACCATCGGAATCATGCACTTCGGGCCGCCAATCGACAGCGGTCGGCTTGGCCGTTTCCGAGAACCAGTACATCGAGGTCAGTGGCGCGATACCGAAGCGGCTGACATCCTTGCGCAGGAACAGTGCCTGCTCGATATCCATGGTCACGCCTTTGCCGCGCGCCAAGACGAATTTGCAGGCGCCGGCAACAGACGGGCCGTCAAGCAGCGCATGGACCGTGATGGCAGCCGCATCGGGGCCGGTTTTCTCGATATAGAAATTCGTGAAGTCCGGGAATTCCTCCTGCCTGCCTGCGGCGACCGTATCGATCGCCACGCCGCGCGCCGACAGCCCATATTGATAAAGTTCTCCGATGGCGCGGAAATAAGAGGCGCCCAGGAACGCGACCCAATCGTTCTTGTGCCAATCGAGTTTGCCGTCGCGCGGCTCCTGAATGCGGAAGCCCGCGAACCCGACGCCTTTGGGCAATTGGCGCGCAATCGAATCCGCCGGCATATCGAAATAACGCTGGTCGTAGACGATCTCGCGCGCCGCACCGCCCTCGACGACATGCATCGCGACAGGCTTTTGAAAATATTTGCCGAGATGGAAGAAGGTGACGGGAAAGCGGCCGTCGCTGAACAGCGCATAATCGGTATTGAAGATGATCTTGCCCCAGGTCTCGTAATCGATCTCGGCCGGAATGTTGGGGACGAGACTGGCCCGTTCCACATAGGGTGTGGCCGCCAGACGCCGCGCGGTCTCCTTCAGCGTGTCGAAAGAAAACGCGGCGGGCTTGCCGAATTGCAGCCCGTTCTGGGCGGCCAGCGCCTTGGTATCGCGGCCCGCAATCAGCCCGAACATTGTCGAGGCGGCAAGGGCCTTCAGGACGGAACGGCGATCAATCGTGTCGGACATGATTGTCATCTTGGCCGCAACCGACCGCCTAACGGAATGCACACTTATAACGCTGCCGGATTTTGACGTAGCATCAATAATCCTACAACGGCGGGAATGGCCAAATTGCGGCAGAAATGGCTGCTCGTGCGTTGTCGTCAAATACGCGCAAAGTTCCCTCTTATCCCCATCAAGGAGCGTCCCTCATGACTGCACCTGTCGTCCTCATTACGGGAGCGCTTGCCGGTATCGGCCGCGCCACCGCCCTGGCCTATGCCCGCGAAGGCGCCCGGCTCATGGTCTCGGGACGAAACGACGATGCGGGGCAGACGCTCGCCGCCGAATTGCGCGATCTTGGCGCGGAGGCGCAATTCCTGCGCGTGGACGTGCGCCACGACGAGGAGCTCCGCGAGCTTGTCGACCGCACTGTGGCGCGGTTTGGCCGGTTGGATGTTGCGGTCAATAGTGCGGGCACCGAGGGCAATCGCGCGCCGGTCACCGAACAAACCGCGGAAACCTACGCCTCGGTCTTCGACACCAATGTGCTCGGCATTCTCTTGAGCATGAAACACGAACTGCGCGTGATGCAGAAACAGGGGAGCGGAAGCATCATCAATCTGTCGTCCACGCTGGGTCACCGCGCCTCGCCTGCGGCTTCGCTCTACGTCGCCAGCAAACATGCGGTGGAAGGGCTGACCAAAGCCGCCGCGTTGGAAGCGGCCGCATTCGGGGTCCGCGTGAATGCGGTGGCGCCGGGGCCCATCGAAACCGCGATGCTGAACCGCTTCACCGGCACCGCTGAAAAGAAAGCCGGGCTGGTCGCCGGCGTGCCGCTGAAACGCGTGGGCACGCCCGATGAGATCGCACAGGCGATCCTGTTTCTCGGCTCCGAGAAAGCGTCTTTCGTGACCGGTCATATCCTGTCGGCCGACGGCGGGAAAATTGCCGTGTAGGCATCGGGCGAAGACGACCGCTTCCAGCAAGGGACATGAAATCATGGCGGCCAGAATGGTGAAAATTCCCGATGCCGATCACCCCATCACGATCGAGAAGAACCCCGCGCAGATCGTTGTAACGGCGGGTGGTCGCATGATTGCGGATACAACAGAATCGCTGACGCTTCGCGAGGCGTCCTACAGCCCGGTTCACTACATTCCGCGCAAAGATGTCGACATGTCGTTACTGCAACGGACGGACCACGCCACCTACTGCCCCTACAAAGGCGATTGCGCCTATTATAGCATTCCTTTAGGCGGCGAGCGCTCCATCAATGCGGCGTGGACCTATGAACGGCCGTTCCCTGCGGTCGCCGCGATCAGGGATTATGTCGCGTTTTATCCCGCGCGCGTCGATGCAATCGCGGTGCGACCCACAATCTGAAGACGGCGCATCAGAAGTCACAAATTGCGCTAGGGCGCTTTGGGGACCGGCAGCCGCGCGGCCTGCGCGCCCAGACGCCTGCCGTCGGCAAGCACCGCCGACACGAGTTCGCCGCCGCGCGAGCCGTCCTTCAGAGGATGAAAATCGACCGCGATCTTGTCGCCGGGCTTGACGATGTCCTTGCGCCAACCGCCGGAGGTTGCCTGCGCAATCGCCTGCATCTCGAAGGACCATTCCATTTGCTTGCCGGTCGCGTCAGGCGCGTTGACGAGAAGCCAGACATGCGGGTTGGTCCACTGGAATTCCTTGACCGTCCCTTCCTTGGTGAGGAGCTGATCCGGATCGAACATGGCGAAGGAATGATGGGCGAGCGCCTGGCCCGCCAGCGCTGCAAATCCGGCCGCACAAAATGCCAAAACCGAAAGCTTCATGACCAACTCCCAAGAGCTTATGACTAGGATCGAACGCCTATTGTCTTTATAATATCATTGTCTTTCGGCGCGCGCGATATGGGGAGAAAAACGATGCGTGGTATAGCCTTAGCGGTTGCAGCATTGCTGATTTCGGCCGTTCCCGCCGAGGCGGCGTGGCAATATTATGCCTGCCCGTCGGACAATTTCGCCTCGCAATTCCCCGATTCCCCCAAATTGGAGAACGGCCGCTTTTCCATGCCGCGGCATGGGCTGGCCAAATCGGCGCACATTTACACCGCGACGGTGGACAATGTCGTCTATCGGATGATGGTTGCCGATTATTCCGACCGCGCAGGCGACGGCGCCAGCATCATGGAAGAGGCGATCTTCCAGCACACCGAAGCCGACGATCATGGCCAGCAAAACGGCAAGGTCATCGGCAACGTCACCACGCGGATCGAACCGGTCGGGCGCGGCGCGACCTATGGCCGGAGCATCACCATGGACCTGCCGAACAATGGTGGCCGCAATCTGACGAATTTCTATTTCCGGGACGGCAGACTGTATGAGCAATCCGTGGTCATCCTGCCGGCCAATGGCGATTACGGTTCGCCCAACGCCTCGCGTTTCGTCGAATCGCTGCTGTTCAATCTGACGCGCATGGACGAGGAGACGGGAAGCACGCCGCCGAACATCCAAGGCTGCGGGCCGACCATCCAGCCCTTCAATTACAAATGACGCGCTGAGCTAGCCCAGTTTGGCGGCCGGCGCGGAAACGGGGTGATCGATCCGCCCGCGCTTGACCTCGCCGGATAGCGAGACCAGCGCGTTGGCTTTCAACGCCAGACCCAGCACGCGGTCCGGATCGACCGGACCGGGAAAACGGACACGCCCCCGGGGCAGCCGCGCAAAGCCGACCCGCGCGTAATAGGGCTCGTCTCCCACCAGGACGATGGCTTCATAGCCGAGCTTTCGTGCCGCATCGATGCCATGCTGCATCAGCCCGATGCCGATCCCGCGGCCGCGCAATTGCGGCTCGACCGCGAGCGGCCCGAGCAGCAGCGACGGGCAATCGCCGATGCGAATCGGCCAAAACCGTACCGAGCCCAACAAAGCGCCGCTTTCCGTATCCTCGGCCACGAAAGACAGGCGCGCATCCGGGTCGACACCCTCGCGCAGCCGGTAGGCGGTCTTGGCAAAGCGTCCTGGGCCGAAACCCAAATCGACCAGGCGCTCGATGCTCGCACGATCCTCGTCGTTTTCGGGTCTGATTTTCCACATGCCGACCCTATAGCGCGCCGCCGCAGCCCTTTCCACAGCCTTGCGCCTTGGGTAGGTTGACTTTGTCATGGGATTCGCCGTTCGAGACAATGCGAAGCTGAACCTTCACGATTCGCTAACCGAAACAATCGTAGAAGGGCGGGGTAGCGTGCCGGTTTGCGCGCTTCAGGGGCAAATCGCTGTAAGCGGATGAAGATCAGAATCAATTCCTCCGGCCTCGGACCGTTGACTGCGCTTATTGTCGAGGACAATGAGCATATGCGCATTTTGCTCCGTACAATGCTCAAGGCCTTCGGTATCCGCGAAATCTTCGAGTGCAAGGAAGGCGGCGAGGCTTTACGTTTTATCAAGCATAAAATGCCCGATTTCGCGCTTGTCGACCTTGCCATGGCGCCGATGGACGGGCTGCATTTCACGCAAGCCGTGCGCGCGCTTCCCGACAAGACCGATTGCGTGCTCCCGATCATTATGGTCACCGGCTACACCGAGCGGCGGCGGATCGAAGCCGCGCGCGATGCCGGTGTCACCGAAATTCTTGCCAAGCCTGTGACGCCTGCGGGACTGTTTCAGCGCATTGAGGAGATCGTGCTCAGGCCACGGCCTTTCGTGCGGACGTCCACCTATTGCGGACCATCGCGGCGCCGCCGCAACAATCCCGACTATGTGGGCCCGTGGCGGCGCAAAGAAGATGCCGACCAGGGACGCGAGACCGTTTCGCTCGATGCCGAGCAGGCGTAAGCCGCAGCAAGCA
>DATLVC010000070.1:0-8599 GCA_035577685.1 Micropepsaceae bacterium | reverse complement strand
GCGGATCTGATCGCCGAGAAGTATCGGGGTATTCGCCCGGCGCCGGGCTATCCGGCGCAGCCCGACCACACCGAGAAGGGCACGTTGTTCCGCATTTTGGATGCGGAAAACGGGGCAGGCGTCACGCTGACGGAAAGCTTTGCCATGTGGCCCGGATCATCCGTATCCGGATTGTATTTCAGCCATCCCGAGGCGCGTTATTTCGGCGTCGGCAAGATCGAGCGCGACCAGGTCGAAGATTACGCCCGGCGCAAGAATTGGACTCTCACCGAAGCCGAACGCTGGCTCGGACCGATCCTGAACTACAATCCGCGCAAGATCATCGAAGCGGCGGAATAGCAAGCCGGATCATCGTCCGATGGGCTATGCGCGCTGCATCCAGCGCTGCACGAGCCCGGCGAGGCCTGCCCCCACAAGCGGCGCCACCCAGAACATCCAGAGCTGTTCAAGAGCCCAGCTGCCTTGGAAGATCGCCACCGCCGTCGAGCGCGCCGGATTGACCGATGTATTGGTCACCGGAATGGAGATGAGGTGGATCAATGTTAGCGCCAGGCCAATGGCGATCGGCGCGAAGCCTTTGGGCGCGTTCTCGGACGTTGCGCCCAGAATGACCATCAGGAACATGAAGGTCATCGTTACTTCCGAAATGATCCCTGCGCTGAGCGAATAATGTTGCGGCGAATGATCGCCATAGCCATTGGAGGCAAAACCCGCCGCCGCGTCGAACCCGGGCGCGCCGCTTGCGATTGCATAAAGAACCGCGCCCGCGATGACACCGCCTGCCACTTGGGCCAGCCAATAGGGAATGAGGTCCTTCGCTGGAAAACGGCCGCCAATGAAGAGTCCGAAACTGACCGCCGGGTTGAAATGCGCGCCCGACACATGGCCGAACGCAAACGCTCCGGTCAGCACCGTCAACCCGAACGCGAGCGCGACACCGGCATAGCCAATGCCGACGGTCGGAACGCCCGCGGCCAAGACCGCCGCGCCACATCCCCCGAGTACAAGCCAGAATGTGCCTATGAATTCGGCCGCGAGCCGACGTGACATATCCATGATTTCCCCCGATGCGCTCTCTATGGGCGCGTAGGGGGAGCCTACATCCGTGCGTCGCGGGGCGCGAACGAATAATGACCCGTTAGGGCAACCAGTCGCGCCAGGCGGGCCAGGCATCGATCGCGCTCGCCCAGCCGGCATAGCCGGTGGCGTCGGGATGGGTGCCGTCCACCCCTTTGCAGCTCGACATCCACAGCGGCGAGCCCACCAGCGCGGCATAGGAATCGAAATAGGCTATGCCGAGTTCGCGGCAAAGCTTCGCAAGCCCGTCCGATAAATCTTCCACCCGCGCATTGCGGGGCTCGTCGCAGCCCGGCGGTGGCCCGATCATCAGTGTCGGTTTCCAGCGCGCGGCATCGCCCAGCATCGTGCGCGCGGTGGCGAGCGATTGGGCCGCCTCCAATTGGCGCTTGCCGCTCACCTCGCGCACATCGTTGACGCCGAATTCGAAGACCAGCCGCCCTTCCTGCATTTGCGTCTGCCGGGGTTCCGCCTCGGCGCGCCAGCGGCGCGCGATCTGTACGCTCGTCTCGCCGCGTATGCCGAGATTATAGGGGCTCACATCGTGTCCGCGAGCGCGCGCGGCGGCACAGATACGGCCCACCCAGCCGAGGCATTCCAGATCGAAGGCGCCGCTGACGAAGCTGTCGCCGATGAAACAGATGCGCATTGCCCGCCCGGCCATGATGTCTCCTATTTCGCGCGCGGCGGTGCAACGTCGACGCCGACCAGCCCGGTGCGGCGGATGGAAGCCGCGATCAATCCCGAACCGCGCGCCTCGTCCAGCATATGATCGACTGCCTCCAGAGCCTCGCGATTGCCCTTCTTGACGATGATCGCCTGCGGCACGCCATAGAAATTGTCCGGCAAAAGCCGCATGTCCGGATTGGCCTGCAACAGCTCGTAAAGCCGCTGCCGGTTGGTCCCGTAAGCCTGGATCTCGCCCGCCCGCAGCATTTTCAGCGCGAGGTTCATGTCGCCGCCCTTGTTGGGGCTGAGCTGCGCATTCTTCAGCGTGCGGCCAAGATAGAGCGCGCCGGTATCGCCTTCCGTGACGCCGATGCGCAAACCGGCGCGGTCGATCTCCGCCGCCGATTTCAGGGCTGAGGCGGCGGGCACCATGAAGGTGTTCTGGGCCAGCGAGTAGACCTGGGAATAATCGACCTCGCCGGCGCGGCTGGGATCGAAGGCGAGGAAGCCGATATCGGCCTCGCCGTTCTTCACCGCCTGGAGCACGCCTTGCACGCCATTGGCGGGCGTCACCTTGACGGGCGCCCCAATGCGCCGGCCGAGCTCGCGGGTCAGATCGTCAGCCGGCCCTTTCACCGCCCCGGTCTTGGCATCCACGATGCCCTGCACCGGATTGGTCGCGATGAAGGTGGCGCGCAACGTGCCGGTAGGGGCCAAGGCGGCGCGGGCGGCGGAAGCGGCGGAGGCGGAACTGATGGTCATGATCGAACACACTATCGCGGCGAGAATGATGCGGGTCATGGGCCGCCCCGGGCGGGAATCTTAGCTTTCTTGCCTATCATCGCCCGCGCCGCCGCGCCAGCCGACAGCGTCGCCAAATGAAAAGGCCGGAAGCGATGCTTCCGGCCTCGATCCCCTTCAATCGTTCTTCTGCTTTTTAGAAGACCCCCATGACGATGGCTCCAAGGAATGCAAAGACGAAACCGACGGTCAGAAGCTGCAACTCCCGCACCATGGAGACTCTCCTTCTTCCCAGGACGCAATGAAGTGTGACGAAATCGAGGCAGGCTTCCAAGAGGGAATCTGTGCTGCGATGCCGCAATATTTTATGGAACCAATCGGTGACTCTTGCGTCATCCAGCCCCGCTCAAGCAAGCCATTGCGCTCCCACACCGGCTGGCCGCCATATCTGGGCGTGCGCCGCGGTCGCAATCGGCAGGCGATTGGATTAAAGCTGCCGCCGATCCTTTCACGATTCCTCGCTCATGCGGTTTTCCCATCTCGTGCTGGCGCTTCTGGTCTGTGTCGCCTGGGGGCTCAATGCCGTCGCGGCCAAGGTTGGCGTCACTTACATCCCGCCGGTTTTCTTCACGGGCGTCCGATTCGTCTTTGTACTGATATGTCTCCTGCCCTGGCTGAAGCCTGTGCCCGGCAAGTGGAACGCGCTGATTCCGGCCGTGTTCTTCATGGGCGGCCTGCATTTCGCGCTGATCTTCACCGGCGCCAAATTGTCCGACGCCTCGACCATGGCGATCGTGAACCAGCTTTACGTGCCGATCTCGGTGCTTCTGGCCATGGCCTGGCTGGGGGAGACGGTGCCGTTGCGGCGCTGGCTCGGCATCGCGCTCGCGTTTTGCGGGGTGGTGGTGTTCAGCCTGGACGCCAGCGTCGCGTCGCATTGGCTGGGGGTGTTCATCCTGTTCCTGGATGCCATCTCCATGGCCATCGGCACCGTGCTGCTCAGGCGTCTTTCCGGCGTCGCCCCCCTCGTCATGCAGGCGTGGATGGCGGCGCTGGGAATCCCGTTCCTGTTCCTCACCAGTTTCATCTTCGAAAGCGGCCAGTTCGCTGCGCTTTCGGCCGCGCCCTGGCAGGGCTGGGCAGCCCTCGCCTATACGGTGATTGCCGGCAGCCTGGTCGGCCACACCGCCTATTACATCCTGCTGCAGCATTATGAAGTGTCGCTGGTGGGATCGGTGCTGCTGCTGGGGCCGGCCATCGGTGTCCTCGGAGGCGTCGCGATTCTGGGCGAACCCTTCACGCCCATGATCGTGGTTGGCGCGGCGATGACATTGTTCGGGGTCGCAATCGTGCTCAGGCGCGCACCGTTGCGCGCGCTGGAGCCCGCGGAAGGCGTCTGACGCACAATTCTTGTGCAAAAAAAAGCGCGGCCGCACAGCCGATATTGCTGCAGATCAAAGTTTTTCGCGCGGGAAGTGTCAGTCTGCATCTGGAATTCGTGTCGATCGTTCTCTTTTGTGTCGATTCCTGGGAGAGTTTCCATGCGTCAGCTATCGGATATCGTCTGCAATCGCACCCCGGTGACCATGCCGCCAACCTGCAGCGTCAAAGACGCGTGCGCCAAGATGAAAGAGCACCGCGTCGGCGCCGTCCTGGTGATAGACAAGAAGCACAATCTGGTGGGCATTTTCACCGGGCGCGATGCGGTCGGGGTCTTGGCCGACGGCAAAAGCGCGGTGAAAACCAAACTGTCCGACGTGATGACGCCGGACCCGATCACCATGCCGCCGAACAAATCCGCCATCGATGCGCTTCGCCTGATGTGGGATGGCGGATTCCGTCACGTGCCTTTGATGGAAGGCGATATGCTCGTAGGCGTCATCTCCCGCGGCGATTTCAAAGGCACCGAAAGAGAGCGCTTGGAAGAAGAGCGCGAATTGTGGGAACACATGCGCTGAGATGGGAATCGCAAAAGACTGCGAAACGCGGGTGGGCAATTGGCCAAGCTTTCACTGTGGCCCAGGTGGTAGCGTTGACCGCAAGTGCTAGCATGCGGCCTCCAACTCAATAGGAAGCACCACATGGACCAGGGCGTTATGATAGCGGCAGCGGTTTTGGCCGCTGAAAAGCACCGCTTTGACTCAGAGCTATTGCTAGGGAACCAAGGCGGCAATCACCCAACGCCGGCGCGCTATGAAGACATGATGACCATCTTTAAGGGCTTCGTAAGCCAACTCGAAAAGCTCTCTAAGTTTGAGAGCTAAGCATTGGTATTCGCCGCACACATATAAGTCCGGCTATGCTCGATGCAACGCCGAAGCCCGGACAAGCGGGCAGGATGCCCAATAGAGCCGAACGCGCGAGAATCGCCGCCGCTTGACGGAAGGATGTAGCAACCGCGCAGCTGAGCGCCTTGCTGTCCGGCAATTGACGGAGACTCAAAATGAGACCAGGCGCCTTTTTCTTTTTAGGAAAATGGGCGGGAGCAGTGAGAGCCCTTGGTGAAACGGGGATGGGCTACACCGTCGTAAGCATCGCACTTTTGGATGGCCGACGCTTCGATCAAGCCCTTATTGATTCTGGTTATCTCAGCCGCGTTAGGGGTCTTTCTGACGTGCCGTTTTGTGAAGACGACATCACTGAGATAAAGCAGACAGACAGCAAGTGGAATTGGGGCGAGAGCCCCTGAGTGTCCTGATCCAATTCAACGCGTGTCCTAATTCGGCGTAGCCAAACGCCTTTATCGCCAGCTCCAACAGCCCGTGTATGCCGTAGCCGACGCCCGCCGCCAACAGCATCAAGAGTATCGTCGCGGTCACCGGACCTGTTCTTTGGTCCAGCGCCTGGGCGCGTTGTCCGCGAAACGATTCCGGTGCTGCTGCTGCGATATCGGCCATCAACGAGTGCCATAGCAGAACAACCCAAAGACCTTCGTGACGAAGCCCTAAAGCGGATGCTCAAAACCCGAAGCCACACGCGGACAACAAAAAGCTAGCCGAGTCGGGATGAATCAGCGAATCGACCGGAAGACAAATTGTAGGGGTCATTACGTTATCGTGCGTGCAAGATGGGGGCGCGCCATATAGAATCGCGATATGGCATCGATCGATTTACAGGGTTTAGTTGGCGACGATTTTGTTTTGCACTTCGGTGGCAGAACGAACGAAATTAACGCACATACCTTTGCAAATTCGTTGCTGGCATTTTCTGAAGCGCTCCGAGAGATCAATGCGCAGGTAAATCCGGATTTTAGCCTCGAAATAGTCATCGATGCATTAGGCACTGGGAGCTTCCGGGCACGGCTGAAGGCAGGCGGTACGAAACTCACTAGCTTGTTCAAGAACTCAGCGCACGCCGTTCTTATCGGTCTTCTGACTAGCTTGATTTGGGACAGATTAAATCCACCGCCACAAATGCAGATTGTTATTCAGGATGACAGCTATGTCGTTCAGCGTGGCAAGGATCGTATTATTCTCCCTAAGGCGGTTTATGAGGCGAAGGAGCGCCTACGAAACGTTGAGGAAATAGACCGTCATATTGCGCGCGCCTTTGAGATTCTGGAAGAAGACCCATCGATAACCGAATTCGGTATTACGAGTTCGCTTAAAGACCCAAAGCCGCTCGCTCTAATTGAGCGTGAAGACTTTGCTCTTCTTTCTGAACCCACCGAGCGGGTAGTCGCGGATGCAAATCATCGTGTCGTAGAACAAAGGGCTGATTTGGTTGTGCTGCGCGCCGTCCTGGAGCGCGGCAACCGCAAATGGCAATTTGTCTGGAACGGCATAAGAATTCCCGCGCCGATTAAAGATGCGACATTCTACGATAAATTGGCGAGCCGCGAATATGAGTTCGGACAAGGCGACACCCTTCACGCCACTTTGGCAATTTACCAAGTGCGCGACGATATCAGCGGCGCATACCTCAATGAGAGGTATGAAGTATTAGTCGTGCATGGGCGAACACCGGGACCTAAGCAGCCTAGCTTTCTGCCGTAGCTCTGCGTGCCTTCGTCTCCATCGCTTTTTTATAGCGACCGGAAACCCGTTCTTACGTCGTCAACGGATGAAAGCGTGGATTTTCTGATCAAGGGTCCTAGGACTTCTTCAGTCCGCCGATAAGTAAGGCGCTTGCGTTCGATGCCAGCTAAGGCGTGATCAGTGCGCACGTGGCGTTTTGCCGTGCGCATGGCGCGCTCCTATATATGCATGATGAAACCGTCCTTGCCGGGAAGTAGCGCTGCGCTCCATGCACCGAAATTGCACCTCTATTGCACCGTTATTTTCGGCCGGCGCCCGCAGCCGTCTCAGCAATTCCAAAGGCTTAGGCCGCGAATTGCGCCCAAACCGGGTGGGGAGGGGTATCACGCTATCTGATGATTGACATTTGATGATTATATGATGATATAGAATGCGAGTTCTGGTTCAGGAGGTTCTCATGACCAAATTCGGTGTCGGTGTCGGCGAGGAATTTCCCGTCGATGAGCCGCCCTCACCACGTCCCGAAAGCGAGGAGGAGCGCGCCCAAAGGCTGCGCTATCAGCGCCATCACCACATGCTCCATATCGCCACGCGCATCGCCTTGCTTGGGCTGATCGTGGCGTTCATCGTCTGGATGTTCGTGCCGCATCCGTATATGGCCGGTCCCGCGGCCTATGGCCCTTACGGCTATGGCTTCCACCGTCATTTCTTTTTTCCGTTCTTCCCGCTGTTGCTGATCTTCGTGTTGGCGATGGCTTGGCGCCGCCGCTGCTACCGGCCCTATCATTGGCATGAGCACCGGCATTACGACCGGCGCGAGGAGAGTTAGATGCACGGACGGTATCGTCACGGCCACGGTCATGGGCCGCGCTCCGGCTTTGTGCCGGAAACCGAAGCCACCGAGCGTGCCACCACGCGGGTGCAGCTCGAAATGCCGCCCCAGGCGATGGAGCGCCTGCAAAGGCTGAAGGAGCGCACCGAGGCCGCCTCCTATGCCGAGGTCATCCGCAGCGCGCTGCGCCTGTTCGAAGCTTTGGTCGATGAGCACGAGAAGGGCTCGGAATTCGCGCTGAAGCGCCAAGACGGCGAAACGCTGGCCTACAAGATTTTCGTCTGACGGTTATTTCGCGGATGGCCAAGCATGGGCTCGAATGCGTCGCCGCGCCGTCGCCGAATTTCGACGCGCGGCCCGCCAACATGCCGGTGGACATTCTGGTCCTGCATTACACCGGCATGGAGACGGCCGCCGCCGCGATCGAACGGCTGTGCGATCCCGAGGCGAAGGTCAGCGCCCATTACACGGTGGATGAGGACGGCACGCTCTATGCCCATGTGCCGGAAGATTCGCGCGCCTGGCACGCCGGGGTGTCGTATTGGGCGGGCGCGCGCGACATCAATGCGCGCTCCATCGGCATCGAGATCGTCAATCCGGGCCATGAATTCGGCTACCGCTCTTTTCCGGACCGGCAGGTCGAAGCGGTGATCGGCCTCGCGCTGGACATTTTTGCGCGCCATCCGATTCCGCCCGAACGCGTGCTCGGCCATTCGGATGTGGCGCCGGCGCGAAAGCAGGATCCGGGCGAGCTGTTTCCCTGGGGCGCGTTGTCTCTCGAAGGTGTGGGGCTCTGGCCCCAGACGCGGCGGCACCGGCTGGATGTTCCGTTTACGGATGGTTTGCGCGCCTTCGGCTATGGCTTGCGTCCCGATGTGGATGTGGCCGATGAGATCGCCATCGCGGCGTTCCAGCGCCATTGGCGCCCGGCGCGCATCGACGGCGTGGCGGACAAGGAATGCGACGCCATTCTTGCCGCGCTGCTGCAAGCGATTGACTTAACCCGCTAACGCACCGACATTGGCGTTGCGTCAGATGGCCGGATGGCCGCTGGTCCCTCGCAAGGGGGGCTGGAGGAAAGTCCGGGCTCCACGGAAACACGGTGCCGGATAACATCCGGCGGAGGCAACTCCAGGGATAGCGCCACAGAAATGACACCGCCTAAGACCTGCAAAGGTCCGGCAAGGTTGAAATGGTGCGGTAAGAGCGCACCGCGGGTTCGGCAACGAAACCGGCACGGCAAGCCCCACCGGGAGCAAGACCAAATAGGGACGGCAATTGGCGTGTTTTCGCGTCGCCGTCC
>DATLVC010000069.1:0-4509 GCA_035577685.1 Micropepsaceae bacterium | reverse complement strand
GATAGTGTCCTGGCGGTGAGTCAGCAGCAAAGTGCGCGCACCGGCACGGGCCGAGGCCGCGGCCGCTTCGCAGCCGGCATGGCCGCCTCCGATCACGATGACATCAAACTTCGCCATGGGCGTCCCTTTAGGACTTCCGGTTACGGGCAGCAAGACACCGCCGATGTTTCACGTGAAACAATCACTTGCCGATGCAGAAATCACGGAAGACCACATCCAACAATTCGTCCAAATCCACCCGGCCCGTGATTCGGCCGATCGCCTGTAGGGCAATCCGCACATGCTCGGCGGCCAATTCTGGCTCCCGCGTTTCCAAAGCCGCAGAAAGCGCGGCTTCCGCTTCCTCCAGGGCTTTACGGTGGCGGGCTCGCGTCAGGGCGGGCGCCTCCCCGCGCTCCAGACGGCTTGCCGCAGCCAAAGCGAGCGTCTTGACCAGATCCCCCAGGCCCTCGCCGGACTTGGCCGATATCCAAGACCCTGCCCGGCTCCTGTCCGCCGTCAAATCGGCCTTATTCCAGACGATAATGTCCAAGGGATCGAGAATCCCCGCGGCCACGCTCTCCGGGACATGCGGTTCCGATCCATCGAACACCAGCAGCTTCAGATCGGCGGATTCCGCCGTGGCCCTGGCCCGGCGGACGCCTTCGCGTTCGATGGAATCTTCTGAATCCCGCAAACCCGCGGTATCAGAGAGAATCACCGGATACCCTTCGAGGTCCAACCGCACCTCGATGACGTCCCGCGTCGTCCCCGGAATATCCGAGACAATCGCCACGTCGCGCTGCGCCAAGGCGTTCACCAGTGAGCTTTTTCCCGCATTGGGCGGCCCGATCACGGCGACTCTCAGCCCTTCGCGCAGGATTTCCCCCCGCCGGCCATCATTCAAATGCGCCGCTATCTCCACTCCAATGGCAGCCAGTCCGGCGCGGCTCTTCTCGATCGCATCGATGGGGATTTCCTCATCGGCGAAGTCGATTCCTGCTTCGATCCAGGCCGCCGCCCGGATCAAGCGGCCGCGCCAATCCTCGTAAAGCGCGGCCAGCCGCCCTTCATATTGGCCGAACGCCTGTCTGCGCTGGTTTTCCGTTTCCGCATCTACCAGATCGGCAATGGCTTCGGCCTGGGTCAGGTCCAGCCGCCCATTTTCCACCGCCCGGCGGGTAAACTCACCGGGCTCCGCGAGTCGCAGGCCGGGGATTTTCCCCAGGGCGGAGATTAGGGCGGTCTGCACCGCCCGGCCGCCATGCACCTGAAACTCAACAACATCTTCACCGGTATAGGAGTTCGGCGCCGCGAACCTCAATACTAATGCTACATCTATCCTATCGCTGCTCGATAAATCATACAGTGTTCGTAATACCGCTGTGCGTTCGGTTGGTACATCTCGCCGCGTCAATTGCCGGATCGCCGCGTCGCAGCCAGGTCCCGACACCCGTATGACGGCGACACCCGCGCGCCCCGGCGCGCTAGCCAGCGCAAAGATCGTGTCGCCGTGCGCCGTCATGGACCCGCTTTCCCGAAATCGCAGAATTCCGCGACTTGTGAGAACGCCAAGAGAAGCGCTAGGAAACGGCCGCTGGACCTTTCACCGGCGACACTCCATCCGGATCCCCCATGACCAATCTGCTCGCGAATGAAACCAGCCCCTATCTGCTGCAGCACAAGGACAACCCCGTTCATTGGCGCCCCTGGGGGCAAGAAGCGCTGGCCGAAGCCCAGCGCAGCAACCGGCTCGTCCTGGTCTCGGTCGGCTACGCGGCCTGCCATTGGTGCCATGTCATGGCCCATGAGAGCTTCGAGGATCCCGAAACCGCCCAGTTGATGAACGAACTTTATGTCTGTGTGAAGGTCGATCGTGAAGAGCGTCCCGATATCGACGCTTGGCTGCAAAAGATCCCCTCGATCATGGGCCAGAATGGCGGCTGGCCGTTGAACGTGTTCCTGACGCCCAAGGGCGAACCGTTCTGGGGCGGCACCTATTTCCCCAAGGAGGAAACATTCGGCCGGCCGGCCTTCAGAACCGTCCTGCGTGACATCGCGCAGCGTTTCCGCGAAACGCCCGAGATGATCGCGCCGAATGTCCGCCAGATTTCCGATCAACTCGACGCGGCCTGGTATCAGAATCGCGCCGGTGCGTTCGACATGCTGAAGCTCGACCGCGTCGCGGTCGCCGCCGCGCAGAATTGCGACATCTTCTATGGCGGCGTTCTCGGCGCGCCGAAATTTCCTAACGTCCCCGTATTGCAGCTTCTCTGGCGTGCTTACTTGCGCACCGGCATGCAGCAATTTCTTTCGCAGGCGCTGGTCTGGCTCGACAATATGGGACGCGGCGGAATCTACGATCATGTCGGTGGCGGCTTCTCGCGCTACACAATCGACGATCAATGGCAATTGCCGCATTTCGAGAAAATGCTCTACGACAATGCGCAGCTCATCGACGTGATGACGCTGGTCTGGCAGCACGGCAGACAGCCCGTGCTCCGCAGCAAGATCGAAGAAACCATTGCCTGGGCCTTGCGCGAAATGCGCGTCGAAGGTGCCGCGTTCGCATCCAGCCAGGACGCCGATTCCGAAGGCGAAGAGGGCAAGTTCTATGTCTGGACGGAAACGGAAATCGATGCGGTTCTCGCCGGCACCAATGTCGATCGCTTCAAGCAGGCCTATGGCGTCACGCGCGATGGTAATCTCCACCATGAAGGAAAGCCGACGGGGCGAAATATCCTTCATCGCATCACCAATCTTCCGGGCTGGATGGAAGCGGAAGAGTCGAATTTCGCGGCACAAAAACAGCTTCTGTTCGCGGCGCGCGAAAAGCGCGCGCGCCCGGGCCGTGACGACAAAGTGCTGGTCGATTGGAACGGCCTGATGATCGCAGGCCTGGTGCGTGCGGGCGCGGGGCTTGATCGCCAGGATTGGATCGACGCGGCCCGCGAAGCCTTCGCGTTCATCTGCGCGAAACTGGGCGACGGCGATCGGCTGTTTCATTCCTATCGCGCCGGCAAGAAACAGCATCTCGCCTTCGCTGATGGCTATGCCAATATGGCCAACGCCGCCCTGGCATTGTGGGAGGCGACGCAAGATCGCTCTTATCTCGAACGCGCCATCGCCTGGACGCGAGTCCTCGACGGGGAATTCTGGGATGTCGTGCAGGGCGGCTATGTCTATTCCAAGAATCCCGACGTGCCAGAGCAGGTGCGCACGCGCACGGCCTTCGATGCGCAGATGCCTTCCGCCAACGGCACGATGATCGGCGTGCATGGGCGGCTGTTCTATGCGACCGTGAATCAGGCCTATGCCGAACGCGCCAACACGCTGATCCAGGCCTTCGCCGGCGATGTCGCCAGCAACTACATGCAGATGGGAACCTATCTCAACAATTTCGAGTTCTGCACCTCGTGCCTCGAAATCGTCGTCTATGGTCCGCCCACCGATTCGCGCACGCAGGATCTGGTCAAAGCCGTGCTCGGGCGCAGCCTTCCCAATCGGCTGCTGATGATCGTGCCGCCGGGCGAAGCGCTGCCCGCCGGCCATCCCGCCGAAGGCAAGACCATGCAGGAGGGTTTGCCCACGGTCTATGTCTGCGGCGGCATGGTGTGTTCGCCCCCGATCACAAGTCCGTCCGTTCTCTCGCATGTGCTGCAACTGCCGGAGAACTCGCCGATGGCGCGCAACGCCGGGACAGCTTGAGCGGGGATTTCAACAGGGTGGTGAGCCGCCGCACGACTCGCTATGGTTGGCGTTGCGCCATGAAAAAAAGGGAAGGGGAATAGCGCCATGAGCGGAAAAAATCTCACCATACAAGGGCCCGACGGCAGTTTCGGGGCCTATCTTGCGAGTCCGGCAACCGGTCACGGGCCCGGCGTCATCGTCATCCAGGAAATTTTCGGCGTGAACGCCGTGGTACGGCAGATTTGCGATGCCCATGCCGCGCGCGGCCGCTTTGCCCTCGCACCCGATCTTTTTTGGCGGTTGGAGCCGGGAATCCAGCTCACCGACAAGACCCAGGAAGATTGGGGCAAGGCCCTTGGGCTGATGCAGCGTTACGATGTCGACAAGGGCATCGTCGATATCCAGACCGCGATCACCTATCTGCGCACGGTATCGGGCGTTTCGGGGAAGGTCGGCACGGTCGGCTATTGCCTCGGCGGCCAACTCGCGTTCCTCGCCGGCACCCGCACCGATTCGGATGCCAATGTCGGCTATTACGGGGTCAATTTGCAGAACCGGTTGGGCGAAGCCGGCAAGATCAAAAAACCCCTGATGCTGCACATCGCGGACAAGGATGCCTATTCCCCGCCGGAAGCACGCAAACAGGTCATCGATACGCTAAAGGGCAATTCGCTTGTGACCATCCATGTCTATCCCGAAATGGATCATGCCTTCGCGCGTGAAGGCGGCGAGCATTACGACAAAGCCTGCGCGGATCTTGCCAATACGCGCACCGATACGTTCTTTCGTCAGCATCTCGGGTAGGTCCCGTGAAAGCCGTCCGCATCCACAAAACCGGCG
>DATLVC010000068.1:0-5481 GCA_035577685.1 Micropepsaceae bacterium | reverse complement strand
TCCGCATTCGCTTTGAAACGCTGATATTCCTCGACAGAGCAGTACCCATTTTTCACAAGGGCGTTGTTGTCTTTCCGGCCGCTCCCGATGAGAGCGACGATCTTTTCGTACGCAACCCTTAGTCGCTGCCACGTTACATCTCCCGAAAACACTTCGACAATCTCAGCGAGCTGGGTATTGGCGGCTATTCTTTTCTCCCTAGCGAGCGGATCATGTGACCCGGTGTCGGTTTCAACGCTCCCGTCAGCTCGGGTGATTTTGACACCTAATGTTCCTCCTCGAAGGCGCAGTTCGCCCCCTTGCAGAAACACCACCCTATCTGTCTTGCCATCAGGCCTTACACGCGAGGCATTTCCAAGCTTCACCGTGCGGTGGTCGCCTTGCCGCAGACGAGCGAAACTATTTAGAACCTTCAACACCCGTTCAGCTTCGATTCGCACGTCCTCGGCGGAAAGGGTTTCAAAGTTTGCCCCAGTTAGACATGGCCGCCCGTCAGGCCCTTCGCCGATGTACGCGTCGCAAACCTGTGCCAGCTTCGCGAGCTCAGCGATGTCGGTATCCGCGCCGACTAGCTCAATCTGCCACGCCAAGGGGCATGCCTCCTCGTATCGCAATGGCATTCGACAATTGAAAGTTTTACTATGCAGTCAATGTCAGTCGATCAACTCGTAAAATTCCAGTCAGGTAACCAGCTTACAGCTCTGAACTGCTCTGTCCCGGGATCGAAACTGAGACAAAAGTACGTTGTTCTCGTGGCGCCAAATTCCGCGCCCCTTCCATCGGCATAAACCACCCATCCAAATAGAAAGAGTTCCTTTCCGATTTCAGTTGCGGCCTGCGAATTCGCGTCGATCCATCCGGCATCAGCACTAGAAGTTGCTATAAATCGGTCTCTTGCGCTTGGGGCAAATCTGTCCCGTACGGTTATGGTTTCTCCAACCAAATCATCAGGATTCGGAATATCGGTTGGGTAGAACCAATCGAGGCGCACTCTTCCGCCTAGAAAGCGCGCTTCGCTGTCACCCAAATTAATAACTGAGCACTCCACCCTTATAGGTTGGGCGTCCGGCGACGTGCCAGCGGCATAAGGCAATCTTCTGATAAATCTAATTCCCAAATTTGGCCGATGGGCTGCATAGAATTGCTCGCGGAGGACGCCGATTTCCCTCCTAGCGGTGTCAGCTCGGTCGCCCTCCAAAAGGAACCGCTTTTCCGCAAGATCGATGCTTCGTGTAGTGGCCTCTTTCGAGGCGGTTGCAGCAATAGCGGCGGCTTTGTCAGCGCGCCAAAGAAAGTACCCCTGAACGCTGGACACCAGGGCGAGGACGCCGGTAAACCAAGCAAGCAGCGCGGTATAATCTGCAAGCGCCTTCGCTGTCGCCTCTTCCCGGCATTCTCGTGTTGTGCAAATCGCATCGCCACCGACCGCCACTTGGTTTGACGAATGAGGGACAGGAAGTGAGCCTGTCAAAGCCAAAGCCCAGAACAGCAGCATAGCCGCCGCTGCGAGCGCAGGCAGCCAGTTCCTCAGTTTCCCCATATCCCTCCCCGAAGCTGCCGGGCTATTGTGGCGATCATAGCGGACTGAGTTTCGGCAATGGAATGCGGGACAAAAAGCGCGCCACCGCCGCCACCAAATTGCAGAACATTTGGCGACTAGCTTGCTACCCTATTTGCTACCGAAACAGGAAAATCGTTCCGTTTCGTTCTGTTTCACGGCATGGCGGTGGATGCCAAGAAAATGCTAAATAGGGTATTAATTGCAGTGATTTAGTGGGATGTCGGAGAACGTGCTGAAACCGCGCTTACAGAATTTCGAGTGCGGTGCTTTCAACCGCTCAGCCACCTGTCCTGCTGGCGCAATCACCTACTGAAGCTGTCCACGAAGTGCAAGCCGCTGGCTGCGGCCAAACCGCTGGCGGCGCCGGCCATAAGCAGCCAAAGTGACGCCTCCACCGCTAAGCCGCCGCGGCCCTTTTGGGCGAAATGCCGATGTGGTGCGCCCCTGCAAACAGGCTGAGCATGCCATGACAATTGTTCAAAGATTTGCCGAATTCGCCGCCGGTTTCGAGACGCAGCCCGTGCCTCCCGAAATCGTCCATCATGCCAAGCGAGCGGTCATCGACTGGTATGCGGCGCTGTTGCCCGGAGCGGTCGTCCCTCCCGCAACGCTGCTTGAAAGAGCTCTTAGCGAGGAATTGGACCACGGCGCCGCACATCTGGCACTCGGCCGCAAGGCAACGCCGCGAGCCGCCGCCCTCGTCAACGGCACCGCCGCGCATACCATGGAGGTGGACGATATTTTCCGCGAAGCGATTTATCATCCGGGCGCGCCGGTCATTGCCGCGGCGCTGGCGGCCGCCGAGGCAACGGGATCGAGTGGCGAACATTTCCTAAAAGCCGTAATCGCCGGCTACGAAATTTCGACACGGATCGGCGCCGCGATGGGGCGCGCGCATTATCGCTTTTGGCACAGCACGGGTACGGTTGGCACCTTCGGTGCCGCCGCAGCGGCGGCTATGATTTTCCGGCTCGACCGGCAAGCCTTCGCCCACGCGCTCGCCACGGCGTCGACATTCGCCGCCGGGCTGCAGCAGGCCTTCCGGATGGATTCGATGTCCAAGCCCCTTCACGCGGGACGCGCGGCCGAAGGCGGCCTGCTCGCAGCAATGGCCGCTCGCCAAGGCGTTACGGGATCGCTCGATATCATGGAAGGCGATTCCGGGTTCGGCCGCGCCATGGGTGCGGCACCCGATTGGGATGCGGCTTTGGCGACGCTCGGCCGCGAATTCCACATCGCGCAGATAACGTTCAAGAACCATGCCTGCTGCGGTCATACTTTCGCGGCCATCGACGGGGCGCTCGAGGTTCAGAAAACATTGGGCGTGCCGGCGGCGGCAATCGCGCGCGTCCGCGTCAAAACCTATGGAGAGGCCTTGGCGGTGGCGGGCAATGCACAACCGGCAACACCGGCCGAAGCGCGATTCAGCCTTCCCTATGTGGTTGCGACCGCGCTTGTGCATGGCAGTGTCCGGCTGGCCGCCTTCGATCAAGCGCGCATTGCCGATGCGGCGACCCGCGGCCTGATGGACCGCATCGCGCTCGTAGTGGACCCGGGCATCGACGCCGCGTTTCCGGGCCGTCGCGCGGCGCTGGTGACGATTGAAACCAAAGACGGCCGCATCGAGCGGTATTTGCAGCAGACCCGCAAAGGCGATCCCGATATGCCCCTGACGGATAAGGAGCTGGAGGAGAAATATCTGGAGCTTACGGTCCCCGTGATCGGCCGCTCCAAAGCGGCCTCCTTGCTCGAACGGCTGTGGCGGCTCGACTCGCAGCAGAGCCTCGACCTGCACTGAGCTTTTGCGCTGGCGCCTCGGTCCCGCTAGCTTCCGCCAACGCATTCAAGGGCCCGGAGCGCGATGGATTTCGAACTAACGGAAGAGCAGAAAGCGTTCGCCGATTCGGTGCGGCGCTTCGCCCAAGCCAAATTGGCGGACGGCGCCCTGCAACGCGCCCACGACCCCGCGTACCCCTGGGACATCGCCCGGCTGCTGGCCGAGCAGGGCCTGCTTGGGATCACGATTCCAGAAAGCGATGGTGGCGTCGGCGGCACGCTGATGGACGCGGTGATCGCAATTCAGGAAGTCGCGCTGGTCTGCCCGAAAAGCGCGGACATCGTGCAGGCGGGGAATTTTGGTCCCATCCGCACCTTCGCCGAATATGCCACCGCCGAACAGAAGGCGCATTTTCTTCCCGATCTGCTGGCGGGGCGAAAACTCATCAGCCTGGGCATGACCGAACCCGACGCCGGCTCGGCGGTCACCGAATTGCGAACCTCTGCCGCGCGGGACGGCAATGATTTCATCATCAACGGCAGCAAGATTTTCACGACCCACAGTACCGAGGCGGATGTGTTCCTGGTCTATGTCCGCTATGGGCCCGGACTTGGCGGGATCGGTTCGGTTCTGATCGAGCGCGGCACGCCCGGTTTCCAAATCGGCGAACCGTCGCGCTTCATGAGCGGCGAAGAATGGTCGCCGCTCTATTTCGACAATTGCCGGATCCCCGCAGAGAATGTTCTGCTCGGCGAAGGCGGCTTCAAGAAACAGATTGCCGGATTCAATGTCGAGCGGTTGGGCAACGCGGCACGCGCGCTGGCATTGGGACGCCACGCTTTCAATGTCGCGCGCGCACATGCGCTGGTGCGCAAACAATTCGGTCATCTGCTGTGCGAATTTCAGGGCGTGCAATGGAAATTCGCCGATAGCGCGGTCAAGCTCGATGCCGCACAATTGCTCCTGTACCGTGCTATCGCCAATGCAAAGGACGGTTTGCCTTCGGGGTATGATGCGGCGGCCGCGAAGCTCGCCTGCAATCTGGCCGGTTGGGAAGTGTCCAACGAAGCCCTGCAAATCATGGGCGGCATGGGCTACAGCCAGGAATCGCTGGTCGAATATTGCGTGCGCCGGACGCGCGGCTGGATGATCGCCGGCGGCTCCATCGAAATCCTCAAGAACCGCATCGCCGAATCGGTTTTCGACCGGCGCTTCGATCAGAGGAAAAGCTAGATGAAACCGCCGGGCGCTGGCGCCGTGCGGCCATCCCTGCGCGATGCGCTTTTTTCCCCGCGTAGCGTGGCGCTGGTCGGCGCCTCCGACGATGCGAGCAAGACCGCCGCGCGGCCTTTGCGTTTCCTGCGCCAGGCCGGGTTTGCCGGAACGATCTATCCGATCAATCCCAAACGCGACACCGTGCTTGGCGAACGGGCCTGGCCATCGCTCGCCGCGCTGCCGCAAATTCCCGATCATGCCTATATCCTCGCCCCCACCGAAGCGGTCATTCCGGCGGTCGAGGAATGCGCCGCGGTCGGCGTTCCTGTCGTCACGATTCTCGCCAGCGGTTTCGGCGAGGCTGGCAGCGAAGGCGCGCATCGCGAACGGCAATTGCGCGCGATCCTCGCCCGCAGCGGCATGCGAATGGTTGGTCCGAGCAGCCTGGGCGTGGTCAATCTGCATGCGCATCTGCTGTTGACCGCCAATGCCGCCTTCGCCGAACCGAAACTGCCAGCGGGACGTATTTTTGTTGCCTCCCATAGCGGCAGCATGATCGGGGCTTTGGTCTCCCGCGGCCTCGCCCGCGGCATCGGCTTTTCCGGCCTGGTGTCGGTCGGTAATGAAATCGATTTGAGCATCGGCGAGATATGCGCTTCCACGCTCGATGATGCGGAAACCGGCGGCTATCTGCTGTTCCTCGAAACCATTCGCAAGGGCGAAGAATTGAGAGCGTTCGCGCTGGCCGCGGCCGAACGCGGCAAGCCGATCATCGCCTACAAGCTGGGGCGATCTGAGGCGGCGGCCGAACTTGCGGTGTCGCATACCGGCGCGCTTGCCGGGGAGGACGATGTTGCCGAGGCCTTCCTGAAAGATTGCGGCATCGCGCGTGTGGAAACCTTCGAAGCCGCTTTGGAAGGACTACCAC
>DATLVC010000067.1:0-5622 GCA_035577685.1 Micropepsaceae bacterium | reverse complement strand
CGGCGTGAAGGCGGCGCGCGACGTGCTCGAAACCGTCACCCAATATGTTCACGAGCAAGGTCTGTGCGAGCGCCGTGTCGGGCTCGATGAAATCTTCGCACCGAACACTCTGGATCTCTGACCGCGCCCACACCCTGCGGGTGTCACCAACGTTTACAGCCGCCGACCAGCCTTAGAAGCAAGCCATTGTTTCTAAAGGATAAAAATTGCGGCACGGATATTGCGTAACATGGTTAACAGAATTTGTGACGGCCTTTGGCGTTCGCCAGGGGAGGGCACGCGCGGAGAATAATCGATGAATATTCGATTTCTTTTGCTGGCGGGTCTGCTTTCGACCCTGGCCATCGACGTGGCAACGAACGCCTCCGCGATTCCCACTTGCACACCGGGGACAGGAGTCGACACACTCTCCAATTGTCTGGGAGCGGACCTCAATACCGCGAAAATCGTCAATGCCCCCGATGGCCTGGGCGGTGTACGATTCAATGTCGGCTTTGCCAGCGGCACCGACCAATTCAACGGCTATGTCGACAATTTCCACATAGCTGGCTTGGACACGAACGATACGCTTTTCAACTTCGATCCCAATGCCGCGGCGAGCGTTCCCGAACCCGCGACCGTTGCCCTTTTTGGCGCCGGACTCGTTGCCCTGGCGTGGCTTCTCCACCGGCGCAAAAGGCACAAGGACTAGCGTCCCCACCTCGCGCTGCCAGCCCCCGCCGGCATTTTCGTGCCCGCCTATCCCCTGCTAAACTCACCTCGATCGGACAATAGGGGAACTGGCAATGCCCATGATGACGCGGCGCGCTTCGGTTGCCGGAATGCTGGGCCTTGCCGCGACCGCGCCGTTCGCGCGCGCCGCCGCACCGGCGTGGAACGTGCCGCCGGAAGGCGTCGGCAGCCGCATCAAGCACATCTCCTGGAGCGACCAGGGCGGCCGTCCCGACGGCGTGCAGATCATGCTCAACCGCCGCCATCTTTATATCGGGCATCAATTCACCGACGGCTTCAGCGTGATGGATACCTCTGACCCGCGCAATCTGAAGCCGGTGAAATATGTCCTGACCGGGCCCAATACGAGCACGCATCATTTGCAGGTCGCCGAGGATATTCTGCTCGTCGCCGAGGGCGCCAATGTCATGGCGATGCAATCCTATGATGATGCGCGGTCTTATTTCGAGAACACGCTCGCCGACAGCATCACCAAGAAAGTGCCGTTCCGCGCCGGGCTTTCCGTCTGGGACATCAAGACCGACCCCGCTTCCCCGCGCGAGATCGCCTTTCTGCAACTGCCGGGCTTCGGCATCAACCGGCTGTGGTGGACGGGTGGGCGCTATGCCTATGTCGCGGCGCATTTCGATGGCTTCACCGATCACATCCTTGGCATCGTCGATGTCAGCAACATCACCAAGCCCCAGCTCATCTCGAAGGCATGGCTGCCCGGCATGAACCGCGCCGCCAAGGAACCCAACACCACGCCGAAAGGCAAACGCGTTGCGCTGCACCACATGATCGTGGCGGGAAACCGCGGCTATGGCGCCTGGCGCGATGGCGGCTTCACCATCCACGATGTCGGCGATCCGGCGCATCCCAAACTGCTGTCGCACATCAATTGGACGCCGCCTTTTGCCGGCGGCACGCACACGCCGTTGCCCTTGCCCGGACGCAAGCTCGTCCTCGTAGCCGAGGAATCCAATGCCGAGAATTGCGAGAAGGGCATGTTCTTTACCTGGGTCGTGGATGTGCGCAACGATGCGAACCCGCTTCCCATCGGTACCCTGCCTGCGCCCAAGGACCGCAACTATTGCGCTATCGGGAATTTCGGGCCGCACAATCTGCACGAAAACCGCCCCGGCTCGTTCCAGAGCGAGACGACGATCTTCGCCACCTATCACAATGCCGGCGTGCGCGTGTTCGACATCAAGAACCAGTTCGAGCCGAAGGAGATCGCGTTCTGGGTTCCACCCGCCCCGAAGAAATTGGTCGACACCCATTCGGGCGTGGCCCTCGCGCCGCAGAGTTGCGACGTCTACGTAACGCCCGAAGGCTTGATGTATGTAACCGATTGGAACGCGGGCATGCACGTCCTGCAATATGAAGGCTGACGTCCCTCATGGGGCCGCGTACGGGACGTTTGCATGCGAAGGCGGTCGTCCGAAACCAGGTGATGGGCACGACAACAGAGGGGCGTCGTAGGGAAGCGGCGACATCATGCTGCAGGAGGCCACGATGGGGCTCACTTGAGACGGGGCTGTGATCTTGGATATCAAATGTGGTTTCAGGCTAAATGAAGCCTATGAAACGCCTATTGCCCAGCAGCAGTACCCCTGAGAAGAAGCGCGCACCGGAGATACGCGCGCGGCCGTTCGACAAAATAAGCGATCGCCCGTCCGGCATCGAAAATCTGCTTTCTCCCAGAGAACAGCAGGAGCTTCGAAACATCGCGACCGTCTTGGATTACAGACGTGGTGGAATCACTATCTTTTCCGAAGGAGAAGATGCGCATTTTATATACGCGATCGACGAAGGCGTTGTGAGGATCAGCCGTCATGCCGCGAATGGCCAGCGTCAAATTATGGCGTTCATGGTGCCGGGTGATTTGTTCGGACTGCCGGAGCGGGGCGTCTACGTCAACACCGTGGAAGCGGTGTGTCCGTTGCGAATTTATCGGTTTCCTTGGCAGCGGCTAAAGGAGATCATGATGCGAGAACCGCAATTGCAATTGAATATGCTGGTCAGGGTGGCGCACGATCTTCGTCAGGCGCAACGGCAGATCATGATCCTGGGACAGCAGAGCACCTATCAAAGACTTGCAAATTTCCTGCTCGAGTTTCTGCAATATCCCGAATTCTATGACACGAAAACATCGTGCCTGAATTTGCCGATCAATCGGTTCGACCTCGCCGACTATCTGGGGATTGCGCGCGAAACCGTTGCACGCGCATTTGCAAGACTTGAACACGAAGGTTTGGCTCGGCGCCTGAAGGCGGGAAATATCGAAATTTTGGATATGAACGGCTTGCGCCAATTGCAGCGCGCCGGAAGACGCCGCAATACCGATTTTTCCGAACCGTAACCGCAACAAGACAGGCATTGCAGTAACGGCGGCCGTGAAACACGCGACGTTACTGCAATCTTCTCCGCCCGAGAACTACTTGCCGGTGTAATTTGTCACGAGGTCGCCCTCTGCGAGGACGTGATTTTTCATCGCGGCAACCACGGCGTTGCGATCCGCGCTGGCGGGATCGAGTTTGAGCGAGGTGTTCAACGCGAACACTTCGAAATGATAGGGATGAGTCTGACCGGCCGGAGGTTTCGGACCGACATATCCGATCGTGCCGCGCACATTCTTACCTTGCATGGTGCCATCGTCCAAACTGGCTCCGGCGGGAATCGCCTGAGAAAGCTCCTGTTTGTGGGGCGGAATATTGTAGACAATCCAATGGACGATCGGATCATGCCGGTCGACGCCTGCGTCTTCGGCGAATACAACAAAGGACTGCGTGCCGCTGGGGCCTGGGGACCAATGCAACGGCGGTGAGATATTATCGCCGTTCTGTGTGTATTTGTCGTCAAGCTCTTCGCCTGAATAAGTAGGCGACGTCACTCGCAGAAGCGAACTCATGCTCTTTGCAGGCGCCAACGCCTTTGCAAGTACAGGCGGACCCGCGGGAGCTTGCCCCTGGGCATCGACCGAAACCGCAAAGATGGCAGCTAAACTCAACGCAACTGTCGTTGTGATGATTGCCTTCATGGCTTCCTCCTTTGACGAATTTGGCCCCGTCGTGTGGCGTTTCCCGGATCACACCAAGCCAATCGTGCGGGGAGTTCCCACCTCCCTTGATTGGAATCGGGCTGTGACCGGGAGATCGCCCCTCCCGGAAGATCAAAGAGCCCCTAGTGTGGCTCTCAAATACCGTAATGTGTTGGGCCAGAGCCCGCTGTGACTGTTGTCACACCGACGGGATCTCGTCGGTTACTTGAGGAATTGGCGAGCCCACGATGCTGTTCAAGCGCATTGAACATCCGAAATGGGTCATCGGTCATTGCGAATGGGGAAGGGAGTCTCCGCGTTTCGGCCATAATTCTCGGCGTTGAGGGACTGCATCGTGAATAGCCGCCAGCCGCGTCAGGGCTGTTTCTTGTCTTTGTGTTTGGGCTTGAACTTGCCGAATTTCGGCTTGCCGCCGAACTTCGCCTTGCCCGGCTCGCGCGCCGGTGGCGCACCGCCTTCGTCTTTCGCCGCGCCGTGAGATTTCTTCGGGGTTTCTTGCGGCCGTGCAAAGCGCCCCGGCGCCCGGGAACCGGGGGCGGACGAGGGCTCGATATTGCCGTCTCCGCGTGTGGCGTTGCGGACGGATTGCGCAAACTGCTCGGCCACCCGTTCGTCGATTTCAAATTTGGTCTCGTTGTCGAATATGCGGATAGCGCCAATATCCTGCTTGGTGACGTTTCCCTTGCGGCAAATAATGGGGACCAGCCATTTCGGATCGGCATTCTTCCGCCGCCCGATGTCGAGGCGGAACCACACGCTTTTCATGGGTGCCCGGCCGCGGCTTTCGCTGCTTTCCGCACCCGGTTTGCGTTTGTGCTCGCCCGGTTCGCGTTCCTCGCGCGGCGGGCGCGGTTCCCATTTCCGGCGCGTGTCGGCGCGGTCGTTCGCGCCGCCGGGATCGGACAAATCCTCCGCCGCGGGCAAATTCGAGTGATAGAGGCGCACCAAAGCCGCAGCCAAATCCTCGGCGGAGCGCTGTGCCAACAATGCTTTTGCGAAGGCGATATCCTCTTCGCTCGCAGGTTCCGTCAAAATCGGGTTTTGCAGGAACCGTTCCTGATCCAATTGCCGTATCGCCTCCGGCGAGGGCGCAGCGCCCCAATTGGCAGCGATGCGCGCGGAACTCAGCAATTGCGAGGCGCGGCGCCGGGCGGCCGGTGGCACCAGAAGAATGCTCACGCCTTTGCGTCCGGCGCGGCCGGTACGGCCGCTGCGATGTTGCAGGACCTCTGCGTCGTTGGGGAGTTCCGCGTGAATGACGAGACCCAGATCGGGCAAGTCGATCCCGCGCGCCGCCACATCGGTCGCCACGCACACGCGTGCACGTCCGTCCCGCAGCGCCTGGAGCGCATGGTTGCGCTCGGCTTGCGTCAGTTCGCCCGAAAGCGACACGGCCGAGAAGCCCCGTTCCAGCAATGTGGCCTGAAGGTGGCGGACGGCCTCGCGGGTGTTGCAGAAGACGAGTGCGCTGGCCGGTTCGATATACCGCAACACATTGACGATCGCATGTTCGACGTCATGGGCGGCGATGCGCAGCGCACGGTATTCGATATCCGCATGCCCGTGCTCTTCGCCGGACGTCTGAATGCGTAAGGCATCGCGCTGATAATGTTTTGCGAGAGTTACGATGGCCTTGGGCAACGTCGCGGAGAACAACAGTGTCCGGCGCTCGGCGGGCGTGGTTTGCAGGATGAATTCCAAATCCTCGCGGAAGCCAAGGTCCAGCATTTCGTCGGCTTCGTCGAGCACCAACGCCTTGAGATCGGAAACTTTCGACGCGCCGCGTTCCAAATGGTCGCGCAGCCGTCCGGGCGTTCCCACCACGATATGAACGCCGTCGGAAAGCA
>DATLVC010000066.1:0-10531 GCA_035577685.1 Micropepsaceae bacterium | reverse complement strand
CAGCAAAGATTTTTCCCGAGCTGGACGAGGGCGCGGCAGGCATGCAGACCACGGCGGACGGCGCGCGCGTCACATGGCTCAAGGCGAAAACTGCCGAGGCACCGCAGGCCGGCACGAACACTCTCATCGTCACCCATGCGCCGAATATTCAGGGCAGCTTCGGCATCGATGCGGCGGCCGGTGAGACGATCGTATTTCGCCCCGATGGCAAAGGCGGCGCAGCGGAAGTGGCGCGGATCAAGATCGGCGATTGGCCCGCGCTGGCGAAATAAGGCTCAACTGTACCGGAGTTAACGGCGAAGACTGTGACTCCAACCGTTGCGGGCATCGGGGTGGAAACCCAGGCTCTCCCAGAACGCGATCGATTCCGGCTTGCTGGCATGAACCGTAAGAAGTGGGGCGGCAGCCCATCCTTGCTGAATCAGGGCCGTTGCCAGCGTGCGTCCAACCCCGCGGCGACGGAATTGCGGTCCAACATAGAACCGGCGCATCCGCCGCGCTGGCCCATCCGCTGGATTGGGTTCGATGCAGACCGCTCCGATGGCGCCCACGACACCATTTTCGTATGCCGCCAGGAGAGCCTCACCGCTCGCGTCGTAGCGGAGCGCGCCGCGATTCCAATCTTCGGCAAGTCTGTCGAGATGGTGCCATCCCTCATTGACGGCACTTTGCCGCAAGACCTCGAAATCCTCCGGCAGGTCTTCGAGAATACGGACGATTTGCAACATCAGCCGGGCGAAATCATCTTCTCAGGCCGTACGATGGCATCGAATTCCTCGCCGGTGACGAGCCCCGTCTTCAGCGCTTCCTCGCGCAAAGTGGTGCCGTTCTTGTGCGCCGTCTTGGCGATCTTCGCCGCATTGTCGTAGCCCACTTTCGGCGCCAACGCCGTCACCAGCATCAGCGAGCGCTCGACGCCCGCTTTGATGTTGTCACGGCGGGGCTCGATTCCGACCACGCAATTGTCGGTGAAGGAAACCGCCGCATCGGCCATCAGCCGCACACTCTGCAGAAAATTATACGCCATCACCGGATTGTAGACGTTCAGCTCAAAATGACCCTGGCTGTCGGCAAAGGTGATGGTGGCGTGATTGCCGAAAATCTGCGTGCAGACCTGCGTCATCGCCTCGCACTGGGTCGGGTTCACCTTGCCCGGCATGATCGATGAGCCCGGCTCGTTTTCGGGCAGGGCCAGCTCGCCCAATCCGGCGCGCGGGCCCGAGCCGAGCAACCGGATGTCGTTCGCGATCTTGAACAGAGAGGCCGCCACCGTATTGATCGCGCCATGGCTGAATACCATCGCATCATGCGCGGCCAGCGCCTCGAATTTGTTGGGCGCGGTGGTGAACGGCATCTGCGTGATGTGCGCGATTCGGTCCGCCACCATCTGCGCGAAGCCCACTGGCGCGTTCAGCCCAGTGCCGACGGCGGTGCCGCCCTGGGCGAGCTGCATCAATTTGGGCAGCGTCATTTCGATGCGCTCGATGCCGTTCTCGACCTGCTGGGTGTAGCCGGAAAATTCCTGGCCCAGGGTCAGCGGCGTCGCATCCTGGGTGTGGGTACGGCCGATCTTGATGATGTCCTTCCAGGCTTGCGCCTTGTCGTTCAGCGCGTTGCGCAATTTCTGCAGCGCCGGGATCAGCCGATGCGCGATCTCTTCGGCGCAGGCGATATGCATCGCGGTCGGATAGGTATCGTTGGAGGACTGACTCATATTCACGTGGTCGTTGGGATGGACTGGCTTCTTCGAGCCCATCTCGCCGCCCAGCATCTCGATGGCGCGGTTCGAGATCACCTCGTTCGCGTTCATATTGGATTGCGTGCCCGAGCCGGTCTGCCAGACCACCAGCGGAAAATGATCGTTGAGCTTGCCCTCCAGCACCTCGGTCGCCGCCTTCACGATGGCCTGGCCGATCTTCGGGTCCAGATGGCCGAGCTCCATATTGGTCTCGGCCGCGGCGCGCTTGACGATGCCGAGCGCGCGCACGATGGCGGCCGGCTGCTTCTCCCAGCCGATCTTGAAATTGCCCAGACTGCGTTGAGCTTGCGCCCCCCAATAACGGTCAGCGGGAACTTCGATGGGGCCGAACGTGTCGGTTTCGGTACGGGTCTTGGCCATGGAAGGGTCTCGGAGAATGAGGACCCGCTTCGTTTACGCGAAGGGCGGTCCGGCTAACAAGCCTCACTTCTTCCGGAACTTGTCCAAACTCACGATTTGCGAAGTGCCGGGGTCGGCATCGGCCGCTTTGGCAGAGAGGTCCGGCTGCCGCTGCGGCGGTGGCGGACTTGCCGGCAGGGCCGTTGTTTTCGCGGGCTCTTTTGGGACCACATTTGGGTTTTGCGCGGCCGTGGCGTTCTTGAATTGCAGCCCGAACTGCACCGACGGATCGACAAAGCCGGTCAGGGCCGCGAAAGGCACCGTCAGCGTCGCGGGCAATTTCTGGAAGCCCAGCGTCACTTCGAAGCCGTCTTCCGTGACATGCAGGCCCGAGAACTGGTTCTGCAGCACGATGGTCATTTCGTCGGGATAACGTTCCTTCAGGAAATCGGGGATCTCGACCCCGGGATCATGCGTCTTGAAGGTGAGATAGAAATGATGGCTGCCGACCAGGCCCTGTTTCTGGACGCGCTTCAGGGCCTCCTTCACCACACCGCGTAGAGCGCGGTCGGTGAGCGCTTCATATCCGATGAAATCCTTCGCCATGAATCGACTTTAGTCGAGCAACAATTCGGACGCCAGAAGTCAGGAACGGCGAATTGAAATTTCGCATCGCACCGGTTGAAGGTAGAAGTGGGGAGGCTTCTGTTGCCCGGTGCCTCCCCGAAACCGCGCTTGCTTAGGTTTTAATTAAGCAGCGAGGGCCATTTCATTATCGTTGGCACCTATACAGATAGCCCGATAACGGCGGATACCATACCGAGCGAAAGAACCACCTTTACACGTCCGTCGATCCTGTTTCGCCCCCACAGATGCCCACCCGAACCTAGCCTAGGATGAGGCTCAGATGGGCATTTGGTGGAGGCGCCGGGTACCGCCCCCGGGTCCGGGCCGCTTATTACGAGGCCGTTTATCGCCATAGTCCATCAGGACAAGTCCTGCGGGACACCCTCTATATAGGGGTTGGGGGTAAACAATTGAAGGCTAGGCTGAGACAAGCCCCAAGGCCCGGAAATTTCCGCTATTTTGGGACCCCAATCCGACCCCGTACCCCGATGCGCGACCCGAAATATCTGATTTTTCTGGATCTGATCGTGGCCGTGTTGGTAGTCGGGGATCTGATCCGTACCCGTAAGACTGGCCACGCCCGAGGCCGCCGAGGAACTATTACGCGCGCGCATCAGCCCGCACGCTATCGGCGCTATGTCTACTCCAGCTATGCTGTGCTTGTGTTTCTGCTCATTACCTTTCTGTGGGTAACGATTTGGCCGGATTCGCTCCGATAGGCGGCCTTGGGACAGACCCTCGTGCGCTGGTTACAATGCATCGGGACTCAGATTTCGGCATTTTCGAATCATGCGCCAGTATCACGATCTGATGGAACGCGTGCTCCGTGAAGAGCTGGAAAAGCGCGACCGTACCGGCACCGGCACCTTGTCCGTTTTCGGCCACCAGATGCGGTTCGATTTGGCGGACGGCTTTCCGCTCGTCACCACCAAGAAACTCCACGTCAAATCCATCATCTACGAATTGCTGTGGTTTCTGCGCGGCGACACCAATGTGCGCTTCCTGCAAGACCACGGCGTGCGCATCTGGGATGAGTGGGCCGATGCGAAGGGCGATCTCGGCCCCGTCTATGGCCATCAATGGCGCTCCTGGCCCAATCCCGATGGCGGCACCATCGACCAGATCGCGCAGGTCGTGGCCGACATCAAACGCAACCCCGATTCCCGCCGTCTGATCGTGACGGCCTGGAATCCCGCCGACGTACCGAAGATGGCGTTGCCGCCCTGCCATTGCCTGTTTCAGTTCTATGTCGGCAACGGCAGGCTTTCCTGCCAGCTCTATCAACGCTCGGCGGATATTTTCCTCGGCGTTCCGTTCAATATCGCGTCCTATGCGCTTCTGACCATGATGGTGGCGCAAGTGACGGGACTCCAACCGGGCGAATTCATCCATACGTTCGGCGATGCGCATCTTTATTTGAATCATCTCGATCAGGCGCGCGAGCAATTGACGCGGCGCCCTTATCCTTTGCCGATCATAAAGCTGAATCCGGCGGTGAAGGATATTTTCGGCTTCCGCTACGAAGATTTCACGCTCGAAAATTATCAGGCGCATCCGCACATCAAGGCCGCGGTGGCGGTGTGAGCACGCCGCCTGTAATTCGTGATGCGCGGCCGGGCGATGAAGAACCTATTGTCGCGTGCTTGCGCGACTTTGCCGCGTTCGAAAAATTGGGCCACATGTTCCGGCTGACGCCGGGTATCGTTGCCCGCGACTTCATGGGCGGACACAGACGCGTGCAATGCGATGTCGCGGAATGGGAGGGTACGTTCGCCGGCCTTATCGTCTGGTTTCGCAACTATGCGACGTTCCAGGCGGTTCCCATCATTTTTCTCGAGGATATCTTCGTGCGGCCTGAGTTTCGCCGGCGCGGCATCGGGCGCGCCTTCTTCCGGCACCTGGCGCACGTGGCGCGAACGGAAGGTGCTGCAGGCATCGATTGGATCGTGCTCGATTGGAACGCGCATGCGATCGCATTCTATGAAAGCATCGGCGCTCCGATCGCAAAGGATTGGCGCATCTGCCGCCTGCGGGGCGCTGCGCTGGAACAGCTTGCACAATGACGGCGCCCATTACGTTGATCGTCGCGGTGGCAGAGAACGACGTTATCGGCGCGAAGGGTGCGCTACCTTGGCACCTTCCCGAGGATTTGAAACGCTTCAAGGCGCTCACCCTGGGCAAACCCGTCATCATGGGCCGCAAGACCTGGGACTCGCTTCCACGCAAGCCGCTTCCGGGGCGCACCAATATCGTCGTCACGCGCGATTCCGATTTTCGCGCGGAGGGCGCCATCGTTACCCATTCCGTCGAAGACGCTCTCGCCGCCGCAGAGCGTGAACAGCCACCGGAGATCATGGTCATCGGCGGCGAAGCGATCTTCGCCGCCACGCTGCCGCGCGCGCATCGTGTGCATTGGACGCAAATCATGGCGCGCGTCGAGGGCGACGCGGTGATGCCGCCACTCGATCCGCAACTTTGGAAAGAGGTGGCGCGCGAAGGCCCCTTCGAATCGGGCGGTCTTCGCTACGCCTTTGTTGTCCTAGAACGGCGATAGCTTGGCCAACAGGCTCATGGCGCTGGCGCCCATGTCGTTCCTGCGGCTTGCGCGCTTCGTGGCTTTGCGTACGCCCGGCTTGCGTCCGCGCTTCGCACCGGTAAGCGCGCGCACGGTCTTTTTCGCGGCCGCGACCGCTTTTGCCGCGGTAGTCCGGCTCCGGGCACCAGCTTTGCGGCGTCCGCTGGTTTTGGGGCGCCCGGGTTTTGCGCCGGCGGTCTTGCGAACGGCAGTGGCCGATTTGAGGCGCCGAGCGGTCGCCTTTGCGCGTGTCCCCACTTTGGCTGCGACACGCTTTGTCTTCATCCTGGACGCAGCAGTTTTGGCGCGCCCGCTACCTTTAGGCCGCCCAGGTCCACGCTTGCCGACGGCCTTAGCGGGTTTGCGCCCGCGTTTTGAGCCCGCTGCGCTGGTCTTCCGACGCCCGCGCCGCGCTGCGCCGGCTCTTCTGGAGCGGCCCATGTCTTCCATTTCGCCGGTCTCGGCGCCTGAGCTTTCTTGGTCGTCCATAGCGTCGGATTGACGTTGTTCGTCACACGGCATGGTCATCTCCTCGGAATCGCCCCGGTCAGACCAAAACACCGCAAGCGTGACGGGAGTTCCGAATGCGCGCGAATTTAATCGAAGATGATTTTCGGCGCGGGCCGCATCTGACCGGCTGATAATTTTTCCGCCACGCGTCCGGCAACCGCAATGAAGGCGCGCGCTTCGGGACTGCCTGGCGCCGAGACGACAATGGGCGCCCCCGCATCGGAGGTCTCGCGGATCGAGGGCACGAGCGGAATCTCGCCCAGGAAATCGACACCGAGTTCCTGCGCTGTTGCACGGGCACCGCCATGGCCGAAGATGTGGCTTTCATGTCCGCAATTGGGACAGATGAAGACGCTCATATTCTCGACAATGCCGAGCACGGGAACTTCGGTCTTGCGGAACATGGCAAGGCCTTTGCGCGCATCGATCAGTGCCAGGTCCTGCGGCGTCGAGACAATAACAGCCCCCTTCAGCGGCACCCGCTGGGCCAGCGTCAATTGCGCATCACCGGTTCCGGGCGGCATGTCGACCACAAGCACATCGAGCGGCGCCCATTCGACATCGCCGAGCATTTGTGTGATCGCGCTCTGCACCATCGGTCCGCGCCAGATCATCGGCTTGTCTTCATCGACCAGGAAGCCGATCGACATGATCTTCAGCCCGAACTTCTCGATGGGAAACAGCTTCTTGCCGTCGGAACGCGGCTTCTCCTTGATGGCGAGCAGCCGCGGTACCGAGGGACCGTAAATATCCGCGTCGAGCAATCCGACTTTCAGTCCCAGAGCCGACAGGCCGAGCGCGAGATTGACGGCGAGCGTCGATTTGCCGACACCGCCTTTGCCGGACGCCACCGCGATGATGGAGCCGACACCGGCTACGCCTTTGCTTGTGTCGGTCGGAGCGGGACCATGTTGGTGCTGATGGCCATGGGTATGACCCTGCGCCGCGGGGGCGCGCGGCTTCGGATTGCGCTCGCGATGTGCGGTAAGAACCGCGGTCACCGACAACACCCCGGGAAGGCGCGACACCGCGTCCTCGCACGCCTTTCGCAGCGGTTCCGCCGCCGGGCCGCGCTCCGGGGCCACTTCGACCGCGAATGTCACATGGCCGGCGCGCGTGGCCAGTCCCTCAATCAGGCCCGCCTCGACCACGTTCTTGCCGGTCACGGGATCGCGAACAGCCTGTAAACTCTTGATGATTTCGGCCTCGGTTGGGGCGGCCATGGGTCTCTCTTACGGTTCTTATATTTGCGGTGGCGCAGATAAGACCATATATAGGCCGCGCCGGGCGAAACCAATCTTTGGTAGGCTTTGTCCTTTAAGGGGCGCGGCTTTCGCAACTCGGCTGAGGAAACCCAATGCCTTGGAACAATCAGAACGGCGGCGGTCGGCCCGGCGGTGGCGGGCGTGGTCCCTGGGGGACAGGTCCCTCCGGCGGCGGTCCGAACCCGCCTGATCTCGAAGCGCTTCTCAAGCGCAGCCAGGAAAGGCTGCGTCAGCTCCTGCCCAAAGGTTTCGGCAATGGCGGCGCCCTGATTGTGGGACTGATCGTCGTCGTGGTTTGGCTGGCATCGGGTGTCTATGTGGTCGATCCGGACGAGGTCGGCGTGGTGACACGTTTCGGCGCCTATATCGGGAACACGAGTCCGGGCATCAACTATCATCTACCCTGGCCGATCGATGCGGTTACGATTCCCAAAGTCACGCGCGAGAATCAGCTCAATATCGGCTATCGCCTCGGCAATTCCGAAGGTGCGCGCGACGTGCCTGAAGAAAGTCTGATGCTCACGGGCGACGAAAATATCGTCGACATCAATTTCACCGTCTTCTGGGTGATCAAGGACGCCGCCGCGTTCCTGTTCAATGTCGAAAATCCGGACAGTCAGTTGGACGGCACTATCAAAGCGGTTGCCGAAAGCGCCATGCGCGAAGTCGTGGGCAAGAATCAGATCGAGCCCATCCTCACGGCCAATCGCGAACCCATCCAGGAAGAGGTGCGCGACCTCACCCAGGCCATTCTCGATGCCTACAAGGCTGGCGTGACAATAACGCGCGTGCAGATGCAGAAAGCCGATCCGCCGGCGCAGGTGATCGAGGCCTATCGCGACGTTCAGGCCGCGCAGACCGATCAGGACCGTATGCGCAACGAAGCGGAAGCCTATGCCAACAAGGTTGTGCCCGAAGCGCGCGGCCAGGCGGCACGCATCGTGCAGCAGGCCGAGGGGTACAAGCAGCAGGTCACCGCCGAAGCCCAAGGTGAAGCGGCGCGGTTTGTTTCGGTCTACGACCAATATAAAAAGGCGCCTGATGTCACGCGCCGCCGCATCTATCTCGATACGATGAGCGAAGTTCTCGGCGGCATGAATAAGGTGATCGTCGACAACAAAGGCGGGCCGGGAGTGCTGCCTTATCTGCCGCTGCCGGAACTGAGGCAGGGAACACCGACGCGGCCGGGCGCGCCCGTTGCCGATGCGAGCGGAGGCCGGCCATGAAGCGCACGCAATTGGTCGCCGCCGTCGCCGGGGCCGTGGTTCTTGTGATCATCCTTCTGTCCTCGCTCTACACCGTGCATCAAACGCAGCAGGCGCTTGTGCTCCAGGTGGGCCAGCCGCTTGAGCCGGTGACCACGCCCGGATTGCACGTGAAATTGCCTTGGCCGTTCCAGAACGTGCTCTATCTCGACAAGCGCGTGCTTTACCTCGATCTGCCCGCCCAAGAGGTCATCGCACAGGACAAAAAGCGCCTCGTTGTGGATGCTTTTGCCCGCTGGCGCATCACCAACGCGCTGCAATTCTATCAATCGCTGACCGATGAAAACGTCGCAGCTGTGCGGCTGCAGTCCATCCTCGGCTCGAATGTGCGCCGCATTCTGGGTTCGCAGACCTTCGTCGCGGTGCTTTCCGGCGAACGCGCCAAGCTGATGGTCGACATCCGCAACGGCGTGAATTCGGAAACCAAGAATTTCGGCATCGAGGTCGTCGACGTCCGCATACGCCGGGCCGATTTGCCGCAGCAGAACAGCGAAGCCATCTATCGGCGCATGCAGCAGGAACGCGTGCGGCAGGCGAATGAGTTCCGCGCCCAGGGCGAGCAGATTTCGCAGGAGATCCGAAGCAAAGCCGATCGCGATGCCACCGTCACCGTGGCCGAAGCCACGCGGCAGGGGGAGATCACCAAAGGGCAGGGCGATGCGGAAAAGAATCGCATCTTTGCCGAAGCTTTCGGCCAAGACCCGGATTTCTTTTCGTTTTACCGCTCGATGACCTCCTATCAGCAATCGCTGAAGGGCGAGAACACGACGGTCATCCTGTCGCCGGATAGCGATTTCTTCCGGTATTTCAGCCAGGGCGCCGGCGCCCCACGGCGCTAACCCGCATCTTCCCTCCCCCCTTGAGAGCCCAAGGGGGGAGGGCCAGACGCTTGTCCCCAAACCCGCCTCAGCGCATGATGGCTGTAGCGGCCGCTGGCCGAAGCCGATCAAGGGAAAATGAACGTGCTTTTTCCCGCGTCTGCTTCGACTGTGGCTAAACTGATGCGTAGTGTTCTTTTGGGCTTTGCCCCTGTCACGACGATAGAGGATCGTTCCATGTCCCTGGCTTCCATCTCTCGCTCCGCTGCGCGGTCGCATTTCGCAACATTTGCGTCCACGCTTGTGCTCGTTTCGCTCGGTTTCGGAGCGGCCGCGGCTCCTGCGCCGGCGGCTCCCGCGCCCGTCACGAAGGCGGCGGCGGTGCCGGCGGCTCCAGCGCGGCCGGTAACGGCCGGACCGGCGGTCACGGTTCCACCGGCTATCGCGGCACGGCCGCAAGGATATGCCGACCTGGCTGAGCGCCTGTTGCCCATGGTCGTGAACATCTCCACCTCCCAGACTCTTCGCCGCCGCCCCGACGCCGAAGCTCCGGCTCAGCCGCAAGCCCCGCAGGGCTCGCCGCTGGATGATTTCTTCAAGGACTTTTTAGACCGCGGCAACCGGCCGCGCCGCGTGCAGTCGCTGGGCTCGGGTTTCGTCATCGATCCGGCCGGCTACATCGTGACCAACAACCACGTTATCGAAGGGGCCGACGAAATTACGGTCATCCTGAGCGATACCACGTCGCTTCCCGCGACTCTGGTCGGCACCGACGACAAGACCGATCTCGCGCTCCTCAAAGTGAATTCGAAGCAGCCGTTGGCGGTCGCCAAATTCGGCGATTCGGACAGAGCGCGCGTGGGCGATCTGGTGATGGCGATCGGCGATCCGTTCGGCCTTGGCGGCACGGTGACCACGGGCATCGTTTCGGCCCGCAACCGCGACATCAATTCGGGGCCCTATGACGATTTCATCCAGACGGATGCGCCGATCAATCGCGGCAATTCCGGTGGCCCGCTGTTCAACATGGACGGCGAAGTCATCGGCATCAATTCGGCGATCTATTCGCCGACTGGCGGTTCGGTCGGCATCGGCTTCTCGATCCCGTCCAATGCCGCCAAGAACGTGCTCGCCCAATTGCGGGCGACGGGAAAGATCCAGCGCGGCTGGCTCGGTGTGCGCATCCAACAGGTGTCGGACGAAATTGCTGAAAGCATGAACCTGGATAGACCGCGCGGAGCCCTGATTGCCGGAATGACCGACGGCGGCCCCGCGGCCAAAGCGGGTGTTCAGAACGGCGATGTGGTGCTGTCTTTTGACGGCAAACCCGTGTCCGATTCGCGCGCGCTGCCGCGCCTGGTGGCGGACGCCTC